>DATAED010000355.1:0-5501 GCA_036258195.1 Ktedonobacterales bacterium
CCGACGGCGCCAACCCGCGCCCACTCTGCGACGCTGGCGATGTCTACACGCTGCAACGTCAGTATAACCAGGCGGCGACCGCCTATCGCGCCTGCGCCGCGCTCGCGCCGGACGATGGCTCGGCGTGGCTGAGGCTGGGCGACGCGCTGACCAGCGCCCACGACGACACAGGCGCCGTCGCCGCCTGGCAGCGCGCAGGCGCAGCGGGCGATTTCTCAGGATATGCCAAGCTGGCGGAGCGCGCCGAGTCGCTGAGCCAGCTCGACGTGGCGGCGCAGTGGTGGTCGCGCATGCCACAGGCTGACGAGCTGGCACAGGGGCATCTGGGCATGCTGGCGCTGGCGCAGGGCGACGCGAAGGCGGCCAGCGCGCACTTCTACGGCCTGATCCATTCGGAGTCGGACTATGCCATCACCCTGCGCAATGCGGGCGTATATCAATTCGCCGCCCGCGCGGGCGACGGCGCGCTCGATGAAGAGAACATCGGCATCGCGCTGCTGAAGCTAAACGAGCCAACGCTGGCGCTGGCGCCCCTCAGCCGCGCTGCGCAGCTCGCGCCGACCGATGGCGCCGCCCGCGCCTACTACGGCTGGACACTCTGGCTGCTGGGCCAGCGCGACGCCGCACGCCCACAAATCGCGGCGGGGCTGCGCTATAGCCCCATCCTGCCCTTCGCGCTCTACGCCGCTGGCGAGGTGGAGATGAGCCAGAGCGCGTTCGCCGCCGCGCTGGCGCACTTCCAGACCGCGCTGATCCTCGACTCCAAGAATTCCGCGTTGTGGAGCGCCGCAGGTGACGCGGCGCTGGCCGAGGCGGACTACCTGACCGCCGAGCTCTCCTACACCAATGCCGCGCAGTTCTCAGCCGACCCGGCCTATAGCATCGCGCTGGCGCAGTTCTACATCAGCCACGGGATCGGGCTGGCGGATGGCTCCGCCCGGAAGTTCCTGCTCAAGGCTACACAACGCTTTCCCAGGAGCGAACCGCTCGCCTTTCTGCTGGGCCGCCTGGATGATATGCTCGGCCAGCAGTCCCTCGCCTATGACGACTTTCAGCAAGCGGTCGCGCTCGACCCGACCGATCCGGGGTCGTGGTACTATCTGGGAACCTACGCCGCCGCGAATGGCGACGTGATCCCCGCCGTCGTCGATCTGCGCACGGCGGTGGCGCTCCAGCCAGCGGGCGCCTACGCCGCTCCGGCGCGCAAGGCGCTGGCGGCGTTCAGCGGGTATACGCTCTAGCCAACGAGAATGCCATGCTGCCACCATCCGACCCCGATACTCCTTTCGCCGACGCCGATCTGCCACCCGTCGCGCAGACGCCAGAGCGCGTGACCGTCGGGCCGCCTGTCGCGCCACGCTATGCGCCCAGTGCGCCGCGCCTGCCCGGCTCAAAATATTACACGCTGCGCTACCTGCTGAATGCGCTGCTGGCCGACGGCGAGAGTGTGCTTGCGCGGCCAGCGCTGAGCGACGACACCGCTGTGTTGGCACGGGCGCTGCGCGCGCTGGGCGCCACGGCGCGCTGGGAACAGTCCGACGACGCTGCGCGCTGGAATCTGCGGGTAGTGGGCGTTGGCGGTCATCCGCAGCGACCAGCCGATGGCGTCTTGCGGATGGGCAATGCGGGGGCGGCGCTGCGGCTCCTGCTGGGCATCGGCGCGCTGCTGCCAGAGATTCGCTTCGAGACGGATCATCCCGATTCGCTGGGGCGGCGGCCCAACGCCGATCTGCTGGATGCGCTGCGTGCGCTGGGCATCGAGGCGGAAGCGCGCGAGCCAGGCGGGCGGCTGCCGATCACGCTGCGTGGCGGGCCACCGCGCGGGGGCGCGGTCAGCGTGGCGGGACGCAACAGCTCGCAATACCTCAGCGCGCTGCTCTATCTCGCGCCACTGCTGGCCGCTGGCCTGACAATCAGCGTCACCGATGGCTTGCGCTCGCAGCCGCTCGTGCGCGCCACGCTGCGCGCCCTGGCCGCTGCTGGCATCCACGTAGAGGCGGCGGATGATCTGCTGGCCTTCCGCGTGGCGGGTGGACAGCGCTTCCAGCCACGCGCCTACCGCATCCCCGGCGATACGCCCTCGGCGGCGGCGCTGGTGGCGGCGGCGCTCATGCTGGGCGCGCCGCTGCGGCTGGAGGGGCTGGCCGCGCAGGATGACGACCTGCGCGCGCTGCTGGCCGCCTGCGATTCGCTTGGCCTGCCGCTGGTGGAGCGCCCGACCGAGGCCGCGCCCGATGCGCCGCTCACGCTGGCAGGCGGCCAAGCCATTCAGCGAATCGGATGGCATCCGTTCACACGGCGCATTGACGGCGACGCCATCATCGACAGCGTTCCGGCGCTGGTGGCGCTGGCCTGCCTCATTCCGGGGGAGACGCGCTTCGAGCGCGTAGCGACGCTGCGCCTGAAGGAGAGCGACCGCATCGGCGACCTCTGCGCCGAGTTCACCCGCGCGGGCGCAGATGTCACCCCGCTGCCCGATGCCATCATCGTACGCGGGCGGCCAAATGGCTTACCCGGCGGCGTAACGGTGGACGCGCACGACGATCATCGGCTGGCGCAGGCGCTGGCCATCCTGGCGACCCGCTGCCAGCGCGGCCTCACCATCACTGGCGCCGCTTCTGTCGCCAAGAGCTATCCGTGGTTCTTCGATGATCTGCGCGGGCTGGGGGCCGACCTCACCCCCCGGCCCCCTCTCCCACGGGGAGAGGGGGAGTAGGATGCCGCACGCCAATGGAAAATGACGACAACCAGCAAATAGAGAACGCCATCGTCGCTTCTCCAGTTCCCCCTCTCCTGCGGGAGAGGGGGGTAGGGGGAGAGGTCGCGCCTGGTCGCCGCGCCCCACAACCCCATGCACGAAAAATCCCTCTCTCCTGTGGGAGAGAGGGACAGAGGGATGAGGTCTAGCGCGCTCCGGCTTTGGCGGCCTTGCTCTTGGCGCGCGGCTTCGGATAATACTTCTCCATCGTGCGCTTGTTCTGGTACCAGGCGCGGTCGCCCGCATACTTGACGGCGAAGTAGTAGATCCAGTAGACCAGCAGGCCCAGTCCCCACAGCGCCCAGCCATAGCGCCACGCGCGCCACGAGAACAGCGTGGAATCCATCGCATAGCGCATCGCCATCAGTACGAAGCCGACCAGCGCCAGCGGCCAGAGCTGTCCCGTGATGCGATCCATGATGTACTTGTTGAGCGCGTGGTGACCAAAGAAGCGCTTGCGCCCCTCCAGGCCATAGTAGATCGGCAGCAGCAGGCCGAGCGCACAGAAGATGATCCACGGCAGGTAGAAGTGGAAGATTTCTGCCTTGTTAGAGGCCGTCGCCGCACCAGCGGTCTGTGGATCGGTAAACAGCCAGGTGATGATACCGTGCATCGCGGGCGCCCTCCTCGAAGGTCGCTAAGCTGGGATTGACCAGGACAAGCGCCCACCGTGTCGCGTCAGCGCGTCAAGGCGCGGAGGGCCAATTCATAGTAACAGAGACGCCGGAACAGGGTCAAATCGTCTGACAAGAGGGCGAGGCGCCCCCGCCCCCAACCCTTCCCCCGCTTTGCGGGAGAGGGGAGTTACATGGCGCCCGCATGGCCACGGCGCTTGCCAGCCATGGGACACCATGCTACGATGGCCGCGTTCCCCGCATTGTCCCTGCCAGAATCTCGCCGCGCCTCCCCGCGCGCATGCTGATCGCATGATTGCATGTTGATTGCCCGATTGCGGAGGTCACTCATGACAGCGCAGACGCAGACCGCCAGCCCCACCTATCGCGCCCAGACGGTGCGCGAGATGCCCGACACCGAGCGCCCACGCGAGCGGCTGGAGCGCTACGGGGCCAGCACGCTGCAAACCTCCGAGCTGCTGGCCATCCTGCTGCGCACGGGACTGCCCGGCGAGAATGTGGTGGAGCTCTCCAATCGCCTGCTGCGCGACTTCGGCGGGCTGGCCGGGCTGGTGGCTGCCGATCTGAGCGATCTGCGCCAGGCGCACGGCCTGGGGCTGGCCAAGGCGGCGCAGCTCAAAGCCGCGCTGGAGATCGCCAATCGGCTGGCGGCGCTCGGCCCGGAGGAGCGCATGCAGATCACGCAGCCGGGCGACGTGGCGCGGCTGCTCATGCTGGAGATGGCCTACCTGACGCAGGAGCAATTGCGCGTGCTGTGCCTCGACACAAAGCATCATGTCATCGCGCAGCAGACCGTCTATCAGGGCACCATCAACAGCAGCGCCGTGCGCGCGGCGGAAGTCTTTCGGCCCGCTATCACGCGCGCCTGCCTGCATATCATCGTCGTCCACAATCATCCCTCCGGCGACCCCACCGCCTCGCCAGAAGACGTGCGCACGACCGAGCAGCTTCGCCAGGCGGGGGCGCTGCTCGACATCGAGCTGCTCGACCACATCATCATCGGACGCCACCGCTACCTCAGCCTGAAGGAGCACGGCTTGGGGTTCTGAGAGGGCGCGCGGCGCTCATGATTCCGGCGTGTAGGTATACTTCGCGCGCCAGTAGACCTCATCGGTGAAGCCCAGCCGCCGATAGAGGTTGATCGAGGTACCAGCGGTGTCGGCGTTGATGAGGCTGGAGCGCGCCCCGCGCCGCTGGCTCTCCGCCAGGAAGTCGCAGAGCAGGTAGCGCGCGACGCCGCGCTGACGATAGGGCAGGCGGGTGGCGAGATTGTAGATGAAGCGGTCGCTATCCTCGTACCAGCCGAGAATCGCCGCTGGGTCGTCTGCCACGCGCGCCTGCCGCAGCCGCCCGACGTCGGCCATCTCCTGCTGGCGCAGCGCCATCTGCGCTGCGATGGCGTCCTCGGCGGGGCGCTCGTCGCTGTCGGCAAAGCCCTGCAGCTTGGTGATAACCCACGTCTCCAGCATCGCGGGCGTCACATCTTCCAGCGTCACCTGCGGCGGGGTCGGCGCGCTGGGCGGCGGGCCGACATGCGCCAGATAGCCCTGCCGCTCATCAGCCACACAGCCCGCCTGCGAAGTCAGCGCTGGGCGCAGCGTCTCGTCCAGCGCGCGATCTTCGACGTACAGGCGCACAGACGCGCCGCCGAAGTAGTCGCGCACATCGGCGAGGAACTCCGGTACCTCGGCGGGCGCGAGCTGGCGAATCATCACCTCATCGCCCGCCGAGGGATGCCGACCATAGACGCCAAAGCGCCGCTGCTCGCGCTGGTAGCCCATCTCTGGCGCAGAGTAGGTGAACCAGCCGCGCACCGTCTGCGCGATGGCGTCGTGATCGGGATGTGGCATCGACGCGGGCCTCCTTGCACTGGCCTGGATGGACAAACTGACGCCATACAGTGTAGCGCGAATGCTGTGTTAACCTGAGAGGCAGTGAATGCGTAGAATGGGCATGAGCCAGCATGAACAAAAAGGAGGCGACGGTGGTGTCGATTGGGGTCGATGTCATGTCATTAGTAGCGCAGTTCGTGGCGTTCGCGCTCATCTTCCTGCTGCCCATCATCCTCGGCTTCACCGTCGTGCGGATCGACGCCAGGCGGCTCGGCG
>DATAED010000356.1:0-5225 GCA_036258195.1 Ktedonobacterales bacterium
GGATATGGGCGCGAGGAGGGGTGAGCAATGCAAGCGGCGGGGGGGGCTGTCGAATCAATCGGTGTTCTGGCATCAAGCGATCAACCTGTTGGCCAGCCTGTGTGGTGGAAGCGGCGCTGGCTCATCATCGTGGCAGCTGGCCTGGTGGCGTGCCTGCTCATCTTCCTGCGTCGGCCCGATGCCCTGCTCAACCCCCAGTTCCTCGCCGAAGATGGCTACTACTATTATGCTCAGGCGTATAACTTGGGCGGGCTGCGTGCGCTGCTCCTCCCGGTCGTCGGCTATTTCCTGGTGTCCGACCGACTCGTCGCGCTGGTCGCCGTGCTCTTTCCTGTGGCGTGGGGGCCAGCGATCTTCAACGTATGCGGCATTCTGATGCAGGTCGCGCCGGTCGCCTTTCTGTTAACACGCCGATTCGACCACTTGCTCCCCAACTGGTATGCGCGTGGGGCCATCGCGCTGCTCTACCTGGCCATCCCCAACTCCTACGAACTCGATGCCTCGGTGACCTATTTGCAGTGGCATCTGGCGCTGCTGGCGTTCCTCGTCGTGATCGCAGCGCCGCGTGCTGGGCGTGCGTGGAAGGTCTTCGATGGCGCAGTGCTGCTGCTATGCGGCATGAGTGGCCCCTATTGTTTCGCGCTGGCTCCGGTCATCCTGCTGCGCTGGCTGCGCACACGCGACCGACAGACCCTCATCCTGCTCGCCATTGACCTCGTCACAGTGGTGGCCGAGGCGCTTGAACTGCTGGAGAATATGTCCACTGGCCGCGCGCACAACCCGCTAGGTGTCAGTATCGTTGAGCTGGCGCGCATCGTTGGTGGGCAACTCTTTCTGGCCGCCACATTGAGCAGCAAGGGCTATCTGGGCGTCAGCATGACGAGCTGGTGGGCATCGAGTTGGTTCCCCATTCTGGTGAGCGTGTGCGGCGTGGGTTTTGTCGTCCTGGCGCTGCGCCGCGCGCCACAGGAGTTGCGATTACTCTGGCTCTTCGGCGCGCTCATCTTCTGCGGCGCGCTTATCTCGCCTATGACTCCCGGCCCAGGGACGGCCTGGGAGCGACTGGCGCATCCTGTGTGGAACCTGCGCTATGAGTTCACCCTGAACATCGCGTGGCTGACAACACTGGTCTGGACACAAACGAAAACCGCGCATGTCCCGTCGGCTGTACGGCACGTGGCGCTCGTCCTGCTCACCCTCACCTGCCTGGTGGGCATCCCGCTGGACTGGCAGTATCCGGCCTTCACCGACGACCACTACCAAGCCTATGTGCAGCGGTTTGAGCAACTGCCGCCCGGCAGTCACTTCGAAATCCCGCTGAACCCTGGCTTTGGTGGGTGGACGATGACCCTCATCAAGCGCTGAGCCAGGCGTCAGCATACCGCCTACTTCTGGTAGGCGGCGCTGGCGGCGGGCTGCTCGAAGGTCACTTCTAGCGCGCTATTGACCATGCGGGCGACGGTGGCGTCGAGCGGGGCCAGCACGGTGGGCAGCGCAATGTTGCGCTTGAAGTTGCCGACCTCCACGATCAGGTCGTCGCCCTTCTTGACCATCTCCACCTTGCCCATCTCGATGTGTGGCAGCGGCAGCCGCAGGATATACTGCTCGCCCCGCTTGATGAGCTCCTGCGTCTGCCCCTGGAAGAAGACCTGCGTGGGATCCTGCTCGCCCCAGATGTCCACCGCGAGCTGGGCCAGCGCGTCCAAACCGATCACCTCGCGCGCGCGATAGGGCGCGTCCCAGACGGGCAGCGGCGCGAAGGTCTGGTGAATCTGCTGATAGTAGCCGCGCTGCTGCGCCACCATCTCATCCATCAGCGTCGGCTGTGCCGGCTGCGCCTCTGGCGCGGGGTCGGCCACACCCGGCAGGATGCGATTGCAGAGCACGCTATCGATCGGGTAGCCGTAGAGCGTCAGATACGTCTCGGCCCGCAGCGCCTCTTTGATAACCATCTTCTCAGGGTTGACCACCAGGCGATAGCTGCTGACGGTGTTGTCGGTCAGCGTCGCCTTGAGCGCCGCCACCTGCACGTTCAGCTTGTCGAGCTGCTCGAAGACGTTCACCCCTGGCAGGAAGCTCTTCAGCAGCGGCTTGGCGGCGTTGAAGGCGACGTTGCGCCAGCCGCTGGCGCGGTTGACGTACCACAGGAAGGTCTCTGGCATGCTCAGCAGCCGCACCGTCTCGCCGGTGGGGGCGGCGTCCACCACCACCACATCGAAGTTGCCCTCGCGCGCCTGCCGATGAATGTTGAGCAGCGCGACGATCTCATCCATGCCGGGGATCAGCGCCATCTCCTCGGCGGCCACGTCGTTCGCGCCATTCTTCTTGAGCGTGTTGGCGATGTAGTCCTGCACCTTGCTCCAGCCGTTGCGCATCTCCTCCAGCACATTGATCTCCTGCGCCCAGAGGTTTGGCCCGATCTGCTGCGGCTCTGCCGTCAGCGGGCGATCGAGCGCGTCGGCCAGGCTGTGCGCCAGATCGGTGCTGACGACCAGTGTGCGCTTGCCAAGCTGCGCCGAGCGCGCGGCGGTCGCGGCGGAGAGGGTCGTCTTGCCGACGCCACCCTTACCCAGGTAGAGGATCAATCGCATGCGAGGGGAACCTTTCCAACAGCGCGGCGGGAGCGCCACGTCAGCAGCGAGCGATAATAAGCGAAAATAAGTGATGACGAGAGGCGAGCGCAGATGCGCCGCGCATCAGCCGCGACATCACTTCTACGCGAGCGCCCCGCGCGGGTTGTACACTGCCTCCATCCGTCCGCGTCGTGTCCGCGTCGTCCGCGAGGCCACAGCGCCCAACTTGATTTTCGTGAGCGCGCTGCGGCATGCTCTGATGGCAACAGTTTGCACACTATTTGCACAATGTTTGTCGCGGCGTGACGCGACGCGCGCGCTTGGTCATCAACTTGCGTCGCAGCACGTCAGGCGCCCTGCTGAGGCAGGCTGAGATGGGCGGAAATGTGCTGAGACAGGAGGCATCCTCAATGCTGGCGCATGGCGACAACGCAGCCTCCCCATCCGTGGCGGCGCTGCGCCGTGCCACGCGCCCGCTCGATCGGCGTCGCGCGGTGACGGCGGGCGCGCTGGATGAGCGCCTGCTGCCTGCCGATGCGCCGCTCAGCGCCGCCTACGCCTATTGCCAGCGCATCACACGCGAGATCGCGCGCACCTTCTACTATGGCTCGCTCTTCCTGCCTGCCGAGAAGCGCCGCGCCGCCTGGGCGCTCTACGCCTTTTGCCGCATCGCCGACGACATCGCCGACGAGCGCGACCTCTACCCCAATCCGCTGGCCGCGCTCCAGCGCTGGCGTCAGGCGCTGCTCGGCGCCTACGCCGGGCGCCCGCGTGGGCCGGTCATGCGCGCCTGGGCTGATACGCTCACCCGCTACCCGATTCCGCTGCAGCCCGCGCTCGATCTGCTCAGCGGGGTCGAGATGGACATCGCGGGGGGCAGCTTCGCGCGCTTCGACGACCTTCAGCGCTACTGCTATCGGGTGGCTGGCGTCGTAGGGCTACTGATGGCGCCCGTGCTGGGCTATCGCGCTAGCGCGGATGACGCCGGGGCGGATGATGCAGCAGCGCTGGCGGCGGCGGTCGATCTGGGCATCGCCATGCAGCTCACCAACATCCTGCGCGACCTGGCCGAAGACGCCGCGCGCGGGCGCGTCTATCTGCCCGCCGACGAGCTGGCGGCGTTTGGCTACAGCCGCGCCGAGTTGGAGCGCGGCGCCATCACCCCCGCCTTCTTCCGGCTGATGCGCTACCAGATCGCGCGAGCGGAGGACTATTATGCGCGCGGGCTGCGCGGCGTGCGCCTGCTCGATCCCGATGCGCGGCTGGCCATCGCGCTGAGCGGCGCGCTCTATCGCGCTATCCTGCGGCGCATCGCCCAGCGCCCGCAGGATGTCTTCGCGCGGCGCATCCATCTCTCCACGCCCGCCAAGCTGGCGATGCTGCCGAGAGTCTGGACGAAAACACGACTGGGCGCGCTGGGCTGACCCCACCCAGCGGCGCCTCTTCGCTCGCCATCTCTCCCTGCCCAACTCTCCCACCGCCCGGTAGCCCAAAGGGGCTTGTGCATATCTCTGTGGATAACTTCGTGGATAACTCGCCAAGATTCGTGGAAAGGGGTGGAAAAGCCGTTGGCGACGATGGCGTCAGGGCTGAGGCGCCACGGCGAGGGCGAAAACAAGCCCTTCCAGACGGGCGATAGCCAGCGGTCGTCCAACGAGTTATCCACATATCCACCAGCGGTGGACGACTGGTGGACAGCGCCACGTTGCCAAATCTGGATGGCTCAGGTACCCTCAACTTTGCCGCTTCGTTTGTTCTCTTCGCGACCATGACGGCGCCATGAGAGCACGACGGGAAAACAGCGCCCGGCGCGTGCTATACTGCTAGAATAGACGTTCTAGCGCGCACGCCCAGCGCCGACCACCCGGACGATGCGGAGAGACGGCCCCCGGAAGGTTCGTGAGGATTCTGGCGGATTCGGGAGGATAGTGGCGATGGCGATGTCGGCGGAGAAGCTGCTGCCGCAGAATGTCGAGGCGGAAGCCAGCGTGCTGGGCAGTCTGCTGATCGATCCGGACGCGATGGCGCAGATCGCAGACTTCCTGCGCCCAGAGGACTTCTACCGCGAGGCGCACCGCGTCATCTATCAGGCCATCTCCGACCTCTACGAGACGGGCGCGCCCGCCGACCTCATCACCCTGACCGACGAGCTCCAGCGCAGCAACAAGCTGGAGGAGGTGGGCGGCGCCAGCTTTGTCAGCTCGCTGGCCAATCAGGTGCCGACCAGCGCCAACATCGAGAGCTACGCGCGCATCGTCGAGCGCACTGCCATCCTGCGACGGCTGATCCACGCGGCGGGGCAGATCGCGGGCATCGCCTACAACGAGCCGGACGCCAACGTGGCGCTGGATCAGGCCGAGAAGCTGATCTTCGACGTGTCGCAGCGCATCTCGCACGAAGAGTTCCAGCACATCCGCGACACGCTGATGGCCTACCTGGACAGGCTCGGCCAACTGCAATCGCGCAAGGGCGACATCGTCGGCGTGGCCAGCGGCTTCGCCGACCTCGACAAGATGACCGGTGGCCTCCAGCGCTCCGATCTCATCATTCTGGCAGCCCGGCCGGCGGTTGGTAAATGCCTGACCGCCCACACGCTGATTGATGATCCGCAGACCGGCGCGCGCCTGACCATCGAGGAGTGCGTACAGCGAC
>DATAED010000357.1:0-11716 GCA_036258195.1 Ktedonobacterales bacterium
CCCGCATCGTCGTCTGCGGGGCAGGCCCCACGGGCATCGAGACGGCGGCTGAGTTGAAGTCGTCCTATCCACAGCTCGCTGTCTCGCTGGTGACGGAGGGCGCGTTCGGCGCGTTCATCGGTGAGCGGGTCACGCGCTACATGCGTCACTCACTGGAGCGCCAGCGCGTCGCCATCATCGAGCAGGCGCGCATTGCCGAGGTACGCGCCGACAGCGTGGCGCTGGCGGATGGCCGCCGCCTGCCATGCGACCTGTGCGTCTGGGCGGGCGGGTTCGTTGCGCTGCCGTTGGCGCGCGAGGCAGGGCTGGCGGTCAATGAGCGCGACCAGATCATCATCGACCCCTACATGCGCTCGATCTCCGATCCCGATATCTTCGCCATTGGCGACGCGGCCTCCTCGCGCGAGGAGCCGGGCGCGCCGCTACGCATGAGCGCCGTCACCGCGCTGATCCTGGGGGCGCATGGCGCCGATTGCGTCAGCGCGTTGCTGCACGGCACGGCGCCGCAGCCGCTCAGTTTCGGCTACAATGGCCAGGGGATTGCGCTGGGGCATGGCGACGGCATTGGCTTCAGCAAGACCGCCGACGACATCGCTCGCGCGCCCTACTTCACCGGGCGGCTGGCCGCTGATATTCGCGCATTTGGCCTGAACTATCTGGCCACCAGCGCCGCGCGCGACAAGCATCGGCTGGGCGCCTTCATCTGGACGGGCAAGGGCCGCTATGCGAAGGCGCAGCGCCACGCCGGACCGCCGCGCGTGGCCGAGGCCGCGCCAGCAGCGGTCGGCGGGCAGAGACGCTAGGAGACGCCATTTGTAGCTCTGGCTTGCTGGCGACTGAAGTCGCGCCTGGATGGCCTGCGGGCCGCGAAGCTCGGCTCCGCCTGCCGCCCGCGCGGACTGGGACGCGGTTTCAATCGCCTGCAACCGAGCGCAAGGACACGACCGATGAATCAGACCCTGAATCAGTTTGAAGCGTCGCGGGGCAAACTGTTCTCCATCGCCTATCACATGCTGGGCAGCGTCTCCGACGCCGAGGACACCGTGCAGGAGGCGTATCTGCGCTATCACAACGCCGCCCGAGAGGAGATCAGGTCGCCCGAGGCGTTTCTCAGCACGGTGGTGACGCGCCTGTGCCTCAATCAGCTGCAATCGGCGCGGGCGCAGCGTGAGACCTATCTGGGGCCATGGCTCCCAGAGCCATTGATGACGGAGGATGACACGCTCGTGGCGCAAGCGCAGACGCGGGAGTCGATCTCGATGGCCTTCCTCGTGCTGCTGGAGCGGCTCACGCCGCCAGAGCGCGCCGTCTTTCTACTGCACGAGGTCTTCGACTATTCGTTCGCCGAGGTCGCCGAGATCATCGGCAAAGAGGAGGCCACCTGCCGCCAGATCTTTCGCCGCGCCAAGCAGTTCATCGTCGCGCAGCGGCCCCGCTTCACGCCGTCATCTGAGCAGCACACGCAGATGCTCCAGCGCTTCATGGACGCCGTGGGCGATGGCAATCTCGATGCGCTGACCCGCCTGCTGGCCGACGACGTGACGCTGTGGACGGATGGCGGCGGCAAGGCCAAGGGCGCGGCGACTCGCCCGGTGCATGGCGCAAGCTCGGTAGCGCGCTTCATCGTGGGCTCCATGCGCAACTATCCAGCGCCGGTTGAGGTGGAGATCACGCACGCCAACGGCGAGCCAGCCATCATCTTCCGCGCTGCTGGCGTCCCGGTGGTCTTCATCGGCATGACCATCGCCGATCAGGCCATCCAGGCGCTGCGCGTCATCGGCAACCCCGACAAGCTGCGCAGTTTGCCACGGTAGCCCCCTCCCCAACCCCTCCCCCGCTGCGGCGGGAGAGGGGCTTTTGGCGTCTCCTCGCCAGTGAGTTCAGTCGCGCTGGAGCAGGGCCAGCGCTTCAGCGCGGGTGGGCGGGTTGGCGCCCGGTCGCGCGCAGGCCAGCGCCGCCACCGTCGCCGCCCAGCGCAGCGCCTCCGTCAGCTCCTCCGGGGTGAGCGCTTGCAGGGTGGCGCGGGTGGTCGCGCCGCGCTCGACCAGCGCGCTGAGCAGCCCCGCCGCGAAGGTGTCGCCTGCGCCAACGGTATCCACCAGCGTCACGGCGGGCGCCGATACGCTCACCTGCACGCCGTCGCGGCTGGCCAGCGCCGCGCCGCGCCCGCCCAGCGTCAGCGCCACCACCTGCGGGCCACGCCGGGCGAACTCTGCCGCCACGGCCAGCGGATCGGTGTCCACGAGGTCTGGCTCCAGCCAGGCGACATCCGCCAGGCTCAGCTTCAGCACATCGGTCATCGCCAGGAAGGCGCCGAGCGTGGCGCGATAGGCGGGCGCATCGGCGATCAGCCCGGGGCGGATGTTGGGATCGAGCGAGAGCAGCGCGTGGCCGCGCAGTCGTTCGGCAGCGGCCCGCGCGGCCAGCGGCGTCGTCCCGCGCAGCAGGCTGATGGAGCCGAGGTGCAGCGCCGCCGTCTCGGCGAAGAGCGCGGGCGGCAGCTCCTCCGGCGTCAGCAACGTATCGGCGGCGTTGTCGCCATAGAAGGTGAAGGCTGGCTCATCCGCCGCGCCTGCGAGTGGCTGCGCATCGGGCGGGATGACGAAGGCCAGCGTCGTATGGCCGCGAGCGATGGTCAGCAGATCGAGCCGCACGCCCTCCGCCGCAAGGTAGGCGCGCAACTGGCGCCCGAAGAAGTCGTCGGCCAGCTTGCCCGCGAAGGCGGCGGGAACGCCGAGTCGCGCCAGCCCCACTGCGACATTCAGGATGCTGCCGCCGGGGGCCAGGCGGAATCCGACTGTCGCGCCATCCTCGATGATCGGCAGCAGATCCATCAGCCCCTCGCCCAGACAGGTGATCAGCCGTCGCGCGTGGCTCTCAGCATCGCTCACAGCCCTGCTCCCTTCCACAGTTCGACTTCGCGCCCGCGAGCGGTGGATGAGCGCGAGATGTGCGCCAGTTCGCTTCGCGATGCAACGCCAGCCCTGTATACTGAGTAATACCAGAGAGCGGCGCGCCTCTCCATCCATCTCCGACATGTGGCGGCGCCCGCAGACGCGAACCCAGGCAGACGCCCAGCAGGAGTTGCGCTCATGAGCAGTTCGTCGGTCGCGCCGCCTCCCTATGCCAAGGGGCAGACCGTCAGCCCTCCGCCTTATTTTGGAACACTGATCGTGCGCGGGCCAGCCTGGCGCAGCCGTTTCGCGCAAGGCGACCGCATCCCGCTCTTTCGGCCAGAGACGCACATCGGCAAGCTGGCGTCAAACGACATCATGGTCACCGATCCCTTCACCTCGCGCATCCATGCCGTCATCCGCTGGGCGCCGCAGGGCTATGTGATCGAAGACCTGCGCTCGACCAACGGCACGTTCGTCAACGGCCTGCGCATCACCGGGCCGACGCTGTTGCAGCCGGGGCAGACGATCCGCATCGGGCATGCGGAGATGACCTTCTATGCGCTGCAGGGCGATGGCCGCGCCATCCCAGCCTACGCCGCGCCTGCCGCGCCCGCTGGCTACCCGCCGCCCGCCGCCCCGCTCCTTCCGTCGCCGGTGGCAGCGCAACAGCCCTTCCAGTATGTGGATCGCGGGCTGCCAGCCGGTCAGGGGCTGGGCGGCTGGATGGGTCTGGAGTGGCGCAAGCATTACTGGAAGGTGCTGCTGATCGGGCTGATCCTGCTGATCGTCTCCGAATATCTGCTGAATGTGGCGGTCGGCGCGCCCGCGCTGCTCTTCGTCATCCCCATCGCCTCGGCGCTGATGCCCGTCACCTTCTTCATCTACTGCTGGGATAGCGACTATCTCTCCGATATGCCGCGCTGGATTCCGTGGGGCGCGTTCATCAGCGGCGCGCTGCTGGGGGTGACGCTGGCCTTCGTGCTGGAGCTGGTCTTCGTCAATGGCAACTCGCTCGGCGCGGCGCTGGCGATTGGACTGATCGAGGAGAGCTGCAAGGCGCTGGCCGTCGTCTGGTTCCTGCGCAATCGGCGCCTGCGCAGCGAGATCGATGGTGTCATCCTGGGCGCCGCCGCTGGCGCGGGCTTCGCCACGCTGGAGACTGCGCTCTACGCCGTCACCGCCTATGTGGGTGGCTTTCAGGATGGCGGCGGGGTCGCGGCAGTCAACCAGACGCTGCTGCTGCGCGGGCTGCTGGCGATCTTTGGCCACGTCACCTGGACGGCGATTGTCGTCGGCGCGATCTGGCGCGACCGTGGCCAGCGCAGCTTCCGTCTGACCTTCGGCGTGCTGCTGGCCTTCGCCATCGCGGTCACGCTGCACGGCCTGTGGGATGGCATCCCCACGGTCGGGATGTTGATCGCGGCGGTCGTGGGGCTGTGGCTGTTGCGCTTCTTCCTGCGCGAGGCGGTCTCGCGCGAGAAGTACGGCGCCTTCGCGTCGCCTCCGCCGCCACTGGCGCTGGCGCTGATCACGTACTTCTTCCACCCGTTCCGCGATCCATCGCCACGACCAGTCGGGCCGCCCGCTGGCTCATTCACCGGCGCGTGGCGCGTCTCGGCGGTCGCGCCCCAGGGCTATCCCGCCGCGCCGCCGCAATACGCGCCGCCTTATCCGCCATCGCCCTATCCGTCGCAGTATGCGCCGTCGCCCGTAGCGATGCAGGCCGCGCCGCCACAGTCGCCACCGCGCGTCTGCCCGAACGGCCACACGACCACCGATCCCACTGCGCGCTTCTGCCGGATCTGCGGGGCGCCGCTCGACGGGGGCTGAACGCGGGAGGCGTGTGCGTCGGCCATTCATGGCTGCGACCACTAGTTGTACAATGCAGGCGCGAGGAACGCGCAGGCGTCGCCTGAGGCCAGAACAGGCCACAGCACACAGGAGTTGCGGAATGCCAAAACAGCCGCCCCAGCCTCCACCACCCGACGATCCGCAGCCCGGCAATACGGGCGCGCAGGATGTGCCGCTCGACCAGCAGAATATTCCCGCCGAGTTGCCCGCAGATGCGCGCGCGCGTCTGGCGGAATCGCGCGGCGAAGGCGGCCGACGCAAGCTCTTCACCAGCGACCTCAGCGTCAGCGAGCTGGCGCTCATCCACGACGCTGGCTTCGAGCCAGTGGGCATGGTGGTCGGCTCCAGCGTCTACCACATCGGCTGGCAGCCCAATTACGTCGGCTATGGTGGCTTCAGCATGGGCTATGTCGCGCAGGATCAGGAACTGGACACGCTGACGGCGGCCAAATATCAGGCGCGCGAGCTGGCAATGTCGCGTATGGAGGCCGAGGCCGACGCGCTGGGCGCCGACGGCGTCGTCGGCGTGCGGCTGACCGTCGGCCAGTTCGAGTGGGGCGCCGATCTGGCCGAGTTCATCGCCATCGGCACGGCGGTGCGCGCGCGCACCGCCGCCGGCAGCTTCCGCACGAAGTTTGGCAAGCCCTTCACCAGCGACCTCTCTGGCCAGGAGTTCTCTACGCTGCTCAAGGCGGGGTATCGCCCGCTGGGGCTGGTGATGGGCGTCTCGGTCTACGCCGCCTATCAGAATGGCTATGAGTTCCAGATGGTCTCTGGCTGGACGTATGGCTGGACGGGCATGGGCACGATCGGCGGCGGGGGCTTCGGCAGCTACAACCAGGAGGTCAACCACTTCACCGACGCGATGTACGCCACGCGCAATCTGGCCATGGGTCGCCTGCAACGCGAGGCGCAGGAGATGGGCGCCGAAGGCGTGGTGGGCATGCGCGTGGAGGTGGCGCCGTCGCTCTCGAAAGATGATCCTGAGTTCTGGAATGAATTGAACGAGCGTGACGCCGGGATGGCCCAGAACCACTGGCGCACCTTCCTCGTAGACATATTCGCCATCGGCACGGCGGTCGCCCCGCTCGGCGCGGAGCATCAGATCGCCAGGCCGCAGATGATGGTGTTTCTTGACCAGTAACCGCACAGCGTTGACACAGCGTTGATATGACCGGCGAGACAGGAGGCGCTCTAGCCCATGGCAAGTGACGATGGCTCCGACCAGTCCGGCATGCAGTTCGAGCTGCTGGCGGCCTCGCTGCGCGCCGACGCCAGCGACGCGGTCGCCTTTCTGGAGGCGCTCGCCACCAAGCTGAGCGGCGCGCTCCCACAGCGCGTGCAGGTGGAGCGCGGCGGCGGCCTCTTCAGCCACGCGCATCCGGTGCGGCGCATCGCCGTGCGGCTGGGCGAGTGGGAGTACGTGCTGGCGTCGCAGGCGCCCGGCGCGCTGGAGGCCAGCCGCACCCACGCGGTGCGCGGCATCACGCTGAAGAGCGAGCCGCTCAGCCTCGACCAGTGGATCGACGAGCTTTCCGCCGATCTCACCGAGCTGGCTGGCGCCAGCCTGCAAGACCAGACCGCGCTCAAGCGTTTACTCAGCTAATGTCGGTTGAATGCGACTCATAGCAACTCACGGCCTTTGATCTTCGATACGACGTGTGACCACTACGCGGAGTGAGAATGCCCTGCCAGCGCAGGGAGATGTCCCGGGGTCTCTTCCCCGGCGATCATGAGGAGTTACACCGATGCCGCGTCAGACACAGGGCCAGCAAGGGCAGCAAGGGCAGCCACAGGATCAGCAGAACATCCAGCCCGACCAGTCATCAGCGCCCGTCGAGATGCCACAGCACGCGCTCGAACGCCTGAAGCGGATGCGCGGCGGCGATGGCATGCGCCCGCTCTTCACCAGCGACCTGAGCGTCAACGAGTTTCTGCTGGTGAAGGAGGCCGGATTCGATCCGGTGGGCATGGTCGTGGGCTCGAGCATCTACCACATCGGCTACCAGCGCTCGATGTTCAACGTCAGCCAGGAGCTGGGCGTGCTCTCGCAGGCGATGTATAACGCCCGCGAGCTGGCGATGTCGCGCATGGAGGCCGAGGCCGACGCGCTGGGCGCCGATGGCATCGTCGGCGTGCGGCTGGATGTCGGGCGCTACGAGTGGGGCGCTGATCTGGCCGAGTTCATCGCCATCGGCACAGCGGTGCGCTCGCGCGACGGCACAAACCACCGCACGAAGTTTGGCAAGCCCTTCACCAGCGACCTCTCCGGCCAGGATTTCCGCACGCTGCTGGCCGCTGGCTACCGCCCGCAGGGGCTGGTGATGGGGAGCTGTGTCTACCACGTCGCGTATCAGGGGCTGAGCCAGTGGATGCGCACCGTCGGGCGCAACACTGAGATGCAGAACTATACCCAGGGGCTCTACGACGCGCGTGAGCTGGCGATGGAGCGCATGCAGGCCGAGGCCGAGAATCTGGGCGCCGATGGCATCACGGGCACGCAGATCAAGGAGTCGAGCCACGGCTGGGATAGCCATGTCATCGAGTTCTTCGCCGTCGGCACCGCCGTCATCGCCATCAGCGAAGATCACCAGATCACTCCGCCACAACTGGTGCTGAGCCTGAATAGCTGAGACAAGAAGGGCTGGCGGTTGAAACCGCGCCTGGGAGGCGGCCTGCGGGCCGCCGCGAAGCTCGGCTCCGCCTGCCGCCTGCGCGGAATGGGGATTGGAAGCCGAATCTGCGCAGGCTGGCCTTGAGGTCAGTATCCCGTACATCGACTGAGAAGGAGCAGATCAGCGCATGGCAAGCACGGTGGTCGAACTCGAAGGGCATCTGATCGATTCGCTGATCTTGCCGCGTGTCTGGGGCGCCATCGAAGACGCGGGGGCGCACTTCCACGTGCAGGAGATGCGCGTGGGGCAGAGCGAGCTGGAGGAGAGCTACATCCGCATGGAGGTCATCGCGGATGACCAGCGCCAGCTCGACGAGCTGATGGGCGAGCTCTCGCGCCTGGGCGCCACGCCGCGCGCCGAGCACGACGCGCGGCTGGAGCCAGCCCCGCAGGACGGCGTGCTGCCCGACGACTTCTACTCCACCATGAGCCTGCCGACGTTCGTTCGCGTGCGTGGCAAATGGGTCGAGGTGGCGCAGATCGAGATGGATGTGGCGATTGTCGTGGACGCCGAGCGCGGGACGGCGCGCGGCTGTCCTATGCACGAGGCGCGCATGGGCGAGGCGGTGGTGGTCGGCTTCGACGGCGTGCGGGTCGAGCCGCTGGAGCGCCCCCGCCAGCGCGAATCCTTCGGCTTCATGCAGAGCGCCGTCTCCTCGGAGCGCGCCAAGTCGCTAGCCATCACCGATGTGGCGCAGGCCATGCGCGACGCCCGCGCGCACGGCGGCAAGACGCTCTTCGTGCTGGGGCCAGCCATCGTGCATACGGCGGCGCGCCAGCACATCGCTGCGCTGATCCGGCGTGGCTACATCCAGGCGCTCTTCGGTGGCAACGCCATCGTCACGCATGATGTGGAGGCCGCACTGTACGGCACCTCGCTGGGCATCGACCTCAAGACCGGCCAGCCCGTGGAGCATGGCCACCGCAACCACCTGCGCGCCATCAACACCGTGCGCGCGGCAGGCTCGCTGGAGGAGGCGCTCAAGCGCGGCCTGCTCGGCGATGGCATCATCGCCTCGGCGCTGGAGGCAGGCGCAGAGATCGTGCTGGCTGGCTCCATCCGCGATGATGGCCCGATGCCCGGAGTCATCACCGACTCAGTGGCGGCGCAGGGGGCCATGCGCGCGGCCTGCCAGGGGGTCGATGTCTGCGTCATCGTGGCCAGCATGCTGCACGGCATCGCCACCACCAATATGCTGCCCGCCGCCGTCAAATGTGTCGTGGTGGACATCAACCCCGCCGTCGTCACCAAGCTCTCCGACCGCGGCGCGACGCTGGCGATGGGTCTCGTCACCGACGTGGAGCTTTTCCTGCGCGAGCTGGACGCCGAGCTAGAGGATTAGCCGCGCCAGCGCGTGCGCCGCCGCGCGACTTCCTGTATACTGAGGCGGCAAGTCGGCTGCGAAGCGCGTCAGGAGGAGACACGGATGCCCGCCAGGAGCTTGATCGGCGAGATGGAGGAGGCGGCGCGGCGCTTCTACGCGACGGTGATGCGCGGCGAGGTCAGCGACGCCAATGTGCGTGGCTACCTGCGCGCGGCCAGCCAGATCGCCGAGGTCTGGGAGCAGATCGACGCGCAGATCGCCGAGCGCGTGGGCCAGGGCGAGGCGCCGTGGGAAGCCTATCAGCGGCTGGGCTATGCGCTGGCGTTCATCCGCGTGGCGCGCGCCTATCAGGTCTTCGTGCAGGAGCTATTGGCCGCCGACGCCGCCGCTGATCCGGCCACGAATGGCTTCCTGCCGCGCGTCACCTACGACCAGGCCAGCGCGCTGGCCCACGAGATGCAGCCGAACCTGCAACGCGCCGTGGCCGCGCTGACCGATAGCGTCTACATGCCTGATGCGGAGCTGCCGCTGACGCTGGGGCCGCGCATCGAGGCCGAGGGCGCCTGCCCGGCGACGCACCTGGAGGGCATGCTGTGCGCCGCGCGCGAGATTCGCGAGTGGGCGGCTGGCCTGATTGCGCAGTACGACGAGGCCGTGCGCAAGGCCTCGCAGGCTGGAACCGCGGCGCCAGAGGCTATCACCCAGCACATCGAGCGATTGCATAGCCGCCTCGCGCTGGCCGATTCTGAGCTGCGCTTCGGGGTTGATCTGGTGGGGCAGGTGACCGAGGGTGAGGGAACGCCAGAGCTGCACGAGCAGGGCGAGGACAGCATCTGGGCGGCGCTGCGCGCCTACTTCACGCTCAATCAGGCCGTCGCACTGCCCGACCTGCTGGCGAATAGCCCGCTGGAGATGGAGACGCCACTGCTCCCCGCGCCCGACGAGGACTTCGACGCCACGCCGGAGACGGAGCCGCACGAGGCGCACAGGTCGCGCAGAGCCAGCGACACTGGCAAGCGCGGCGCGGGCCACCCAAAGATCACGCAGCAGCGCTACCAGGATCGCGAGATTCGCCCCAGCGACCTCTGGCGCGTCGCCACCTCCAGCGCGCGCAGCGACCTGCGCGGCACGCCGTTTGGCCGCGACGAGATGAAGGCGCTGTGCGAGCGGATGAATGGCACGTTCTCAGCCGACGCCCAGCGCTATCTGGACACCGTGGAGAACGCCGAGAAGCGCGGCGACGTGATCGTGATCGGCGCGATGTCCAACTGCCCCTTCGAACCGCTCTATCGCGCGCGCCGCCCGCTCAACCTCTGCGGCGCGCACATCCCGAAGGGCCATGAGTTCCACTGGAACTATCCCGCCGACCATCTGGAGCAGGCGACCCGCTTCGACCGCGTCAACGAGTGGCGCGGCTCCGAGGAGTAGAGCCGCGAAAATACTCCCCTCTCCCGCAATGCGGAAAAGGGGTCAGCGGCGGCGCTGCTCGTAGCTCCCCTCTCCCGCAACGCGGGGGAGGGGCTGGGGGTGGGGGCTACCCGCGGTCGTAGCGCACGCCTGCCACGCCCAACGCCTCGCGCGCGATGCCCCAGGCCACGGCGATGGCGATTGGCTCGATCAGCAAGATCATCACGATCCACAGCCAGAGCAGGCCATCCTGAATGGCGTGGGAGTAGGCCAGAATCATGACGAAGATGACGCCAGGCGCGATCGGCAGCGAGAGGCAGAGCAGCGTCACCACGAGGCGGTAGAAGCCGTCGAGCAGTGGCTGCTGGTGGTTCTTGGGCGATCTATATTCCTGGCCAGGCTTGGCGCGGGGAATCGGGACGAAGCGCTCGTCCTCTTGCGCGGCAGCCTGCACACTGGATTGTGTCTCTGCGCTCATGGCGTTCATCCTGTTCGCTTCGCTGGCGCCCTGCCTGCACGGCGATCCTCTGCGACCGTCGGCGCCAGACGCTCTAGCATAGAGTGTAGGTCAGCCCGCCAGCCACGTCAAGCGGCATGCCGCTCGGGCCGCCACACAAGCCCATCGAGGGGATACAATCAGGTAGCAGGAGTACGGGCTGGCGATTGAAATCGCGCCTGGGAGGCCTGCGGGCCGCGAAGTCCGCCTGCGCGGACTGGGACGCGGATCACGTCTTATCGCGTACAGGAGACATGCCGCTATGCCGCTCGGTAGACGTCCCATCCTGCTGCTGCTCAATGGCGTCATCCACACGATGGAGCCAGGTCAGCCCATCGTCTCGGCGCTGGCGATTGATCGTGGCTCAGGCCGCATTCTGGCGGCGGGCGACGCCAGCGACCTGCGCGAGTACGCTGGCCCGCTCACCGATACGCTCGATCTGGGCGGGCGCGTCGCGCTGCCCGGCTTCATCGACGCGCACACACACCTGCTGGGCTACGCGATGGGTCGGCTGGAGGTGGAGCTGCGCGAGACGCGCTCCGAAGATGAGGCGGCGGCGCTGGTCAAGGCGCGCGCCGCGACCCAGCCAGCGGGAACGTGGATCATCGGCCATAGCTGGGATAAAAACGCCTGGCGGCCAGAGCGCTTCCCCACCAAAGCCTCGCTCGACGCCGTCGCGCCACAGCATCCGGTCATGCTGGCCAGCCACGACTACCACAGCGTCTGGGTCAACTCCGAGGCCATGCGCCGCGCAGGTGTGGACAAGACCACCGCCGACCCCGGCTCCGGGCGCATCGAGCACGATGGCGACGGTGAGCCCACTGGCATGTTCTTCGAGAATGACGCCATCGAGCTGATCGAGCGCGCGGTGACGCCACCCAGCGACGAGACGCTGGCCACCGAGCTGCGCGCCGTCTTCGCCGAACTGCGCTCGCGTGGCGTCACCGGCGTCCACAACATCGAGGCGCAGGAGAGCTTGCGGCTGATGCAGCGGCTGCGCGCCGAGGGTGAGATTGGCCCGCGCGTGCTGCTCTACATCCGGCGCGAGGCGCTGCCCGCCGCGCTG
>DATAED010000358.1:0-13646 GCA_036258195.1 Ktedonobacterales bacterium
CGGCGGGCAGTTTTCGATCAACACGCCGTCGGGGACGATCTCAGGAACGAACCCAATTCAGCTTGCGCCCGCTATCGGACTGTACCTCTTCCTGCTCGGCGCGTGCGCGCTGGTCGGCGCGGGTTACCGCATGCTGGCCGACGACAGCGCGCGCTAGGGATGAGCTGCGAACTCGCCAGCGCGCTGGGCCACCGCTGTATCGGGCTCTAGCCCTGGCTCCAGGCTGAGCGCCGCCACCAGTGAGAGCGCTGTGGAGAGCGTGAATGGCTTGAGCAGCGCCGCCCGCACGAACTCCGGGAAGTGGACGCCCGGCTCGATGGCCGCCGACATGATGACGACGGCATGGCGCGCCGCCAGCTCTGGCTCCGCGCTGAGCTGCTCGCAAACCTCCCAGCCGTTGACGCGCGGCATCATGAGATCGAGCAGCATGACGACGCGCCCCTCGGCCGCGCGCAGTGTCGAGATGACCTGCGCGCCATCGCCCAGCGCGCTCACCTCAAACCCTTCCATCTCCAGCGCGATCGACAGCATCTGCCGGATCGCTGGATCATCTTCGACGATGAGTACCCTTGCCATGACCCTGACCTCTCTGGATGATGCAGACCCGACGACCATTGGTGAATGCGGGGTTCGCACTACAATTAGAACTTTTGTTCTATTGTAACGCCAGTTCGAGTACCATGCAAGAGGCGCCGGTACCAATTGGGATCAAGTCAGCAAAAGTCGTTAGGCAAGAAGCCTGCCAGTTGCAGGGCGCTCACCCCTGCGGTGGCTCGTCGCGGCGCGGGGCGGGCGCCAGGCGCGGTGGGGCCAGGCGCGGGCGGCTGGCGCGGGTGGCGCGCCACTGCGGCGCGATCAGCAGGTGGAAGGTGGGCGCTTCGGCGGGCTGGCTGATGGAGGTGGGCGCGGCGTCGGCGACATCTGAGGTGGTCGGCGTGGAGGTGACGATGGGGCGCTTCGTTGTCGTCGTCTCGTCTGCCGTCGGCACTACGGGAACCTGCTCACAGCGCAGCAGCGCATCGCCCAGCCCGATCACATCGCCCGCGAAGATCTGCGTGGGCGCGCTCAGCCGGGCGCCATTGACGGTCACACCGTTGCTGCTCTGCAGGTCGGCGACGAAGTAGCCCGCTGGCTGCCGCGCGATCTGCGCATGCGTGCGCGAGATCGAGGAATCGGCCAGCGCCACGCTGCATGTCGGATCGCGGCCAATCGTGGTGATGGGCGCCGCCAGCGGCCAGCTCCTCTGTCGCCCGTCGCCCCCCTGGATCAGCGTGATCTGGAGCGCAGGCGCGCCCAGCGCGAAGGAGCCAGAGGCGCTGGCCGTCTTGCGCGTCTCCATGTCGGATGACAGGGCAGGCTGCGGCGTCGCTGACGCGCTATCCGGAGTCGCGGCTGGCGCGCTGGCCACGACCGCCAGCCGATAGCGGCGCCCGCCCAGTTCGATCACGTCGCCATCGCGCAGCAGCATCCGTCCGCGCGCTGCCTGCTGGTTGACCCGTGTGCCGTTCAGGCTGCCGTAGTCGGCGAACTCCACGCGCCCGCGCTCCCAGCGCAGCTCGGCGTGGCGCCGCGAGATGCGGTCGTCATCCAGCACGATGTCGTTGTCCTGCTCACGCCCAATCAGCGTCAGCGCCTGCGTCAGCGCGATCTGTCGCGCCGAGCTGGCGTCGGGCGCCGCATCCACCGGCGTCAGCAGACCCCACGGCTGGCCACCGGACAGCGCTGCGCGCTCGCGCGCCGGATCATCCAGCGCGGCGGGCGTCACGCTGCCCTGTCGCGCCGGACGCGGCGTCGGCTCAGGCGCGGCCAGCGCGACGGGCGTGGCCAGCAGCGCATACCAGCAGATGGCGGCCAGCGGCGCGACCCAGCCCACCAGCGCGTCCGCCGCCAGCGCCGCCCCCACCTCGCCTGCCGCCAGCGTCGGGCCATAGACAGTCAGGCGATACTCGATCCAGAGCAGCGGGCCGATGTCCAGTGCGCTGGCCACGACGCAGACCAGCAGCGCAGCGATGGCTCTGCCTGTCACGCCGCGCCGCCGCCACAGCGCCCAGCTTCCGATGGCGATGGCGCTCAGCAGCGAGCAGCCGATGCCGCCAAAGACTCCGGCGCTGTACCACGCCGGAAAATCAGTGGCTCCCATGTCGTCTGCTCCTCATGCGGCCTCTGGCGCAGCGTCCGGCGCTACTCCATCGGCGCGACGCCACGTGTTCGCTCATACTGAATGTCGATGGTCTCCTGAATCTGGTGGTTCTGCGAGTCCTGCGCATACTCACTATTGCCGTGCGTATTGGCTTGCGCGCCAGAGACGCCGCCGTTGAGGTCGGATGTCTCCCAGTATTCCACAGGCGCGCGCGCATCGGCGCCGAGAGCGACGCCCAGATACGCATGCGTCGCGGTGAAGACGATGTAGGGGCGCATGCCGAGCCGCTCTACCGCCGAGGCCAGGATGACGCTCGTCTCCACGCACATCCCGGTCGGGTTAGGTGAGGCCAGCACATCGCGCGGGAGCAAGACCTGTTGCGAGGTGTCCGCGGTGAAGGGCTGGTTGTCCGCCGCATAGCGCAGATGGTAATCGAACTGCAGCGTATCGAAGAGCGCATCTACCTGGTCGCGCACCTGCTGCGGCGTGGCCTGGCCCTGATCGTAGCCAAACAGCGCGGGCGTATCGTCGTAGGCGCTCGCGTTGGCGCTCAGGCGCTGGGCCGCGCGCCCCACCAGCGTGGCGATGCTGGGGTCAGCGGGCGTCACCCAGCCCGCGATCAGCGGCGTATTGTCGGCTCCGGTCGCGCTACTACGCCACTGCACCCACTGGCGCGAGATCAGCGTCACTGGCGCGCTCGTGGCGCACAACGTATGCGTCCCAGCCGTCAGTTGCAGGCGAATCTGCGCAGCGTGGCGCTGCGGCTGCGCCAGGGCATCAAGCGTGGTGGGAGCGAGCAGCGGCGGCTTGAAGCTGGCCGAGCGGAAGCCCTGCGCGCTATTGGAGTCTAGCGACTGCGGCTGGGTGAAACCGGGGATGGAGACCGTCAGGCGGGTCGCTTCGGGGATCGGACTGCGATAGCGCACGTCGACCAGCGCAGGCAGATTGGGATAGAAGCCCATGTAGATCGTCTGCGGCGGGCTCCACGCAATCAGCGTATCGCAGGCGGTCGTGTAGTCGGCGTAGGCGTCGCGGTACTGCGCATAGGCGTGCAGGCCGTAGGTGACGTAGAAGGTCGAGCCAGCCAGCAGCGCGATGAGGAGCGCTGCCAGCGCAACTCGTCTTCGCCGCATCGTTGGCCTCCCGTTGGTCGCATCCCGCTTCCAGTCGGCTCACCGTAGCATCGCGGCTGACTTTTGCGCAAACGCCGTGGGACTTTCAGGCAGGGCGCGTTACTACTACGCCCAGCCCGTGCAGGCGCAAAAAAAGCCTCGCCAGCGACATACTGGCGAGGCGTTCTGGTTGGAATGGCGCTGTGGCTACTGCGCGCTCTCGTGGCGACCGGGCAGGCGCGAGACGACGCCCTGCTCCATGGCATGCGTGCCGTGCGCCACGCCGCCCACCACCGAGGAGACGCCGTGCTCCAGCGATTGCGCTTCGTGGACGACGCCGCCCACCATGCCGCCCGCCAGCCGCTCAGAGCCACGGCCCAGCGCCCCGGCAATATGCCCGGCGTCGTGGCCCAGCGCCCCAGCCTCGTTTGCCAGGGCATGGCTGCCGCGCACCAGCTCTTCCTCGGCCTTGCGCCCCAGCACCTCGGCCTCTTTGATGGCCTCCATCGCCAGCTTCTCCGATTCCTCGACCGCCAGCTCGATGGCCTTGATCATGGCGCGCAGCAACTCTTCGATGGCGACGGTGATGGCCGCCGCGTAGGCGAACGCTACGCCCAGCGCTGCCGCGACCAGATGTGTCAGCCCGCCAGGAATGATTGAGTGCGTCGTGGGGTAGGTGAGGATCGAGGCGATCACCTCGACCGCCAGCGCGACTACGATGAAGACTACTACAGCAGTGACCAGCACGGCCCGCAGCGCGCGAAGGAACGCGTGCAGCACGTCCTTCGTGGCATGGCCGATGAGTGTCATGATTCTCCGCTCCACCGGGAGACTCCTCTCATCCACCTCGACCAGGGACGAATGAATCAAGGCTCCACAGTTCGTCTGAGGGAGCGCTCGCCTGGTCAACCTAGTGTCTCAAATCGAGACCAATTGCGCAATAACCTGAACAGCTTGCCTGAAACATGTACGGTTGGAGGGCGTCCATGTTGCAGGCGTGCAGCGGTCATTGAGGGCCATCATAACATACCGGCGGCCAGATGCAAGCGGCGACGACGACCGTCTGGGGCCCGCCGAGAGAGAGTGGCTTCCTGCTCCCCCTCTCCTGTGGGAGAGGGGGTTGGGGGGTGAGGTCGCCTCATTCCACTAGCGCGCGGGTCAGCATCACCAGCGTGACGAAAGTGCGGAAGAGGTCGAGCAGATCGTCACTGCTAAAGCGCACGGTGCGCGCGTCATCGGGCGATAGCTCCACACCGCGTATCCAGGCGCCCATCTCGGCCATGTCGGCGGTCAGGAAGGTTAGCTCGACCGTCGTTGGCTTGGGGAAGCTCGGCGCGCTGGCGGGCTTCTGCATCGTCAGCGCCTCATACGCCGCCTGGCGCAGCCGCTCGCGCGCCACCGTGGGATGCGCGCTCTCAGCGGCGGTGCGCGAGATCGAGCGCTTGACCACCGCGCCGTGCGGGGCGGGCGTCAGCCGCTGCGCCTCCTCCACCGTCACCTCATCGCCACTCACCAGCGCGATAGGCACGCCGTAGTGCGCCGCCACCAGCGCATTTAGCCCCGTCTCGCCGACGATCTCGCCGTTGACGCGCGCCTCCCAAATGGCGCGCGGATTGTAGCTGTGGCTCAGCACGGCGTGGCTGGCGCCCATCGAGCCGTGATATCCCAGAAAGAAGATGGCGTCGAACGAGCTATCCAGCCCCTCCATCATGTAGAGTGGTTTGTGCTTGCCGCTCAGCAGCGAGGCGCTGCCGTGCAATTGCTCCGGGTCGAGGTTGCGCATGCTGCTGTGCGAGTCGTTGACCAGGATGCTCTGCGCGCCCGCCTGGAGCGCGCCATCGATGGCGGCGTTCAGCTCGCCCAGCAGCAGACGACGCCCCATCTCATAATCATGGCTGCCCACCATGATCTGATCCCAATCGACGATACCCGCCACGCCCTCGAAATCAGTGGAGATGTAGAGCTTCACTGCGTCCTCCTCGGCGTACTAATGATTCCCCTCTTACCAAAAGGAAAGGGCGAGAGATGAGGTGAGCCACGCGCTGTTCGCCTGGACTGGGTTCCCCTCCCTGAAGGGAGGGGGTCAGGAGGAGAGGCTCTTACAGCATCATACGCAGCGGCGCCAGCGCCCACTCGCTGAGCTTAACATACCACGGGCGCTTCTCCCATCTCTCCGCCGTCAGCTCGATGGAGTTTTCCTGGTCGTGCTCGAAGAGCTCGCGCATCTGACGGGCGACGTTGCGGCTGTAGATCTCGGCGTTCAGCTCGTAGTTGCCCACCGCGCTGAGGCGGTCGAGGTTGGCGGTGCCGATGGTGCTCCACTCGTCGTCCACGGTGCAGGTCTTGGCGTGGATCATCGCGCTGCGATAGCCCCAGATGTGGATGCCCGCCTGCAGGCAGTCCTGGAAGTAGCCGCGCGCCGCCCAGTCCGCCAGGATGTGGTTCGAGGTCCACGGCGTCAACACATGCACATCCACCCCGCGCTGCGCCGCATCCTTGAGCGACGCCAGCAGCGCATGGTCGGGGATGAAGTAGGCGTTGGTCAGCAGGATGTGCTTCTGCGCGCGGTTGAAAGCACTCATGTACATATCGCGAATCGGGAAGGTCAGGCGCAGGGCGTTGTTGTCGCGCAGCGTGATGGTCGGATCGAAGCGCAGCGGGAACTGCATGGAGATGCGCTGCCGGTGCGGCGCGTGCGCGTTCCAGAAGTCGCAAAACGAGTCGGCCAGATCGGCCGCCTTGCTGCCCGTGATGCGCAGGTGCGTGTCGCGCCAGTGCTCGGCGTAGAGCTTGCCGATGTTGTAGCCGCCCAGGAAGCCGATGCGGCCATCCACCACCAGCACCTTGCGATGGTCGAGCGCATAGCGGCGCGGGTCGAAGATGTGCCAGATGCGATTGATCGGCGTAAACCGCAGCAGGTGAATCTCTGGCGGGAAGCGCTTGAACTCCTCTGGCACGACCAGATTGCCGAACTCGTCGAAGATGACGTAGACCTGCACGCCCCGGCGCGCCCTCTCGATCAGCGCCTGCTTGAACTGCTCGCCGATGGCATCGGCCTTCCAGATATATGACTCGATGAAGATATGCTCTTGTGCCGAGGCGATGGCTTCGAGCATCGCATTGAAGAGGTTCGTGCCATAAGTGAAGATCTTGAGCTGGTTATCCTCGACGAAGACGTCTGGCAGGCTCAGGTGTGGGAAGCGCGCCGTCTCCAGCCGCTTGTTGCGTTGCAGGGCGATGGCGGAGAGCACGGCGATGGTACCCATCTGGAGCGCGCCGTAGCAGGTCAGCGCGATGAGCGCCACGCGCTTGAGCGAGGTACGCTGCATGCGCGCGATGATCGCTCGCACAGGCGCGCTGCGGATCCAGGCCAGTAGCCGCGCCCCTTGCTGCCAACGCATAGCGCCCTATCCCTCCGACAACTGCGCGCTGCACACAGCGTGCGCCTGCATCCTATGACGTTTCGCCGGGGGCATTGGCGCCAGTGAGCGTCGTGTACAGCCATTCAAGCAGCGCCGGGTAGTCCAGCGCTGCGAAGTCGTTCGTCTCGATGCGCGCCAGCGGACCAGCCAGCGGCAGTGGGGCGTCGTCCACGCGCGCGAGCGCCTGGCGAAACTCGTCCATGTTGGCCAGCTCCACATGACCCGGATGCCGCTGCGGGCTGGCCGCGCGCTGCTCGAAGCGCGCGATGATGGTAGCGGGCGAGGCGGTCAACCAGACCTGCGCAATCCGCACGCCAGAGCGGGTCATCAACTCTTCGTAAAACGGCGCATCGTACTCCAGCGAGAAGTTGGCCTCGATCACCGCCGCCTGCCCAGCATCTACCATCGCCTGCGCAATGGAACGCAGCAGTGCGAAGCTGGCAGCACCCAGCCGACGCGACCAGGCGCGGTCGCCGATGTCGAGTGAATCGAACAGCGTCTCCTTCAGCCCATCCTTCGAGAAGAAGGGCAGGCCCAGATCAGCCGCCAGCCGCTGCCCCAGCGTCGTCTTGCCAGTGGCGGGCATGCCGCTGACCATCACCAGCCACGGCCCCGCCGGTCGCGCTGGCTGCCCGCCTTCCATCGCCATCGCGGCTGCCTCCATCCGCAGCCTGCTGGCCGCCCCCAGGCGCGATTTCATTCGCCAGCCCGTCTACACCGCCTGCCCGGCGCGCGCGGTCAGCTCCGCCTCGATGAAATGATCAATCTCACCATTCAGGTAGCTGGCTGTGTCGCCCTGCTCTGCGCCGGTGCGATGGTCTTTCACCATCGAATAGGGATGGATCGTGACGGTGCGGATCTGGTTGCCGAAGTCGGCCTCGACATGCACACCCTTCAGCCGCGCCGCCTCGCGCTCGCGCTCCTCGATCTCCAGCTCATACAGGCGCGACTTCAGCACGCGCATGGCCGTCTCGCGGTTCTGGATCTGCGAGCGCTCGTTCTGGCAGGTGACGACGATGCCCGTCGGCTTGTGGCGAATGCGCACGGCGGAGTCGGTCTTGTTGAGGTGCTGGCCGCCCTTGCCCGTCGAGCGAAAGGTATCGACCTCGATATCGTCTGGCCGCACGACGATCTCGATGGGATCATCGCCGATGTCGGGCATCACCTCAACCTTGGCGAATGAGGTCTGCCGCCGGTGCGCCGCGTCGAATGGCGATAGGCGAATCAGCCGATGCGCGCCCGCCTCGCCGCGCAGGTAGCCATAGGCGTTGGGGCCATCCACGCTGAAGGTGACGCTCTTCATGCCCGCTTCTTCACCCTCAGTCTCGTCCAGCACCTCGACAGCGTAGCCGTGACTCTCCGCCCAGCGGATATACATGCGCTCCATCGTGGCGGTCCAGTCCTGCGCGTCGGTGCCGCCGTTGCCCGCGTGGATGGAGATGATCGCCGACTTCGCGTCGTGCTCGCCATTGAGCAGCAGCGTCATGCGGCGCTTCTCCAGCTCCGTCTCAGCCGCTGCGACCTCATGTGCGATCTCAGCGGAGAGTTGTTCATCAGGCTCTTGCGCCACCATCTGCGACAGCTCTTCGAGGTCGCTGAGCCGTGTGGAGAGTCCCTCCCACGTCGTCACCTCATCGCGCAGATAGCTCAGGCGCCGCATCTGGCGCTGCGAGTGCGCACGATCACCATAAAAATCAGGCGCGATGGACTCCTGCTCAATCGCAGCCATCTCGCGCTTCTTGCTGGGGAGGTCAAAGATGCGCCGTGATGTTATCCACCCGGCGCTTCAACTCCTCGATCCGAGAATCTACTTCACTCATCTCGACTCATTCACATCCTGTTGTGATCAGCGTCCGCGCGACACCAGTGCGCGCAGACGTTCAGCGCAAGGTATCTCACATCCGAGCGCCTCGCGTCAAGGCTGAACACGGCTGAAGCAGCATCAGAAGGCTTGACGGGACGCGGGGAAGCCGCTATTGTGAAGGAAGCATTCACACGTCATCCACAGGTCACAAACTGCTCAGGGTTCACGCGACGGCGTCGGGAGGGAATGGCAGATATGCAGCCGCAATGGTTTCCACCTACAGGCAGCACGGCGCGGCGAGATCAGGACCAGCCGACCGACCAGCCATCGGGGCCAAACCATGGCCAGCCAAGCGATTATCAGGGCGCGCTCTCGACCCCTTCGCAGATAGCCGCTCGCGAGCTGAGCGCACGCGCCGGGACGCTGCTCAAGCGTCTGCGCGAGGTGGAAGAGGCGCTCACCGACCAGGAATGGTGGCTGATGGGCCGCGCGATGCCTGAGGCGCGTGTCCTCTCTGAGATGACGAGCCTGCTCTCGGTAGCGCGCGGCGAATTGGAGACCTTCCTCGCCGCAGTCGGCGGCGCGCAGGAAGACCCCCACAGCGTCGCCCGCCGCAAGGAGCAGGAAGACGTCTTCGACCTGATGAGCGACCCGATGTGGATGAGTGGCAGCCGCGAGAAAGCCGTCGCTCTGCTGCGCATGTGCGCCATGCAGATTCAGCCCATGCGCCAGTACGCGCAGGTCTTGCTGGCCAACGCGGAAAAGCTGCGCCTGCCCGCCGTCGCGCTCGACCCGCTAGGCATCGCTGCCGAGCGACTGGGCGAGGCCGAAGAGCTGCTGAGCCAGCCGCCGCGCTAGGTATGGCGGCTGGCGGTTAAAACCGCCAGCCCAAAGGCTTAGACTTCCGGCGCCGGGGGCTGCGTGGCGCCAACGGGCGCTGGGGCAGCGTTGCGCCGTCGCCAGAAGCGCACGATCAGCCAGATGATGACGCCGAGCGGGATGATGTAGATGGCGTAGACCCCCAGCCAGATCGCCGCCGTCAGCAGGCCCTCGCCAAACGCCTGCGCCGACGAGAGCGCATTGTGGAAGATGACGCCGGGATTCCACGGCTGCGTGACAGGCGGCACGTAGGTGGAGAGCGGCGTCAACTGGATCTGGATCGTATAGAACGTCGTCTGGCCGTTGAGCTGGTTCAGTTGCGCCTCGATCTGCTCGATCTGCCCCTCGACATCCGTCAGCCGCTGATCGATGGTCAGGATGTCGCTGATCGACTTGGCCTGGCTCATCAGCGTCTGGAGCCGCCCCTGCTCGACGCGCAGATTGGCCAGCCGCGACTGCGCATCCACATAGGAGCCGGTCACATCCTGCACGGACTCGTGCAGCCCCAGCAACTTGCCCTTGTGGTGGTCGGCGTAGCTCGCCAGGTAGCTCTTGATCTGTGGATAGAGGCTCGCCTCGACCTGGAAGGTCAGCGAGACGTCGTACTGATTGCCGTCCTGGGTGTAGATGGCGCCTGCCGACTGCGCCCGTGGATCGTTTACCACAATCCAAGATTGCAGGTCGTTGGCGGTGGCGCGCGTGTCGTTGACCGCCATGCCAACGTCGAGCGATTTGATCAAGTATTGCGGAGCGACCTGCGCCGATGTCGCGCCGGGCGTCGCTGGCGCGCCATTGGAGCCAAAGCCTGCCCCGCTGCCTGTGGCGCTGCCCGCGCTGCCTGCGCTGGGCGCCTGCCCACCCGATGCTGTCGAATGCTGCGCCGTCGTGTCCGAGCCATACGAAAGCCCGGCGTTGGTCGTCCCTCCGGTGGCGTTGGAGCCGCAGCCCGCCAGCAGCGCCAGCGCGCACAGCGCCGCGCCGACCAGCGCCGCGCGCCCGCCTGCGCGTCGCCTCAGTGAATCCAGGTGTGTCGTCATATTGCCCATCTCCTCATCTCGGCGTCCGTCACGCAGGCTCCGCAACTCGCCCCGCCGCGCGCAGAGCGCTCGCTGAGGAGACGACACGCGCCCGCAGATAGTTCCTTCCACCAGCAGCCAGATTCCCCGCCTGCGCCCACCTGTGAGCCAGATCACAGCATCCCGCCATTTCACCCCCTTGACAGCGTCAAACCGCATCAGTATACTTTGGTCATTCAAAATATTTTGAAAGCTCAACGTGACCTGAAAGATCAGCCCAAATGGATGAGATCGCCGAAACCTACAGCTTGCAGACCGTGGAGCAGTTGCGCGCCGTCGCCGATCCCCTGCGCATCCGCATCTTCGAGGCGTTGACGCGCCAGGCGATGACGGCGACCCAGGTGGGAGAAGAGCTGAACATCCCGGCGCCCAAAGCGCACTACCACGTCCGCGAGCTGGAGCGCATCGGCCTGGTCAAGCTGGTGGAGACTCGTGAGCGCAGCGGCATCCTGGAGAAGTATTACCGCGCCGTCGCCCGCAACCTGCAAGCGCCGTCGCAGTTGCTCCAGTCCTCGAACCCGGATGAGCTTGCCAGCGCCATCACCGAGCTCTTCACCAATATGTCGCAGAGCTTTCTGACTGCTCTGCGTCGTGTGGCGCAGGACAAGCCGGAGTCGCTCGACAGCTACGCGCTGGGGCTGGGCGGCGAATCCGTCTGGATGACGCCCGCCGAGTTCCAGGCGACCATCCGGGCCGCCAGCGAGCTGTTCAAGCCCTATCACGAGCCGCGCGGTGTCACCGACGAGCGCGAGGCGCAGGTGATGATCATCGGTTACGATACACAGTTCGCCACCCGCGACGAGCATGACGAGCACGACGACGAGCAGCCGCGAGAAGTGGAGCAGGAGACGCCTATGTCTACGCCGCGTACGCCGCAGCGTGTCCGACCTGTGACCGTGGTTGGCGCGGTGACCTATTCGCGCGCTGAACTGGAGCAGGTGGTCGCAGCGGGTCAGCGCCTCGATCTGGATGTCACCGGCTTTCTCTCGTTCGCCTCCGATATTCCCCCCAGCCTGATTGACCAGGCGATTGAACGAGTGCGCTATCGCGGCGTTCTGAGCGCTCGCTCGGATGTGCGCGAGGCGCTGCGGCGAAAGGAGCGCTGAGCGCGGCTCGCTCTCGCCGGGTGCTCCAGGAGCAAGCGGGAGCCAGAAAAATGCGCGTGGAAGAGTTGCAGCTCTCCCACGCGCCCCCTCCACTCACAACCGACGACCATTCGAGCACGCCTTTGGCTGCAAGGGAGAGTCACATGGATAGTATCACAGCGGGCGCGGCTGCACCGAGCCGCAAGCCGAGTCTCTTCATCAACCGCGACTACGCTTTCCTCTGGCTCGGCCAATCCATCTCGTTCATGGGCGATATGATGTTCGCCACCACGCTCATCATCTGGATCGCCACCGGGCTGGGCGCGCACCAGTCGTGGGCGCCACTCGCCGTCAGCGCCGTGCTGATGGCCACCGCCGCGCCAACATTGCTGGTGGGCGTCTTCGCAGGCGTCTTCGTCGACCGCGCCCGCAAGCGCCCGCTGATGCTGTGGATGGATGGGTTGCGCGCCTTCATCGTCGCCGCGCTCGTCGTCGCATCCGGCGTCTTCCCGCTGCCGTTCATCGCTGGAAATCGCCTGCCGCTCGTCTGGACGCTCGGATTGCTCTATGGCGTGGTGGTGCTGGTCAATGTCGGCGAGCAGTTCTTTCGCCCGTCGGCCATGGCGCTCGTCCAGGAGATCGTTCCCACGGAGCTGCAAGCACGCGCGATGGGTTTCAGCCAGGGATCGATTAGCATAGCGCTCATCATCGGCCCGTCACTGGCCGCGCCGCTCTACGCCGTCTTTGGCCCAGAGTGGGCCATCCTGATCGACGCCGCGTCGTATGCCGTCTCGTTCCTGACCATCCTGGCCATTCGCGAGCCGCGCGCCATACCGACGCAGGCGACCCAGGCGGGGCAGCACGACAAGGAGACCCAGCGCACCGGCTTCTGGCGCGAGCTGCTGGCGGGAGCGCGCTTCTACTTCTCGAACCGCGTGCTGGTCACGCTGCTGGTCGCAGTGGTGGTGGCGATGGTCGGCGCCAGCGCGCTCAATACGCTGGATGTCTTCTTCGCGACAGAGAACCTGCACGCCACGACGGCGATGTATGGCCTGCTCGGCGGCGCCTTGGGCCTTGGCTCCATCGTCGGCTCCATCGTGTTCGGCTTTCTGGCCCAGCGCATCGGCCTGGCGCGCACGCTCTGGATGACGATGGCAGCCTTTGGCGTGCTGGTGGTGGCGCTCTCGCGCACCACCGAGTACAACGTCGCGCTGGTACTCTTTGGATTCGCAGGCGTGCTCAACGCGGCCCTGAACATCGCCGCCGGGCCGCTGATGATGCGCGAGACGCCCAATCACCTGATGGGCCGCGTCATGTCAATCTTCCAGCCGGCGTCGAGCCTGGCGGTGCTGGCGGGAACAGCGCTGGTCGGCTACCTCGCTGGTGTGACGCTGCTCGGCTTTCACGCAGTGGCCCTGGGCCAGACCTTCGGCGCGGTCGATACGATCTGGCTGGGCGGCGGCGTCCTGATGTTCCTCTCGGGCCTGGTCATCATGGTGGGCCTGACCGGAGTGGATCGACGCTATCGCGCCGAGGATCGCGCGGCGGCTGCGGCGGCCAGCGCTGAGGCGACTGCAAGCGAGCGCAACGATTCCGCCGAGGCGCCAGCGCTCGCCGAGATGGCTCACTGACGCCTACCAGCATGCGCAACTCCCCTCTCCCGCAAAGCGGGGGAGGGGCTGGGGGTGGGGGCGCGCCCGATCTCACACGCGCTCGGCGCTCAGATCCTTGTCTTCCATCTCCCAGGCATGATCCAGCATGTGAAACGCCGTGTGCCGGATGAGATAGCGCAGCGGCCACTTGCGGGCGCGTTTGCCCTCTGCATGGAACGCTCGAATGGTGGCGCAATAGTCGTCGCGATACGCGCTCAGCCCCTCCTCCGTCAGCAGTGCGCCTTCAGGAGCGCGTACCCCGACCTTCGCACACATGTCCTGCTCGGCCCACAGCGTATGCTCGACGATGCGATCCCGGTCTCGCCCGCCTCCGCGCGGCCCCTTGCGCATCTCCGCCGACACGCGCGAGCGCACCGTGTCGAAGAACGCCCAGCTTGCCCGCAGCAGCGTCAGCTCGCGCTCCAGCTCGGCGTCCGACAGCACGTCTTCGTCGAAGCGCGAGAAGGCGAAGGAGA
>DATAED010000359.1:0-15917 GCA_036258195.1 Ktedonobacterales bacterium
GCAGGCAGGAGGGGCTGGATGAGGGCCCATTCAGCGTCGGTCAGGTCAGTAGCATAGCGTTGGGTAGACATGGCTCAGCATATCTAAACCCAGTCGCCCGCCCGCTTCTGAGGCGTTTTCAGACAGTTTCTGACATGAACGAACGCCCTAGCTAGAAACAGGGCTGAGGCCCCCTGGCTTCAGGCATGGGGATGAAAGCCCGGTCGCCCGCAGGCGACGCCAACGGTACAAATAGTTGTCACGTCCTCGTCTACTGTTGTATACTGCCTGTATGAAAGCTATGCGCAGCAACAACAACGTCGTCTATATCTGCCGGTACCATGTGGTGTTCTGCCCGAAGTACCGCCGCAAGGTGTTGACACCGCCAATAGATGAACGGCTCACGGTTATTCTGACCGAGCAAATGGAACGCTGGGGGCAGGAACTCATTGAGATGGAGGTCATGCCTGACCACGTTCACCTGCTCGTCGGGTGTGACCCCCAGTTCGGGATTCACCGGCTGGTGAAACTCCTCAAAGGCCACTCGTCACATGCGCTACGCGCCGAGTTCCCCGCGTTGAAACGACGACTTCCGTCGCTGTGGACGAACTCGTACTTTGTCAGCACGGTGGGTGGGGTCACGCTGGACACGTTGAAACGCTACGTAGAAAGCCAAAAGGGACGCTGAGTCGTGGAAGGCCGGGAAGAGCAGACGACGCGCAAGAGCTACAAGTACAAGCTCAGGCCCACGCCCAAACAGGCGTGTCGGCTTGACCGTACTCTCATGCTCTGTCGCCACGTCTACAACGCCGCCATTGGCGAGCGTAGGGAAGCGTGGCGGCTGCGCGGCGTCTCAGTCAACTACTACCAGCAAAAGGCTGAACTACCCGGCATCAAAGAGGCCATGCCCGACTATGCTGAGGTCAATAGCCAGGTCTTGCAAGATGTGGTGTTGCGTGTAGACCGTGCGTTTCAAGCGTTCTTTCGTCGTGTAAAATCTGGTGAAACAGCGGGCTATCCGCGCTTCCAGGGGCGCAACCGCTACCACTCGTTCACCTATCCGCAGGTAGGCGAGCATGGGTGCGCACGGTTGGATAACGGTTTCCTCGTCCTGTCGAAGATAGGCCGCGTCGCGCTGCGGTGGAGCCGTCCGTTGGCAGGCACACCCAAGACCGTCACCATCTCCCAGGAGGCCGACGGCTGGTATGCCATCATCTCATGCGCGGATGTGCCAGCGCAGTCCTTGCCACCGACCGGACGCGAGACAGGCATTGATGTGGGGCTGAAGGTGTTCCTCATCACCGCCGATGGGCAAGTGGTAGAAAACCCACGGCTGCATCGGCGAGGTGAGAAGCAGCTGAAGAAGGCGCAGCAGCGCGTCTCACGTCGTAAGCAGGACAGCCACGGTAGACGCAAGGCGGTGGGACTCCTCCAGCGCGCGCATCAGACGGTGAAGCGCCAACGCGCCGACTTTCACCACAAGACCGCGCTGAAGCTGCTCAGGGACTACGACACGATCTATCTGGAAGATTTGCAGGTCGCCAACCTGGTGCGGAACCGCCATCTCGCCAAGTCCATTTCGGACGCAGGCTGGGCGCAGTTTCGTAGCATTCTCGAAGCCAAGGCAGCATGCGCCGGGCGTCGGGTTGTAGCGGTTCCTGCGCAATACACCTCGCAAGATTGTAGCGGCTGTGGGGCGCGCGTTCCCAAGGGCCTGAGCGTGCGCACCCATGTCTGTACGTCCTGCGGCCTCGTCCTCGACCGAGACGAGAACGCGGCCAGAAACATCCAATGGGCCGGGCAGGCCCTTCGGGGACTCGCGGCGGTAGCTGCGGGGTAGAACCGAGAATCCCCCGGCTTTAGCCGTGGGGAGTGTCAAAGAGAAGCGCTTACCATCCCTACGCAGCAATCCCCACGACGACCGCAGTGGCGGCAACTTCGGCGTGGTAACCTCGCTGGAGTGCCAGCTCTACCCCGTGACGGAGCTGTACGGCGGCAACCTCTTCTATCCCATCGAGTCGGCCCCTGCCGTACTGGCCGCGTATGGGCAGTGGGCGCCCACGCTGCCCGACGCCTTCACAACGTCGTTCCTGATGATCCGCTTCCCACCCATGCCAGGGCTGCCGCCCGCATTGAGCGGCCAGACGCTCTGCGTGGTGAGCGGCTGCTACGACGGCGACATGGCGGAGGGCGAGGCGCTGCTGCGCCCCATGCGCGAGGCCGCGCCGCTGGCGCTGGACGCCTTTGGCCCGATGCCCACCAGCGATCTGGAGAAAGTGGCCAGCGACCCCATCGATCCGCTGCCGGTGGCAAGCTGGACAGAGACGCTGCGTGATCTGGAGGCTCCGACCGTGCAGGCGCTGCTCCAGCTCTTCGCGGCGGCGCCAGATGCGCCGTTCTTCGCCATCGAGACGCGGCATCTGGGGGGCAGCGTCGCCATCCAGGCGCCATTGCAGGCGTCAGCGTTCAGCCTGCGCGATGTCGGGTTCGTGCTGTTCACCTATGGGCTGCTGGCCGATCCAGCGCTGGAGCCAGCGTTCAGCCGCTACTTCGCCGAGGTGGCGACGACGCTGCGGCCCTACGCGACCGGCGGGCTGTACTACAACTTCCTGAGCGACACGGACACCACGCCGGAGCGGGCGCGCGCCACCAATATGCCCGCGCATCTGCGACGGCTGGCCGCCATCAAGGCCGCGTACGACCCGGCCAACATGTTCCGCTTCAATCCCAACATCGCGCCGAGCGATGCGGATGAGGCGGGAGATGAGCGCGGCGCTCTGCGCTTCGCCTAGCCGCAAGCAGGGAAGGTGGACCGCTCAGCGCGTGTTTCATGGGCACGCGCTGAGCGGTCTTTTTGTTGGGCGCTGCGACCCCGGATGGTATACTCAACGTTGGCCCCGCAGTCGGCTCGCGCGTCTGTATGGGCAGGGAGTGTCGGCAGGCGAGCGTTGTAGCGATAGAGGCGATCAGGGCCAGCATGGCAAAGAACGAGCGCGCCGTGAACGCGACGGATGAGCCGGGGTACGAGTCGCGTCCCAGCATCGACCAGCGGGTGCAGCGCATGGTGGGCCGCGCGCTGAAGCGGCAGGCGCAGGCGGCGCTGCGCTGGGGGCTGGGGCGCGTGGGCGAGGCGCTGCGCGATTGGGAGGAGCCACTGCCGCCGCTGCGCGCAGGCGATCCGGGCATCCGTCGCATTCTGGTGGTGCGGGTCGATCTGCTGGGTGATGTCGTGCTCTCGACGCCAGCGGTGCGGGCGCTGCGCCGCGCCTACCCGCGCGCCACCATTGACATGCTGGTGCAGGCGCCGCTGGATGGCATTCTGGCAGGCGACCCAGACATCCACCGCGTGTTGGTGTGGAATCCGCACGTCTGGCGCAACCCGCGCAACTGGCTGCGGCTGAGGTCGTGGGGCGCGGCGCTGGCCACGCTGCGGCGCATGCGGCGGCCACGCTACGATCTGGCGATCAGCGTCTCCGGCGACATCGGCAGCATCGTGACCCGGCTGAGCGGCGCGCGGAGGCGGGTGGGCTACGCAGGCGAGGCGTATGGCTCCTTCATGACGGATCCCGTCCCAGGCGCGCGCTACCAGAAGCAGCAGCACGAGACGCGCTACGTGCTGGCGCTGGCGGAGGCGGCTGGCGGCGTGGTCGCGCCAGGGGATGAGATACCGCGCCTGAGCGTGCCGCCCGCCGAGCGCGCGCGCATGCGAGCGACGCTGGCGGAGGCGCGGGCGCGGGGGGGCGCGACTGGCCCGCTGATTGCTCTGCATGCGGGGGCGCGCAACGGGCAGGCCAAGCGCTGGCCCACGCGCCACTGGGCGGCGCTGGCGCGGCGGCTGGCCGATGAACTGGGCGCAGTGGTCATCCTGACGGGCGCGCCCAACGAGGCGCCGCTGGCGAGCGATGTGGAGCGCATGGCAGGCCGCCCGCTGCTGAATCTGTGCGGCCAGACGACACTGCCAGAGTTGAAAGCGCTGCTGGCGGAGTGCGATCTGGTCATCTCAGGCGATAGCGGGCCGATGCACATCGCCTGCGCGCTGGGGCGGCCCGTCATCGCGCTGCATGGGCCGACCGATTCGGCCATCAGCGGGCCGACGACGCCCGACGCCATCGTCCTGCGGCTGGGGCTGTGGTGCTCGCCGTGCTACGACGCCAGCGCCACGGCGGAGTGCCGTTTTGGCAACCCGGTCTGCATGAAGGATCTGACGCCGAGCATGGTCTACGCGGTGGCGCGTCGGCGGCTGACCTCTCCCCCTGTCCCCCTCCTTGAAGGGGAGGGGGAACCTGGGCCAGACGATGTGGCGTGGGGCAACAGCTGACCTCTCCACTATCACACCGCAGGGAGGGGGAACCCATGGCAGGGAGTCATGGCGATGAGCAACGGAATGTTCTCTAGCGAGCGGGCATCAGAAGAGACTGAAGGCGCTGCTGGGCTATCCGCCCCACCTCCAATCGCTTCTTCTGCTCGACTGCCTGCCAGCGACGCGACGCTTGAATCGGGTTCTCCCTCCCCCGAGAGGGGAGGGGGACAGGGGGAGAGGTTGGCGCCCTGCGCCTCGCCACTGGCGCTGGGTTCGCGACCGCGCATCCTGGTGGTGAAGCTGGCGACGCTGGGCGATCTGTTGCTGGCGACGCCGATGCTGCGGGCGCTGCGGGCGCGCTACCCCGACGCGCGGCTCGATCTGCTGACCAGCGCGGTGGCTGCGCCACTCATCACGGATAGCCCGCTGCTCGATCATGTCTACACCTTCGACAAACGCGCCTTCGATGATCTGGCGGCGCTGACGGGGCGGCCCGGCGAGCTGGGGCGGCTGGCCCCGCTGGCGCTGCGGCTGCGCGCCAACCGCTACGATGCGGTCATCCTGGCGCACCACCTGACGCTGCCAGCGGGTCGGCTGAAGTATCGCGCGCTGCTGGCGGCCATTCATCCGGCGCAGAGCGTGGGGCTGGATAACGGGCACGGGCGCTTCCTCTCGCGGCGGGTGGGCGACGAGGGCTTCGGCGCGCTGCACGAGGCGGAGTACGCGCTGGCGCTGGCGGCGGCGCTGGACGCCCCGGCGCCGGAGGGGGATCGCGGGCTGCGGCTGGCTGACCTCGGCTGGCCCACGACCACGCCGCCGCCTCTGCACGCGGGCGAGGCGCCGCAGATCGCGCTGCATCCCGGCGGCGGCGCGTACAGTCTGGCGCGGCGCTGGCCCGCCAGCCGCTTCGTGGACTTGGCGCAGGCGCTGTGGACAGAGTTTGGCGCGAGCGTCACGCTCTTGGGCGACGCCGACGAGCGCGCGCTCCAGGTGGAGATACTGGATGCGCTGGGTCGCCCGCGCTGGGCCACCGCGCTGCCCGCGCCGGTCGCGCCGCGCGAGCTGGCGGCGATTCTGGCGGCCAGCCACCTTTTCATCGGCAATGATTCGCTGCCGATGCACCTGGCGGCGGCGGTCGGAACGCCGGTGGTCGCCATCTTTGGGCCATCCAATGCGCAGGCGTGGGGGCCGTATGCGCCGCATGCGCCGGAGCGAGCCATCGTCGTGCGGCGCGATGACCTGCCATGCAGCCCGTGCATCTATCGCGGGCATGCGCTCGGCACACCGCAGGGCTGCCCACCGCGCCCATGCCTCACCGAGCTGCGGATCGATCCGGTGTTGCTGGCGGCGCGGCGTCTGCTGCGGCGCCCAACGGCGCTGCGGCCCGCTTCACCGGCCTCGTGAAGTTGCCAATCTCGACCTCGGGTACCTCGCGGCGCAGCGTCTCGATCAGCGCGCCCATGCCCAGCGGGCGGCCCTGGGGGCGCGGCAGGCGCGGCAGCAGCACTTCGGGGTCGATATTCAGATTGCGCAGTTGTACCAGCCGCACGCCGGTCTCGCGCAGGAAGTCCACCAGCGCGGCCACCTCATCTTCGGCGTCGATGATGTCGGGGAAGCTGAGCAGGTTGATGCTGCTATAGACGCCCGCGTCGCGCGCCCGCCGCAACGACTCCTTGACATGCTCGAAGGTGTAGCCGATGGGGCGATAGTAGGCGTCATACGTCTCTTTGCGCGCCGAGATCGTGCTGACGCGGATGCAGTCCAGCCCGGCGTCGTAGATGCGCTGGAGCGCGCGCGGATTGCTGCCGTTGGTGTTGATGTTGAGGACGCCCCGTGCGGTACGCGCGCGGATGCCGCGTATCGCCTGCTCGATCAGGCGGGCCTGCAGCAGCGGCTCGCCCTCGCAGCCCTGGCCGAAGCTGTAGATGGCGTCGTCAGCCTGCTCCAGATGCGCCACGCCAACCTCCACGACCTCATCCACTGAGGGGACGAAGAGCAGGCGATCTTGCGGCGAGACGGGGCTGTCTTCATCCTGCTTGGAGATGCAGCCAATGCAGCGGGCATTGCAGCCCGGCGAGACGGCCACGGCGCCCTCCCAGCGGCGAAAGAAGAGGTTGCTGGCGGTGGGGCAGCGATAGTCGAGCGCGCAGTGGGCATGCTGCGCCAGCACGCGATTCTCTGGCTCCTCGGCCAGCCGCTCGCGCACCAGCCGCTCCAGCCGCCGCAGGGGATAGTTGTGGTCGATCCAGCGGTCGGGGTCATCGGTCTGGAGGGCGGCGACGTAGAGCTGGCCACGCCAGCCCGCGATGGCGGTGTAGCCAAAGAAGGGCAGCGGCTCCGTTCCGGGCGTCTTCTCGTAGGCGGGCAGACGGGTACGCATGTAGCCGATGGGCAGCAGCGCGGCCAGCGCCCAGCCATGCCGCTCGCCCACCACCTGCCGCTCGCCGCTGGCGTCCAGCCCGACGGCGAGGCGCTGTGGCATCATCGAGAGGGTCGCGCCATCGGGTAGTGGGATGAGGTCGCGCGGGTCGAGTGGCGCGCCGGTGAAGTCCACCGCGCGCAGGCCGTGTCGCTCACCGACCTCGCCATCGGGCGTGCTATAGACGACGTAGGGCAGGCTGGAATCCGCGTCGTGATGACGCCCGTGATGTGGCATGGCTAGTACGGAAGCTCCATCTGTGGTAGCAGCGTAATCATCAATTCGTCGCTGATCGACCGGCTCGGCTCGAAGCCCACTTCGGCCTCCGCAGTGGCCGTGGCGACGCGCTGCTCCTCGTCGTCTTCGTAGAGGAAGCTGACCACCGTGGACATACCGAAGGGCGATTGGGTCATAGTATGCACCAGCGGATGCGCCTCATTCAGCCAGGCATTGACGGTTGTCTCCAATCGCGCCAGGGCGTCAGCGTCGGGTGAATCGCTGCTGAAGGCCTTGTAGTGGAGCATGCGGAGCCTCCTCGGTCTTCTTCCCACGCTTCGCCGCGCGGGCGCATGGAAGCCGGGAAAATACACCGCATTGTAGCACAACCTCACCCCTAGCCCCCTCTCCCCGTGGGAGAGGGGGAGCCGGAGGACCTGCCACTGCTAGCGGGCGCGGCGCGAGGCGATCTGGCGCTCGATCAGGGCGAAGGCGGTGCGCCACACGCCGAGGAAGAGCGCATTGGCCAGCAGAATGACGATGGCGAAGGTGATGGCCTGCGTCATGGTCATGCTGGGGTCATGGGCGAGGGTGAAGCGCAGGATCAGCGCGGCGGGATAGCTGGCGAGCCAGGCCAGCTCGGTGCGTGTCAGCATGCGACGCACGCCATCGGTGGCGGCGCGGCGATAGACTCCCACCCACGGCGAGACGAGGAACCAGCCCAGCGCGAAGGGCAGCGCCGTCAGCGCCACCTGGCCAAGCGCGCCCAGCCCGGACGCCTCGCCGTGGGTATTGCGCCCGACGCCAGCGAAGACGAGGAAGGAGAGTGCATCGCCTGCGACGAGCAGGACGGTGCGCCAGCGCGATGTGGCGGCGCGAACGGGGGCCGGGGCGGTCAGCGTATCAGCCATGTGTGCAGCGTTCTCTTTTCAGTTAGGCTTCGCTTGAGCGGCTATTTGGCGATCTGGGCGATGATGACGATGAGGGCGAGGTGGCCCAGCATGAAGAGTAGAAACGCCCAGAAGAGCAGCTTCTCCCAGCGTTGATCGCTGAGCTCGCCGAAGTGCGAGCGACGAGCATCGGGCGTGCGCTCGGTGGCCACCAGCCCGATGGCGACCCGCAGCCGCAGACTGCCGCGCACGGGAGAGAGGCGCATCTGCTCGCGCACGGCGTCGTTGCAGGCGTCGCACAGCGCCCACGATTGGCGCGGCTCTGGCACGTCGCCGGTCTCTTCCAGGAAGTGGATCGAGTTGCCCAGGCGGCGCTGGCAGATGGCGCAGCGTGTGGGGGCCAGACCCCGCTGTGCCTGCTGCTGTGCGCTCAGTTCGTCCGATACTCGCTGATCCACGCTGAAACGCCTCGTTTTGGAGCGATAGACGCGTCGGCGCCGGTACCACATGGCGTCGCCTGCGACCCTTCCACACGATGTGCTGAGATGCGCTGAGATGTGCTGAAGATCACAAAGACATCACATCGCGCTCCTTACGCATAGTGTAACACCTGCGTGTCGCCTGCGCGCAAAGGCGTATTCATCCGCAGATGCGCGCAGACGCTGGCGCCGAAGAGCCATTCACCGCCCGCGAGGCGACGCTTGTACGTTATAGTGTTGGGCGCGGCGTGTGAACCGCGTCTGCGGATATGGGCGCGTATGCCGGTAGACCGCAGGTTCGAGAGCTATTGAGGGGGCGCAGCGGCATGAACGCAAGACGCGCAGCATGGGCATGGAGGGGCGCTCACCGGGCGCACAGAGCCATCCCGACGGTCATCCCGACGGTCATCCTGGGGCTGGCGCTGCTGGCGCTGGCGGGCTGCAGCCTGAGCCTGGGCGGCGGCAGTGGCTCGACCAACACCGACCAGAGCCTGAACGTGCTCCCGTGGTGCGATCAGGCGCTCATCAGCTTTCAGGATGATAGCCAGCCCTCGCAGCAGGCGCTGACCGATTGGGGCGCCGTCAAGGGGCAGCTCGGCTTCACGCCCCAACTGCCGACCACGCTGCCCAAAGGCTCGTGTCTCGATCTGGTGGGCGGCTCGATCCACGACCCCATCTTTGGCGCGCATCTCAGCATCACCTGGGTGCTGCCGCGCAGCGGGCCGCTGAGCTTCTCGGAGGCGCCCAAGCGCAGCTCCGTCTCGACCAAGCCACAATGCGCCCAGAGCCAGGAGCAGCAGGGCAGCAGCGACGCCACCACCATCTGCATCGGCACGGTGGGCGACGCCAGCATCACCATCGCATCACACATGCCTGCCGCCACCCTCCAGAACTACTTCTCCAATCTGCAGACTGGCGTGGACTGGCAGCCCACCGCGCCCGCGCCGACTGCCACGCCCGCGGCGACCGCGACGGGGAACTAGCGGCCCCTACCCCCAGCCCCTCTCCCGCAAAGCGGGAGAGGGGAGCTACGAGATGCGTGGCCAGGCAGTGTCTCACCCGCGTGGCGCCCTATCCGTACATGCCTGTGAGGTCGCGTTGACCACGTCTGGCTGGGAGCGGGAAGGCTACGGGATGGCGTCGATGTCGTCGGATGGCGTGCGGGTCGCGCCACTGTTCGAGCGCGCGGCCATCGTCGGGCTGGGGCTGATGGGCGGCTCGCTGGGGCTGGCGCTGCGAGGCGCGGCGCTCAGCGAGGTGGTCGTCGGCTACGACGCCTCCCCCGGCGTGGCAGCGCGCGCCACCGCGCGCGGGGCGATCGATCTTGCAGGCGGCAGCCTCGCCGAGACCATAGCGGGAGCCGATTTGGTAGTCATCGCCACGCCCACGCTGGCAGCGGAGCAGATTCTGCGCGCGGTGGCAGACCAGATGGGGCATCTGGCGCCAGATGTGGTAGTAACCGATGTGTGCAGCGTCAAGGCGCCACTGGTCGCGCTCGCTACGGCGTTGGCGCAGCAGTCGCCCGACCTGGCGCGGCGCTTCGTCGGCGGACATCCGATGGCGGGCAGCGAGCGCGCGGGCATCGCGGCGGCCACTGACGCGCTGTATCGCGGCGCGCGATGGGCGCTGACGCCGACACCGCAGACCGCTCCCGATGCGCTGGCGCAGACGCGCGCGCTGGTGGTGGCGCTGGGCGCCGAGGCGCTGGAGCTGGACGCACAGGCGCACGACGACGCGGTGGCGGGCGTCAGCCATCTGCCGCTGGCGGTGGCCGTCGCGCTGACGGAGACGCTGGCCGCCGACGACGACTGGCCCACGCTGGCGCGACTGGCGGCGGGTGGCTATCGCGATACGACGCGCGTGGCGGCGAGTGATCCGCTGATGTGGCGCGACATCCTGCTGGCCAATCGTGCAGCGCTGCTGGCGCGGCTCGACGCCTTCAGCGCGACGCTGGCGCGGCTGCGCGCCAGTGTGGCGCGCGGCGACGGCGCGGAGATCGAGGCGCGGCTCCGCGCGGCGCAGGCGGCGCGGCAGGCGTGGGATGCGACACGCGGCGCTGACGACGCCGACGCTGGCGTGCTATAAATCAAGGCAAACGAGGCGGCGAACGAGGCGGCGCAGACGAAGCAAGGACTTCGGGCAGAAACGAGGGTACCGATATGGCGCAGAGAAAAGGCGGAAGCAAGCTCGGCAGCCGCATGAAGAGCCTGCTGACGCTCTCGACGCTGGCAGGCATCCCTTCCAGCCTGGCGACCATCCGCAAATTTGTCTCGGCGGTGGACTGGCGCGAGGCGCAGAATGAGATCGCCAGCGAGCTGGATCGCAAGGTGGCCATCGTGGGGATGCCCAACTCTGGTAAGTCAACGCTCTTCAACACCCTGCAGGGACAGTACCTCTCGTTTGTCTCGCCAGAGGCGGGCGCCACGACGGAATTTGTGCGCGGCGCGTTCGGTCCCTTCGCCCTGATCGACACTCCAGGCCACCTGCCCGAGATGCAGCGTCAGGCCATCGACGAGTCCTCCGCCGTGCTGTATCTGGTGGACGCCACCGAGGGCGTGCGCCAGCGCGACGCCGAGGTCATCCAGCAGTTGCGCGAGAGCGAGCGCCCCTTCATCGTGGCGCTGAACAAGACCGACCTGCTCTCTGGCGATGTGGATGAGCTGGCGGCGCGGGTGGCGGCGCGGCTGCACGTGAGCGATGTGACGCCCATCTCGGCGCAGACGGGCGAGAACGTCGCCGAGGAGCTGATTCCGGCGATCATCAACACCAGCCCGGAGGCGGCGCTGACGCTGGGGCGGCTGCTGCCGCAGTATCGGCGCAGCGCAGCCAACAAGCTGGTGCGCGCGGCGACGCTGGTGAGCCTGGCGGCAGGCTTGCAGCCGATTCCGCTGGTAGACATTCCCATCCTGCTGAGCAATCAGATTCGCATGACGCTGCGCATCGCGGCGGTCTACGGCGAGCCGATCACTGCGCAGCACCTGCGCGAGATCCTCTCGACGGTGGCGGGCGGGCTGGCGCTGCGCTATCTGGCTGAGGAGTTGGCCAAGGTGGCGCCCATCGGCGGTGATCTGGTCTCAGGCGCCATCGCGGCGGCAGGCACCTACGCGCTGGGCCAGGTCGCCATCGAATACTATGAGCATGGCAAGCGCCTCTCGCGCCAGCAGATCAACGAGATGTTCACGCGCTACTATCGCCGCTACCGCGAGGAGCATCCCGCAGAGCCGGACGTCGCCACGCCCGCGCTGCCGCCCGCCGCAGAGTCGGTGACGGCTGAGCCGGTAGATTAGCGGGCGCGGCCCCCTCCCCGAGCCCTTCCCCCGCTGTGCGGGAGAGGGGAGCTACGCGGACGGAACCCGCCATACGCCAACCCTCCTGCTCCCTCTCCCTCTGGGAGAGGGCTGGGGTGAGGGCGCTCACCGCGCTGCGACGCTCTCGACCACGAAAGCGGCGGGCTCGTGGTAGATGCCCGCGCTGCCGTCGTCGCCAATCGCCTAATTGAAGCGCCGCCATGCTGCCAGAGGTGATGGCAGCGAGCGCGGACGTTGGATGCGAGTGGCGCGAGGCGCCAGCGTCGAATCATTCTCCGTGCGCTATACAAGCTCCACACGATGTGCTAGCATGCGATGGCGAATCCCCCGGCTGGGGCAGGTGATCGGCTGGTTACACAGATGGCGCGGTGGAGCGAAATGTGACCCACGAGTACGCCCACACGACAAATGGCTCGCTCCTCCTCGCGCTCAGCGTCATGACGCTGGGCGCGTTGCGTGTCGTCAATCCGGCGGACGCAGGGCTGAGCGGCGACGGCGCACAAGGATTGCTGGCCGCGCAGGCGGGCGGATCGCGCGCGGCAGGCGAGCCAAGCCTGCCCACCGTGCCGCTGGAGCTGACGGCGCCGCTGATCGAGTCCGAGCAGGTCCATCCCATCACGCTGCTGGCGACGACGATTGGCCGCTCGCTCGACAATACCATCACCCTGCTCGACCCCAGCATCTCGCGTGAGCACGCTGTACTGACCCGCAACGAGCGCGGCTGGCGCATCGAGAACGTCTCCGAGCGCAACTCGTTCTGGGTGGCCGGTACGCGCGTAGACGCCGGTCAGAGCGTCGCCGTCGAGCCAGGCGACATCCTGCGGCTGGGCTATACCTGTCTGCAACTGCTCGCGCCGCTCGCTCGCCACTCGCCCGCCTCTCCGCTGGCAGGCGGCCCGCTCAGCAGCGTGGGTGGCGACGCGGCGCCTGCTGAGGCAATGAGCACGAATCCCCTCACGCCGGGCATCACGCTGCAATTCGCGCTGACGGGACGGCTGAGCCGCAGCGCGTGGTGGGCGCTGGCGCTGATCGGGGTGCTGGTCTTCATCGCCAGCGGCATCATCACGCTGGATCTGGCGACGCTGGCGGGGCAGGTGGCGCTGGCCAACGGCGGGCTGCGCCAGGCGCTGACGGCGCTGGCGATTCCGCTGGCTCCGGCGCTGGGCGTGGCGCTGCTGGTGGGCGCGCTCGACCGCTACGAGCGCGAGCCGCTGCTGACGATGTTGGCGATGTTTCTCTGGGGCGCAGTGATCGCCATCCCGCCGACGCTCTTCATCGAGCGGGGGATGGATGGCGCGCTGATCGGCTGGCTCAGCGCGCACGGCGCGGTTCTCGCGCTGACGCGCGCAGCCGTGCAGGCGGGGGTCGCAGGGGTGACGGAGGAACTTGCCAAGGGCCTCGGCTTGCTGCTGCTCATGTTGCTGCTGCGCGATGAGTTCGACAACGTGACCGATGGCATCGTGTACGGCGCGCTGGTCGGCGCAGGCTTCGCGATGGTGGAGAACTTCGTCTACTTCGCAGTGGCGCCGCGCTCAGATCTGGGCATCCTGATTCTGGGGCGCATCGCGCTGGGCTGGCTGGGACATTCGACGTTCAGCGCGCTCTTTGGCGCGGGGCTGGGCTACATCCGCGAGACGCGCAGCCGACGGGCGCGCTGGCTGGCGCCGCTGGGCGGGCTGCTCGGCGCCATCGTCCTGCACACCTACTTCGACTTCATCGCGCTGAGCGCCGACGCGGCGATGGATGCGCGCCCAGGCTCGCGGGAGGCGCTGGTGACGCTCCATCAGCTCGGTGGGGCGCTGCCGCTGGTGGCGACGCTGGCAGGCTACCTGCCGCTGCTGCTGACGGAGCTGGCGCTGCTGACGCTGGCGTTGACGGCGCTGCGGCGCGAGGCTGCTGTCGTGCGCGGCTATCTGGCGGCGGAGGTGCTGGACGGCGTGGTCAGCCCCGATGAATACCTCTTCGCCCAGGACGCCCGCCTGCGCTCGCGAGTGGAGCGGCACTACGGGCTGATCTATGGCCCGCGCGTCTACCTGCTGGCGCGGGCGCTCTTCCAGATGGAGACAGGGCTGGCTTTCCGCAAGTGGCATGTGGCGATGGGTGATCCGCCCAAGCGCGGCGACCGCCAGCCAGAGGAGGTCTACCGCCAGCGCATCGCCAGCGCGCGGCGGGAGCTGGCCCACGCGGTGATGGGCTGAGGCGAGTGGGCGACGCCTACCGCCCGATCAGCAGCCAGGAGGCGAGCGCGGCGCAGGGGATCCACGCGCCGAGCAGCAGCCCGCGCAGGAGGATGGCGCGCGGCGCGCGGCGCTGGAGGTTGGCGAGCAGCGGCGGCAGCGCGGCAGCGATCAGCCCCTCGAAGAGCATGACGTAGTACGGCGTGTGGCCCAGACCCGGCGCGGGCGCGTAGCTCCACCAACCCGCGTGATAGGCCATCTCCTCATAGAAGGGGATGTTCAGCGCACCCCACAGTCCCGTCAGCGCCATCGCCAGCCAGGGGAGCGAGTATAGCGGGCGCGGTAGAAGGGCCGCCAGCCGCCACGCCAGATAGCCGATCTGCGCCAGCACGACCATCCACGAGAGCGGCATGTAGGCGGGCGAGGCCCACAGCATCGGCTCACGCGGTGGGTAGCGCAGCGAGTGGGCGACGACCTCGCCAGAGAAATCGGTAAACAGCTCGCAGACGCCCGCGATCAGCCCGAAGGCCAGCAGCCGCAGGATCAGCGGGCGCCACGCACGGCGCAGCGCCAGCGCGAGCAACGCCAGCGCCGTCAGCCCGACCGTGACGGCGGCGCTGCCCCAGCCGAGCCGCCCGATGGCCGAGACGATATGCCCGGTGACCAGCAGCGCGAAGGTCGCCAGCATGGCGGCGTCCAGCGCGGTGAGGCGGCGCGCGGCGGCGTCCAGCGGATGCCCGTCAATGGGCGGCTCGGCTGGCCGAGTGGATGGTATCACGCCGCGCATCGTCGCTCCTTCCCATGAGCGCTCATGCCGACTGCCGCTCCAGATAGGCTTTGAGGTTCGCCAGTGTGGCGACCTCGCTGCGCATGGTCTGAGCGATCATGGGATCCATCAGCCGGGCGAATCCCGTGGGCTTATAGTCAAGCGTAAACGTGACGGTCGTGGACTGCCCGCTCTCCACGAAGCGATACTCTCCGGTGGGCCGTGCCGGGCCCGCTGTGACCCGGAACTGGATCAGCTCACTGGGCTGGCAGGCGACGATCTCGTAGTCACCGGCGATGGGTCGCCCGCCGGGGCCTTTGAGTTGCTGCCTGTAGGTCGCCCCGACGCCCGTTTGCGCGCCAGAGGTACGCTCGACCGAGAGCACGGCAGGACGCCACAGCGCATTCTTCGTCCCATCCAGCACGAACTCGAAGACGACATACGCGGGCCGCTCAATGGTGACGCTGTTCTCTGCGTGTGCCATGCGCTCGCTCCATTCCGCCCTGCGTGGCGCCGACATGCCGCTCGTCACACTCGACGCGCGCGGCGCGATGATCGGCCGCCACGACAGCATCCAGCGTCAGTATAGCCCGCGCGCTGCTGAGCCGTCCCATCCGCGCCACCACGCGATACAATAGAGCGATGCGCCCTGCGCACGACCTACACAACCTCTGCCAATCCAAGGAGCCTGCACCGACATGAGCCAGCCAGCCCAGGCCACGAAGCGCAAGCGCGTTCCCGGCGTCTATGGCCGCGAAGAGATCGCCGCTAACCAGCTCGAAGCGTGGCCGAATCCCAAGCCGGAGCGCGACTACGTCATCCACTTCGAGATGCCGGAGTTCACCTGCGTCTGTCCGCGCTCGGGCTTCCCCGATTTCGCCACCATCGTGATTGATTTTGCGCCGGGGCCAAGCGTGGTCGAGCTGAAGAGCCTCAAGCTCTACATCAATGGCTACCGCGACCGCGCCATCAGCCACGAGGGCGCCACTAACCAGATCCTCGACGACCTGATCGCGGCGCTGCGGCCGCGCTGGATGCGCGTGGTGGCGGAGTTCAACGTGCGCGGCAACATCAAGACGGTGGTCTACGCCGAGCAGGCCGAGCCGGAGTACGCCGGGCCGCGCCCCGCCTATCAGCCGCCCAGCTATCGCGGCATCTGAGGCGGTATACTGTGGTGTCCAGTCATGCGCCACGCCCACCGATATAGCCATGAGAGGGAGTCCAGACGTGACCAGCGATACGCCGCCAGCCGCACAGCCAGCCGCCACGCAAGCTGACGCGCTCGACATTGACCAGCGCGCGCTGGATGAGGTGGCGCTCAGCCGCCAGGAGTATCAGTGGATCGTCGAGCTGATGGGGCGCGCGCCCAATCGGCTGGAGCTG
>DATAED010000360.1:0-22702 GCA_036258195.1 Ktedonobacterales bacterium
CCGCTTGATGAGGAACTCGGCCTTGCGCACGACATCGGGCCAGTCGCGCCGCTGATAGGCCGCCTCGATTTGCTGCGCGAACTGCGCCATCACGTCTGTCGTCGCGTGCGCGGCCGGGGCAGGCGTCGGCGATGACTCGGCCTGCTGGCCGACTGACGGCGCTGCGTCCCGCACGCCCAGGGCCGCCAGTGTCTCGGCCAGCGCCGCCGCATATGCGCGCGGCTCCAGAAACGATACGATGTGGCGGGTGCGCAGGTCGGCGCGGGGCTCGCACGCGCGATGCAGCACCGGGATGATGGTCTTGCCTTCCGGCGTATTCTTCAGATTCCAGGCCAGATCGATCTCGTCATTGACCCAGCGCGACTCCATCGCTTCGGGCGAGAGTACCACGACGAAGATGGGGCGAGCGGCGATCTCCTGCACGATCTTGCGCCACCAGGCGTCGCCGCCGTGCAGCCCGCCCGACACGTCGTACCAGACGGATTGCTCGTCGCCCAGCGCGCGGCGCAGATCCTCGGCCAGCCGCACGCCGAAGTCGTTATCCGTATGACTGTGACTGATGAAGACACGCACAGGGCGCTCACTTGCCATGCTGCCGCTCATCTCCTCTGCTCCACACCATCTCGAACGCCGCTGAAGCCTGCCAGCCGCGCCGACAGTGTAGCACGCCGCCCGCTCCGTCTCAACTCGCCCTCACTTCGCCCTCAACTCGTCGACTCGCGCGGCATCAGCCACGGCGCCAGGATGGCCAGCGCGACGAGTGTGGCGCCCAGCCCCAGGCCCACCACGCCCAGCCCGGCGTCGCCAGCGCGCCCCACCAGGGCGTTGGCCAGTGCGCCCGCCAGCGTCCCCAGAAACGACAGCGATGACAGCGTCGTCGCCCGCGCTTCATCGGCGATGCGCTCATTCAGCGCCTCACTCAGCAGCGGCTCGCGCCAGGCCGAGCCGCCCACCACCAGCGCCATCATCGCCACTACCAGCCACGACCACCGCGCCTCCGCCAGCCCCAGATAGGCCAGCCCCGGCGCCAGCAGCGCGATGGCGAAGCACAGCCTTCGACTCAGCCAGCGCCGCGCCAGCGGCAGCAGCAGCGGCACGATGATGCCACAGATGACCGCCAGCGCCGTCAGTGGGCCATACCACTGCGCGGCGACACCCGCGCGCCCTAGCAGCGGCTGGTTGTACCAGAAGATCGCATTGACACAGACCCACGAGCCACTCTGTACCAGGCTCAGTCCCGCCAGCGCTGGCTCGCGGCGCATCAGCCGCCATGTCGTCGCCAGTGGATGTGGCCGCGCCACCTGCGCGTCAGAGGATGGAGCCGCAGGCAGCGGTGGCAGCGGGCGCAGCAGCCAGATCACGCCGACCGCCAGCGCCGCAGGGAAGAACGTGGCGACCACTGCGATGGTGGGGTCGTGCGCAGCAAACAGTGATCCCGTCAGCAATCCGATAAAGAAGCCAACACTGGAGCACGCGCCGAGCAGCGCAAACGCGCTGGAGCTATGCAGCGGCTGGCCGTTTTTCTGCTCGCCGGAGAGGCTGCGCAGCAGCACGGCGTCTTCACAGCCCGAATCGCAGGCGACGCCCGCGCCGAACAGCACGGAACCAATCGAAAAGACCAGGAAGCCGTGCGCCAGCAGCGTCACCACTACGCTGGCGACGTTCAGCAGGCGGCTGATGATGAGCAGGCGGCGATAGCCGAGGCGGTCGGCAAAGACGCCAGTGGGAATGTCCAGCAGCCAGATGCTCAGCGACAGCACCGACTCCAGCAGGAAGATCTCGGTGAAATTCAGCCCGCGGCTCGTCTCGAACTTCACCAGCACAGCGCTGTAGAAATACATGTTCGTGAGGATGCGCGACTCGGCCAGGCGACGCACATTGGGCAGGCTGAGCAGCCGCAGCCAGGTCTGGAGCCATGGCGCGGGGCGGGCGCGAAGCGAGGTCAGCATACGAAGCCATCTCCCGGTCATCAGAGCGGATGAATCTGCGCAAGAGGGATGCGGTCATCCGGACGGGAGGAGCGCGTATGGGAGCGCCGAGATGATGCGGGGATCGATTGTCGCGAGAGGGGGTGAGGATTTACGTCGGCGCGCGGCGCATCAGCGACTCATGATGAGGCGTCATGAATGCGCTCTCTTTCCCGCAAGTATCTGGAAGCAGACCGATAGGCGTGCGCGAGTCTACCACGCCTGGCGGCATCATAGCACATCGCGCGGCGGCGCTCACCGTTGCCGATAGACCGTATACTGCCCGCGCCGGAAGACGACAGGCCAGCGCTCCACCTGCTTCAGGATGGGCGCCAGCGCGGGCAACTGATCGGGCGCCGCAAGCTGGCGCAGAAGGTCATCCACGATGACGTAGCGCGCCGCCGACGGAGAGATATCGTAAGCCCAGCGGTCGCGCGGCAGCCCCGCAGGGTAGAAGGCCGCCGCCTGCCCGCCATACGCCACGGTCTGAACGATGTCAGCTCCCGACACACCCAACGCCCGCCCCTGCACATTCACGGGCTGATCAAACGCCCACGCGAGCTGCGGCGAGGCCAGCACCAGATCGCCGCGCTGCGCGTGCGCCAGCGTGAACTGGATGGTCGCCTGCGCGTCGGCGGGCGTGGCCAGCAGGCTATCCTGCGGCGTCGTCAGCGTGCCTGCCAGGCTCACCGCATCGCTCGCGCCTGCCAGCGCCACGGGCGAGCCGATCACCACGAAGACTAGCAGCGCCGTCAGGATGCGTGTGAGCAGCGTCCGCCCTTCCTTGGGTATCCGCGCGCCCTCGACCACTCTTGCGCGCCGCGCCGCCAGCGCATCCAGCCAGCGATCCAGCGGCGCCAGCCACTCCTCGGCCCAAGCGAAGAGCCTGCCCGCGCCTGCCGCCAGCGCCACGCCCGTGCCCAGCGCCAGCAGCGGCAGCAGCGGTGTGGCCGTATGGAAGCTCGGCCCAATCGTGCGCACCTTCAGGATGACGAGCGCCAGCAGCGCTAGCGCGCCCAGCAGCAGATTGCGTGTCCTCGCGGGTCGAACGAGAAACACGCCCACCAGCCCCAGCAGCAGCCAGGCGTCATAGGTGACGAGCCGCTGATAGTTGAAGAGCAGCAGGATGGCCGCCACGACGGGATTCCCGCCCGCCGCGCGCCCGCCCGTGCTGAAGACATCGGCGAGAAACACGCCGGGCCAGGCGAGCAGGCAAGCGAGCAGGCCAATCGCCAGCAAGCCCGCGCCCACGCCCAGCGCCAGTGCCGCGCGTCGCCAGCCCAGCTTCAGCCCGGCCAGCGCCACGAAGGCAATCCATGCCACGCCCACGTAGTCGCTGAACGCCGCCAGCCCGGCCAGCGCAGCGGCCACCAGCAGCCAGCGCAGCGCCAGCCGCGCATCCGTCGCCGCCAGCGCCTCCCACGTCGCCCACAGACACAGCAGCCCGACGAACGCCAGCATGCTGTAGCTATAGCCCCAGCGTGTATTGGCCAGCATCACCGGCGCGACGACATACGCCGCCGCGCCCCACAGCGCCGCGCCCGCGCCGAGCATGCGCCCGCCGATCAACAGCAGCGCCACGCAGGTCAGCGCGGCATAGAGTCCCGCCAACGCCCGCACGGCCAGCATGCCATAGCCAAAGATGCGGATGCTCAGCGCAAGCTGGAGATAGAAGAGCGGTGGATGCTGTGCGAAGTCCTGTGTTAGCGCGAAGAGGCGCAGGCGACCGTGCAGCAGATTCCACGCGAGGTCGAGATTGTAGCCTTCCTGCGGATCCCATCCCGGCGTCTGCGCCAGCCGATACAGGTGAAACCACACGCACAGCGCCACCAGGACCACTCCCAGCGCCACCACCGCCGCACGTCGGGCGTCCCAGCGCATCAGAGCCACCGTCGGCCTGGCTGCGGTCTGAGTCGCTGTGGGCGCCTGTTCGTCCATCGTCATCTGCTACTCTTGCCTGCTTGCTCTGCTCTCCATCCTCATCGCCACGCCAGTATAGCAGTATCGCGCTGGCGCGACATCTGCGACCAGCCTGGACGGATGATGCGCCGAACGTGTACGCTGGTGACTGGCGCAGGGCCAGACCCGTCTAAGGGAGCGAAGATACTCCACAAGACGGCGCGCCACATGAGCGCCCTACGCGCCCCGATGGCGACGACGCCACACCGCCCCACGACTGGCGCCCATCATCCCAATGTCGAAGAACCAATGCGCTCCAGTGGATGAGAGGACTAGACGCAGCCATGCCTATCGAGGATCCACAGACCGACGCCCCTCAGCAGCAGGATACCCAAGACGAGACAACTACGACAAATAGAGCAGATACGGTGAGCGCTGCGAATGCCGCAGGCGCCACTCCCGCGCGCGCCCGACGCGCCCCGCGTGCAGCGCCCGACGCGCCGCCAGCCATGCCGCCCGCGCCACGCCGCCGCACAACCCGCGCTGTGGAAGCGCCGAGTGCGCCACCTGCGACGACCCCTGCCGCGCCCCGTCGTCGCGCCACGCGAGCGGCCGCCCCAGCGCCCACAGCCGCGGCGCTCGCCGAGTCGCGCATCCCGCAGGCTGTCGCGCCGGCCGCTCCCCAGCCCATGCTCGCCTCTGTGCAGGGTATCTCGCCAGCCAATACCGTCTTTGTCTCGCTCTGCTTCGAGGGGCCGGATGTCTACTCCACCGCTGGCGGTCTGGGGACGCGCGTGGCTGAATTCACCGAGGCGCTGGCGACGCTGGGTTTCGACACGCACCTGATCTTCGTCGGCGACCCCAACAAGCCTCCCGTCGAAGATCGCGTGGAGGGACGGCTGCACATCAAGCGCTGGGCGCAGTGGATCAGCCAGTACTATCCCAATGGCGTGTACGATGGCGAGGAACAGAAGCTCAACGAGTACAACAACACCGTTCCCTATCACGTCTATGAGCAGATTGCCAAGCCAGCCATCGAGCAGGGCAAGGCTGTCGTCATCATCGGCGAGGACTGGCACACCGCCGAAGTCATCTCCCGCGTCTCCGATGTGCTGCACTGGCACGGCGTGCGCAACCGCGCGCTCATCATGTGGAACTGCAACAGCCTGATGTCACTGCACCGCGTCAACTGGGGACGGCTGGGCTACACCGCCGTCGTGACGACGGTCAGCCGCTATATGAAGCATCGCCTCTGGCAGTACGGCGTCAACCCGCTGGCCATCCCCAATGGCATCCCGCGCCGCTTCCTCGATCCGGTGGATACAGCGGCGGTCGAGGAGCTGCGCGAGGTGATGCGGCGCGGCGATCCCGACCGCACGTTCCTCTTCAAGATTGGCCGCTTCGACCCGGACAAGCGCTGGCTGATGGCCGTGGAGGCGGTGGCGCGCATGAAGGCTAGCGGCAAGCGCGTCTCGATGGTGATTCGCGGTGGCATCGAGCCACATGGCGGCGAGGTGCTGCGTCGCGCCAACGAGCTTGGCCTGCGCGTCGTCAATGTCGAGGCCAAGCGCCCCACTTCGCGCGAGTGCATCAAGCTGATGCGCGATGCGGGCGAGGCTGACATCTACAACCTGCGCTTCTTCGTCCCAGAGGAGTTCGTTCGCATGTGCTACGCCGCCGCCGACGCCACGCTGGCCAATAGCGGCCACGAGCCATTCGGGCTGGTCGGGCTGGAGGTGATGGCGGCGCGCGGCATCGCCTTCACCGGCTCGACAGGCGAAGACTACGCCATCTCCTTCGAGAACGCCGTGGCGCTGGAGACTGAGGATCCCGACGAGATCGTCGGCTACCTCACCCACATCCAGCAGCATCCCGAGGAGCGCGAGAAGATTCGCGCCGAAGCCTACCGCACCGCCTCCGAGTTTGTCTGGGAGGAAGTCATCGACAACCTGATCGGCAAGCTTGGCTACATGGCCCGCAAACAAAACCTGACCTTCGACTGACCCCCCCCACCCCAGCCCCTCCCCCGCTTTGCGGGAGAGGGGAGTCAGAGCAGCCTTGCCGGCAGTACTGAGCCAGCGTCGCAAGCGAAAACCTCCTGCTCCCTCTCCCTCTGGGAGAGGGCTGGGGTGAGGGCTCGCCCCGCGCAGCATCGCCAGCCAGAGATTCCCCTCTCCTCGCGGGAGAGAGGGCTGGGGTGAGGGCGCGCCCGCTACGCGCTCGGCGTCGCGGCGCCGGCTGACTTGAGCAACTGTATGATCTGATGCAGATCAGACATCGCCTGTTTGGTCGCCGCACCAGCCGACCGGATGTCCGTCTTGAACGAGCCAAACGTCGTGGCATAGCTGGTGGGGTTGGCGTTGAAGGTGGTGGGCGTCAGTTGCGGGATGATCGCGCTGGCGGCCTGCGTCTGGGCCTGCGCGTTCGATACCTGCGACCTGTAATCCGTGAAGAGCGTCGTAGCCTGGCTCTGCACGCCCGACGGCGCCCCATTGATGGCGTCCTGGATGACTGGCTCGGCCCCCGACAGTCGCGCATCCGCGTGGTTCAGCATGTCGAGCCACAGCTCGTGGTAGTCGCGCGGCAGCACGACGGCGAAGATGCGGAACTGCGTGTAGATCAGCTTGACATCGGCGCGCGCGGTCTTGGCGTCGCCTGCGCTGTCGAGCTGCCCCTTGAGCGTCGTCAGACCGCTCTCATTGGTCGAGATGTCGCCCACCAGCGAGGAGTTGTCCGCGCTGGAGATGCGCTTATCGGAGTAGACCTCCGTCACGCGGCCATTCAGCTTCGAGAGCGCCGTCTGACGCTCCGCGATGCGCGCATTGCCGAAGGCGATCACGCACGCCGTATCGGTCGCGCCGCACGCCGACGATGACGTCATGGTAAAGCCGGAGAGCGGCATGATGACGCCCGCCGCCAGCACGCCAAGCGCTCCGATAAACGCCACCTGGCGCGCGCTGCGCCGCACGCTCTGCCCGATGCGCTGCTGTATCTGATGACGCATGGATTTCATTCTCCTCGTTCCCGCTCACATCAGGGGAGCGTGTTATTTTCCTGGCTGGAGTAGTTCACGCCAGCGTCGTTCTGCGCCGAATTCAGTTGCGATGAGTCCCCCTGATCCTGGCTATCGATGTTCTCCAACTGCTGGAGCGATGATGAATTGTTCGAGCCGGAGGATGGGCCGCTGGTTGCCCCAGCGGGCGCTTGCTGAGTCTGCTGGGTCTGCGGCGGCGTCTGGCTGCCAGTATTGTGCGCGCCCGCCCGGCAGCCACCCAGTGCCAGGGCGAGCATCAGGGCCGACGCCGCGAAGAACCATGCGGCTCGCTGCGAGAGCGAGCGAGGACGCGCTGCCGTATGACGCATGCGATGCACCTCCTGTGTTGAAGGAATGCTCGAACCCGCCTGGTCGTGGCGGATGGAGCCTGCTCCCTCGAATCTGTGTCCTAGCATAGCGACAACGCCTGAGCGCGCTCTGAGGGATGGGTTAGAGCACGCTGAGAGGTCGATTGGTGTGCGGCGAGTGTCGCGCTGGCCACAGCTCGGGGTCACGCGGTACACTTTCAGGGCAGAGCGCAGGGCGCGCTCGGAACGGAGGGAGCGAGGCATGGCGGGCGACACGGCGGATCAACCACGCCAGCCGCCGATCATCGTCGGCATCAGCGGGTCAAGCGGGGCGGCGCTGGCCATTCGCGCCATCGCGATCCTGGGCGAACTGGGCATGCCGATGTACATCACCTACACGCAGGCATGCCGCCAGGTCTGGCCCGATGAGGTCGGACGGACGCTGGCCGACGACCTCGCCGACTGGAAAACTCGCCTGCGCGCCCGCATCTTCAATCCAGACGACTTCCGCGCGCCGATGTCCAGCGGCAGCTTCCGCACGGCTGGCATGCTGGTCATCCCCTGCTCCATGCGCACCGTCTCAGCCATCGCGCATGGCGGCTCCAGCAACCTGCTGGAGCGCGCGGCGGACGTCGTCATCAAAGAGGGGCGCAGGCTCACGCTCGTCCCGCGCGAGTCGCCGCTCTCCGCCATCCATCTGGAGAACCTGCTGGCGCTGGCGCGGCTCGGCGTGCGCATCGTCCCACCCATGCCACAGTTCTACCTGCGCCCGCAGTCCGCTGACGAGATGATCGACCTGATGGCGCGCCGCGCGCTGGCCGCGCATGGCATCGAGCAGGCGCTGCCCGACGCAAGCCGCTGGCGGGGCGACGAAGCCTGACGCGCCAGCGGCGCCACGATTCCCACACGAGGTACTATCCGTGAGCACCGATCCCGATACCTACGAAGGCCAGATAGGCGCGCTCGCCTCGACGGCCGCCACCGATCTGCGCAGCGATACCGTCACGCGCCCCACGCCTGCCATGCGCGAGGCCATGTACCGCGCCGAGGTGGGCGACGACGTTTACGGCGAGGATCCGACGGTCAACCGCCTGGAGGAGCTGGCCGCCGAGGCGGTCGGTAAAGAGGCCGCGCTGTTCGTCCCCACCGGCACGATGGGCAACGCCATCGCCATCCTCACGCATTGCCGACGGGGCGACGAGATCATCGTCGGCGACCGTGCGCACATCTATCTGTACGAGGTCGGTGGCGCCGCCCGCCTGAATGGCTCACCCGCCCGCGCCATCCCCAACCTGCCAGATGGCGGCCTCGACCCGCAGCGCCTGCTGGCCTCCTTCCTGGGAGATGACGTACATGAGGCGCGTACCGGGCTGCTCTGCGTGGAGAATACGCACAACATGTGCGGCGGTCGTGCGCTCAGCCCGGCGACGCTGCGTGCGCTCGTGGCGCCCGCCCGCCAGCGGGGCGTCCCTGTGCATATGGATGGCGCGCGGCTCTTCAACGCTGCTGTCAGCCTCGGGGCGCCTGCGCGCGAGCTGGCGGCGGAGGTAGACTCTGTGATGTTCTGCCTCTCCAAGGGGCTGTCGGCGCCAGTCGGCTCGATGCTGGCTGGCTCGCGCGACTTCATCGCGCAGGCGCGTCGCGGGCGCAAGCTGCTCGGCGGCGGCATGCGCCAGGCGGGCGTGCTGGCCGCCGCTGGCATCGTCGGCCTGACAGAGATGGTCGAACGCCTGGCCGACGACCACGCCAACGCGCAACGGCTGGCGCAGGGGCTGGCCGAGATTCCGGGCATCCGCATCGCGCCAGAGACGGTGCAGACCAATATTCTGTTCTTCGACGCGCTCGACGCCGATGGTCAGCCGCAGAACGAAGCGTTCACCAGCGCTGCCGCTTCGCAGGGCGTCCTCTTGTCTGGCGGCGATCTGGGCGGCATTCGCGCTGTCACGCACAGTGGCATCAGCGTCGCCGACATCGACCGCGCGCTCCAGGTCGCGCGCAGCGTGGCACAACAGACCGCTCCCGCCGTGCGGCGCTGAGTCGCACGACTGACACTGCAACGACGCGATATTGAAGCATAGTCAATTCTACTGGCTCTCAGCGCCTGCCCAGTGCAAATGCCGCCAGGCCGCTTGACGGCGAAACGCCCACTCGCTATGATGATGCGGATGCGCGATCAAGACAGAACGTCAGCCAGACAAGCGAACACAGACTCCGGACGCCAGGAGGCGCCGCGCGATGATCATCTGCCAGCACTGCCAGGCGCACACCGAAGATGGAGCGGTGTTCTGTGACCAATGTGGCCACGAGCTAGCGACGCCAGCGCGCCCGGAGCGTGGCCCATCGCTCACGCCGCCCGTCTTCACCGGATCAGCGCCACAGCGCGCGGCGATGTCCCAGCGTAGCGCGCCCGCCGCGATCCAGTCTGGCGCGCGTCTGACGCCGCCTGGAACGCCGCCGCTGGTAGTCTTGCAACTCTCCATCGGGCAGCGCATCGTCCTGTCGGGCAAGACGGTCTATACCATCGGGCGCATGAGCGCCGAATATCCGGCGCCAGACGTCGACCTTGAACAGTACTATGGCGCACAGGCAGGCATTTCGCGGCAGCATGTGCATATCTATATCGAAGACGACGGGGCTTTCGTGGAAGACCTCGACAGCACCAATGAAACCATCCAGAACGGCTACCGCCTGATGGCAGGCCAGCGCTATCCCCTGCACAACGGCGACGAGCTTCGCCTGGGCGGAACTGTTCTGCGCGTGACCTTCGAGCGGCCGCCGAGTCGTTGATCTGGCGAGAGGAGTGCGAGCAGCATGGCGATACAGGTCATCGTCCACGTCATCAACGAAGAGGCGTTCGTCGCCGAGATGGAAGATATGCCGCCCACCGGGGCAAGCTTCATCGTCGTCTCGAATCCGCGCAGCCGCGAGAACAAGAGCCTGCAGTGGGCCTTGAGCGGCGCCGTCCGCTTCATCTTTCCCCTGAATCGCATCGCCTTCATCGAGCTGATGATGAGCGAGCAAGACCGCGAGGGCATCGAGCCGTTCTACCGCGACCGCGGTCGCTAGCGTAGCGGATAATCGACAACGACTCCCTACAGCTGCCTCCCAGTCCGCGCAGGCGGCAGGCGGAGCCGAGCTTTGCGGCCCGCAGGGCCATCCAGGCACGGTTTCAACCGCCAGCCGACCACCGACCGCGCGATGCGCTCCTGGATGGCCGACCCGCCGGCCTCAGATGCCCTTCTCCAGCCGCGCTGCCATGCGCGGTGAGAGGCCCTGCTCACTCATCTTGCGCTGCGTCGTCACCACATCGTATTCGACGCGCCGAAACTCGAAGCCCAGATCGGTGTCGAAGATGATGTAGGCGGCGCGCGGGTCGCCATCGCGCGGCTGCCCCACACTGCCGGGGTTGACGATGGCGCGCCGATGGTCAGGCATCAGCCACAGGCCGGGCGCCGGGGTGATGTGCTCGCAGAGCGCGCCAGCCGATAACGGTATCGCCTCGATGTCTGGAAACGACGCCAGATCGCTGTCGCCAGGATGGAATCCGCCCACCCGCGCTTCCGTCAGGATCGGCGGAGGCGCAGGCACGGGCCGCACGTCGTCTGGCAGCAGAAAGATCGTCGGCACATGCGTGTGGCCTACCAGGCAATAGATCGTCTCGAAGGCGCCGAAATTGGGCGTGGCGGCCACTGCTGAGGTGAGATACTCCCAGATGGGGTTGAGCGGGCTGCCATGGGTCACAGTGAAGTCGTCGTGCGTGAGCGTCTCCGGCAAATTGCGCAGATAGATGCGATCCTGCGGGCTGAGATGCGCGCTGGTCCACTCCGCCGAGTTCGCTGCGACGCCCGTAAACTCATCGAGATCGAGCTTGCCGATGGCTGCCCAATCGTGGTTGCCCGCCACACACACCGAGGCGATCTCACAGATCGTCTGCACGCACTCGTGCGGCTGCGGCCCATACCCGACGATATCGCCCAGGCACCACACCGCATCCACCGACGCGCGCTGTTCCACGGTGAACTGCTCAATGTCGCGCAGCACCGCCGTCAGCGCTTCATAGTTCCCATGAATATCAGAGAGCACAGCATATCGCATGAGTACGCGCTACCTCAGCACATCAGAAAGTCTTCCGCCCGCTAGTATACACCCGCTGATGCTGATGTGTAGCCACGAATCTGCTGCAGCGCCCGACGCGCCAGACGCCAATGGGACGGACAGCCCTACCCATCCGGGCCACTCCCCGGCGTCCTGGTCCTGATTTCGCGTCACCGGTGAGACACGAATGGGCATTCATCCGTATAGAAGGTTGAGTGCGAGCGCGCCAGATGTCAATCACGAGGCGCCCTCTCATTGCAGTTGGCGTGATGATATAGTACATCTATACGTCACGCGCCAGTGGCAATCGCGCGCAAACGTACAGGTGAAGGGAGCCGGGGTCTGGACTCTGCTGAAGTCGCGAAGCTTATCGCCGATGTCGCTGTGGACAAAAAAGCCGCAGACGTCGTCATTCTAGATATTCGGTCGCAGTCAGTCATCGCTGACTACTTCGTCATCTGCTCTGGCTCCAACCCTCGGCAGATCCAGGCCATCGCGGGCGCCATCGAAGAAAAGCTGGACGAGCTCCACGTGGCAACCAAGGGCTTCGAGGGGACGGCGGAGAACGGGTGGATGCTGCTCGACGCTGGCGATGTCATCGTCCATATCTTTGGTCCGCTCGAACGCGACTTCTATCGTCTGGAGCGCCTGTGGAGCGCAGCGCCTACCGTAGTGTATCTCCAGTAGTGACGTTATTTAGAAAGGTGACGGCGATGACGACGTTACGCAACCGATTCTTCCTGGAGGGCGTGCTGCTCGGCAGCTTCGCCGGGGTCGCGCTTGGCTCTCTGATCGCGTTTCAGGTGAGCAGCGAGCGCATGACAGCCGCACGTCGCTTCGTCTATCGAGTTGTGCGACCCAAAGAGCCGGAGATCAACTTCTCACTGATCCGCCAATAGCGCCCTCGACCTCTCGCAGCCAGTCGCCATTCAGCGCGACCTGCGAGTGAGGGCGTCGTGTCTCGTCGCACACTCCGATCTGGACACCGACTATATCCCTCGTCCATCACTGTCATCATTGCATCATCGCCGCGCCGACTGGATCATGGTATCCATCGGCGCGGCTTCTGTATGCTCGCTCGCGGTACGCGCACGACAAGCTCCCCTCTCCCGCACAGCGGGGAGGGCTAGGGGTGGGGGCTACATCGCGTGCGCGGCGCTAGTGCGTGAGGAAATGAACCGCGACAGCCGCTCCGCGAACCGCGCGGTGTCGAACTGCTCGGCATGCCGCCGAATCACCAGCGGATTGAACTGCTCGTCGTGAAAGCTCGCGACCACGCTGGCGAGCGCGTCGGGGGTCTGGTCGTGGAAGAAGAGACCCGTAGCGCCCTCCACCACAGTCGAGAGCGCGCCGCCTGCCCCATAGGCGATGACCGGCTTGCCGCACGCCTGCGCCTCCACTGGCGTGATGCCGAAGTCCTCTTCGCCGGGGAAGATGAAGGCCCGGCAGCCCGCCATCTGCTCGCGCACTTGCTCGTCGCCCAGCCGCCCGAGGAACTGCACCGTTGGCCCGGCCAGCTTGCGCAGGCTCTGCAGGTCGCGCCCGCTGCCCACCACATGCAGCGGCAGCCCCAGCTTGGTGAACGCCTGCACCGCCAGATCGATGCGCTTGTAGGGTACCAGCCGCGATGTGATGAGAAAGTAGTCGTCACGCCGCCTGGAGACCTGAAAGCGTGTCACATCCACCGGCGGCGGAATGATGACTGACTCGCGGCGATAATACTTGGCGATGCGCGCCGCTACGACCGGCGAGTTGGCCACGAAGGCGTCCACGCGCGCCGCGCTGGCGTAGTCCCACAGCCGCAGCCAATTGATGAAAGGCGCCAGAGCCAGCTTGCCCAGCTTGCCGATGCGCTCGCGTTCGATGTAGTCCTCGAAGTTCCACGCCCAGCGCATCGGCGTGTGGCAGTAGCAGACGTGCAGCGTCTCCGGGCGCGTCACGATGCCCTTGGCGAACGCGCTGCTGTCGCTCAGCACCAGATCATAGCCGCGCAGGTCGAAGCTCTCCATCGCGAAGGGGTAGAGCGGCAAAAAGGGCTGATGGTGGCGCTTGACCAACGGCAGCCCCTGCATGAAGCTGGTGCGGATGTCGAGCGACTGAAACGCCTTGTCAACACGCGATGGCTCATAGATGCTGGTGTAGATCGGCGCGCCGGGAAACATCTGCGCCAGCGCCAGCAGGGTCTTTTCCCCACCGCCCATCTGGTTGAGATAGTCGTGTACTAACGCCACTCGCATGCGCGCGCATCTCCTCGATCTCGACGCTCTCGGCCATGAAAGGCCGGAGTACGTCTGACGCGGCCCACCGGGGGCATTCATGCCCCTCCTGCGCCGTGCGTCGGCTATTCATTGCCGCGACCATTCACAGGCACGGTGGCAACCTCAATAGGCGCCCTTGCGACTCAACACAGCGGGAAACGTCTGAAGCGCGATCTGGATGTCGAGACGCAGGCTCCAGTTCTCGATGTAGTACAGATCCATCAGCACCATCTCATCGAAGTCGATGTCACTGCGACCACGCACCTGCCAGAGTCCTGTGATGCCAGGTGGCATATCCAGGCGCGCCTTTTCCCAGTCCTCGTACTTCTCGAATTCGACCGGCAGCGGTGGGCGCGGCCCGATCAGGCTCATCTCGCCACGCAGCACGTTGAGCAGTTGCGGAATCTCGTCCAGACTGGCGCCACGGATGAAGCGCCCGACGCGCGTGCGGCGTGGGTCATTTCTCAGCTTGAACTTGCCGCGCTGGTCGCCGTCCGTCACCACCTCCAGCCGCGAGCGCATCTGGTCGGCGTTGACATACATCGAGCGGAACTTGAAGCACGGGAACGGATGCCCCCGATAGCCCAATCGCGTTTGCCGATGCAGCACGGGGCCGGGCGAATCGAGCTTGATGGCCAGGGCGATCAGCAGCCAGACTGGCAGCCCGGCGACCAGCACGAACAGCGCCCCCGCGATGTCCAGCGCGCGCTTGATGGCGAACTGCGCCGAGTGTGTGAGGTTGCGCCGCAGCCCGATCAGCGGGATGCCCTCGATGGCGTCCACGTCAATGCGCGCCATGCTCATCTCATAAAGATCTGGCGCCAGCCGGAAGTCGGCGCCTGCGCGCTCGCAGATGTTCACCGTGGACATGATGAGGTCGTATTCGCTCGAAGGCAGTGTGATGATGACCTGCTCGATGTGCTGGCTGCGGATGACAGTGTCCAGATCGCTCAACCCACCCAGCACAGGGAACCGCCCGAAGTCCTGCGGCTCGCCTTCCTGGTCGTGATGGATGTAGCCCACCACCCGATAGCCCAGGCTGGGCGTCGCGGCGATCTGCTGCATCGTCAGCTTACCTAGACGACTCGAGCCGACCACCAGCAATGGCGTCAGGAAGACGCCGCGCCGATAGAGGTAGCTGAGGAACGAGGAGATCAGCAGGCGTGACAGCCCAACCAGCACGATCACCGTCACCCACGAGAGCGTCACCAGCGAGCGCGAGTCGCGCACGAAGATGTCGGTACGCTCGAAGATGTACTCATACGCCGAGAAGACCGCAAAGGTGATCGTCGTCGCCGACGTGACGATCCAGAACTGGCGAAACCATGCCCCCGCCGTACGCTGCCGATAGAGCCCCTTCAGTGCGAAGGTTCCCAGCAGCGCCACCGTCGCTAGCGCGCCCAGCGTCTCGAAATTCGCGAAGGGCTGGTTGATGAAGACTGACGTGAGGTTGACGCCTTGCAGCGCGACATAGCGGATGTAGTACGCGACGTAGAAGGCCAGGGCGATGATCAACCCATCGGCGCCGAACAGCACGGCGCGCCCCAGCAGCACGCGCAGGCGCCGCCGCCGCAAGCGCGACTCGACACTGTAGATGGGTAGCACCGGCTGAGCGGCAGGCAGAGGCCAGGCGGCGTCCGATGACGCGGCCTGCGAAGGCGTGAACCTCGACTCGACATGCGGATTGCTGAGGTCCATTCCGTTCTCTCCTGCTACCGGGGACTCTGCGCCGCCACGCGATACACCTGTGCGTACTGGCGCGCCAGGCGCTCCATCGAGAACTGTTGCGTCCAGGATGGCCCTTCGACCATTGTGCGAGCGCGCAGCCCTGAATCGGCTAACGCGAGACGCATAGTGTGTGCCAGCCTGACCACGTCCGTCGGGGGAACCTGTAGAGCGACCGGGCCGGCCACCTCCGGCAGGCTCGACACGTCTGAGGTGATGGTCGGCGTCCCGCAGGCGAGCGCCTCGGCGACCGGAAGACCGAACCCCTCATACAGCGACGGATACAGAAACAATGCAGCGCCAGCGTACCACAGCGCTTGCTCTTCGCGCGAGACATACCCCGCAAAAGTCACGTAACGCTCTAGATCCAGCGCCCGCACTCGCTCGAAGAGCGCATCGTAATACCAGCCCTTTGCGCCCGCCAGAATCAGTGGCGGCGCGGCCTCACTTTCCGCCCGGAGCCGGGCGTACGCTTCAACCAGCATAATGACGTTCTTGCGTGGCTCCAGCGTGCCGAGGTAGAGCAGATAGCGCTCCGGCAGCCCGTGGCGCGCACGAAACGCCGCCAGCGTCGCTGGAACGCGAATTGGCTGGAAGTCCGGGCTGATGGTGGGATAGATGACACGTACGCGCTCAGGCGCGATGCCAAACGCTGTGATAACATCCTCGCGCGTACTCTCCGAATCTGTCACAATCTGCGTCGCTGCGTGGGCGCTGCGCTCGGTGAAGGCGCGCTGGTAGAGTCGGCGCGCAGGACGGAAGTACTCGGGATAATGGACGAACGCCAGATCATGAATTGTCACGACTGACGGACAGGGTAGGCGTTCTGGTAGCACGTTGACGGGAGCATGAAAGACATCGGCCTGTGACTCGCGCAGCCGCGCAGGCAGTCGCGTCTGCTCCCAAACGATGCGCTTGATGGGCTTATCCGTCGGCCAGCGCGCTGGCTCCAGAAGGATGTGTGTGCTGTGGCCTAGCGGGCTGGCGGCGGCAGCGGCGGCCTCGGCGGAGCTGACGTAGGCAGTGTAGCGCAAGTCATCGTCAGCGAGCTGGTCGAGCGCCTCCAGCAACGTGTAGGTGAAGCGGCTGACCCCCGCATTTTGATATGTCTGCCCGAACGTGACCAGTTGGGCGTTGATTGCGACATGTATCACCGGCGCCTCCGCTCTCTATCCAACTCTCCAACTCTCCATCTCACCATCCAGCACGCCCTTACGCCAGGTGGTCAATGATGCGAAACCCTTTGCCCCGTGCGAATGAGAGCGATTTTAGCGCAAAGGTCTCCAGCGAGGGCGCACGCGCGCCGATCAGCGGAGCCAGTGGCAGATCGAGCGCGCCAACATAGCGTTCCTCGATCCCACCAAATCCGCTCTTGAAGGTGTAGACTGAGTACAGCGGATTGGACTCGTCCGGAGCAAATGGGATGCCCCACATGTCGTAGCGCGTGGCCCCACGCGACTTCGCCCACAGCATCGAGCGATACTGGCCCAGCTCCGATGGCTTGACCGAGCGGTCGCCACCCGACGCGCCGTACAGGTAATAGGCCGCCGTCCCAAAGACGACGATCAGCGAGCCGTAGACCACCGTCCCATTGTAGCGCGCCAGCAGGATGCGCGCGTCGTCGCCAAAGACCTGCATCAACTGCGTAAAGTAGCTCAACCCACGCTCGGTAAAGCCCTTGCGCTCGGCGGTGGCGCTGAGCAGCTCCCAGAAGGGCTGCGCATCCTCAACGCCGCTCTCGCTGACCTCGACACCCTTCTTGAGGGCGTGGCGCGCATTGTAGCGCACACGCGAGTTGAACGCCGCCAGAATCACTTCTGGGTCAGGCGACAGGTCGACCACGATGGTCGCGCGGGGCTGCACCTGGCGCGGCGCCGCCCGGAAGCCCAGCGACGCCAGCGCCCCAGGCTCCGTGACGGGAGGATCGATGCGCAGGAAGGGGGCGCCCGCTGGGCGCTGCTTGCGCAGCCAGGCGATCAGCGCCTCCAGACCAGCGGCGCCGCTTGCGTTGTCGATCCACCAGGGGCCGCGTGGCGCGTAGAGCGAGGGGACACCCATAACCCGGCGTGAGAGCAGTTGTACGCCCGCCACGGGCTGATCGCCGTCGAGCGCCAGCGCACGCAGCGGCTGCCAGCCACTCAACCGCTTGAACTCGCCCCACTCCCAGCTCTGCAACAGATCCGCTCGCGGCGCCGCCTTGACTGCCGCATTCCAGACCTCGCGCTCCTGCGCTAGTACGACTCGCACCGCCATCGGCGCCTGCTCTCCCTCTAATTGGCGCTGCGCCGCATGCGAGGCGCTGCTCCGCCGCAGTGTACAACGCGGCGCCGCTCCCGGCGATAACCGACATAGGGCAGCCTGCCTACCTCCATGGCCAATGGGGCGCATCTGGTGGCAGGCGCGAACCCGAGCCACCCGTTCGTCGTTCGATCTCGCGCATGAACTGGCAGAAGCGTCAGGAGTCTTGTGCTACTTCACACACGCGCTCAGCTTTGATAGACTACCTGCGAGAGAGCGCGCCAGGCGTGATGTGCGACCTAGTCGGTTCACCGACACCCACATCTGCGCATGAGAGAGCGTGTGAAACCCACCAAGACCATCTGACACCCTTTGTCTGACACCCTTTGAAGGAGAACCGCGCATGCCCAACGCGCTGATTACCGGCATCACCGGACAGGATGGGAGCTACCTCGCCGAACTGTTGCTGGAGAAACACTACCGCGTCTTCGGCATGGTGCGTCGCGCCAGCACCTTCAATGACTCACGCATCAAGCATCTGCTCGACCGGATCGAGTTAATCGATGCCGATCTGCTGGATCAACTCTCGCTGATTCAGGCGCTGCGACAGTCGCAGGCCACCGAGGTCTACAATCTCGCGGCCATGTCGTTTGTCGCCACGTCGTTTCAGCAACCTGTGGCGACCGGCGAGTATACGGCGCTCAGTGTCGCGCGCATGCTCGAAGCGATCCGGTTGCTGGACACCCCTATCCGGTTCTATCAAGCCTCGACCAGCGAGATGTTTGGCAAAGTGCAGATGATTCCGCAAAACGAAATGACGCCCTACTATCCGCGTAGTCCCTATGGGGTGGCGAAGCTCTATGGCCATTGGATCACGACCAACTTCCGCGAGAGCTATGGGATGTATGCCAGTAGTGGGATTCTCTTCAACCATGAATCCCCTCGGCGTGGGGTTGAGTTTGTGACCCGCAAGATCTCGCTAGCGGTCGCACGCATCGCACTGGGCCTCCAGGAGAAGCTGGTGCTTGGTAACATGGAGGCCAAGCGCGACTGGGGCTTCGCTGGCGACTACGTGGTGGCCATGTGGTTGATGTTGCAGCAGGAACACCCACAGGACTACGTGATCGCCACCGGAGAGACGCATAGCGTGCGGGAGTTCGTCCAGGCGGCGTTTGCTGCGGCGGGCATCACCGACTGGGAGCGCTACGTCGAGACCAACCCGCAGTACCTGCGACCCGCCGAGGTGGATCACCTGGTTGGTGACGCTTCCAAAGCACGACGCGAGCTTGGCTGGTCACCGCGCGTCACGTTCACAGAACTGGTACAGATGATGGTCGAGAGCGACCTCGAGTCCGTCCAGCGAGAGCAGCAAAGCATGGCCTATGACCACCGTACAGAGTCTGCGTTATCCGTCATTGATCGCAGCGCGCACGCCCAGGGTGGGCGCCACACAACGCCATAGATCAGCGATGTATCTCTACGAATCCGCCCTCTTACGGATTAGGTATGACCGAGGAGCGATCGCGCCATGAGCCATGAGAGCCAGGAACTCCACGCGCCTGAGCGCATCCTGATCACCGGCTACGGTGGATTTGTGGCGCCCTATCTGGCGCGTATCTGCACGCAACGCTATCCGATGGCTCGTATCTACGGACTTGTTCACGAGGCATCGTTGCCACCGCAGCCGACGCTTCCTGCAGGTGAGCAGGAGCATGGGAAGTCCGTGCCCGCGGTGACAGCCGTTGCCGGCGACATCACAGACGGCGCGCGGCTGAGCGAGGTACTGCTGGAAACACGGCCGGACATGATCTTTCACCTGGCTGCAGCCTCGTCGGTTGCCGCCTCCTGGCAGTATCCCGCCGAGGTCTTGCGAGTCAACGCGGGCGGTTTCATCCAACTCGCCGAGGCGATTCGCGCGCTGAGCGCTGAGGGGATTGCGCCACGCATCGTCGTGAGCGGGTCGGGTGAGCAGTACGGCCTGGTGCGCCCGGAGGAGAATCCTCTGGCGGAGGACACGCTGCCACGCCCAACCAACCCCTATGCCGTGGCAAAAGTCGCGCAGGATCTCTATGCGTTCGAGTACCATCGCGCCTACGGTCTCGATGTCATTCGCGCCCGCGCCTTCAATCACTTTGGACCAGGACAGCGCGAGGACTTTGTCATCGCGAGCTTTGCGCGCCAAATCGCACTGATCGAGGCCGGGCAAGCTGAGCCGCTGTTACTCGTCGGGAATCTGAGCGCACAACGCGACTTTCTCCCAGTTGAGGAGGTAGTTGCCGCGTACCTCAACCTGGCAGAGTGCGCGCATGCGGGCGAGGCGTATAACATCGGCTCGGGCATCGCTTGCTCCATCGAGGATATGCTTCAGCGGCTGCTGAAGATGGCGCAGACGAGGATTACGGTGCGTGTCGATCCTGTGCGATTTCGGCCAGCCGATGTTCCAGTGCTGTGCGCCGACACGACGAAGATCACGCGCGATACGCCGTGGCGTCCCAGCGGCGCAACCGACCTCAGTTTGCAGGCGACGCTTGACTACTGGCGGTGCGTCGTCGCTCCGCCTGTTACCCGCTTGCCCTGACCCTCCAGGGCTGCGCGTTGACGCCGCCAGAACACTTGTGCTACCGTCATCACCACCACCCACTCGCGCCTCGGCTGTCGGCGACGTGAGCGTGGCGTCGGCGAGATGGACGAAGCCCAATGCGGTCGCGACGAGATCACCCAACCAACGACTCCCAGTTCCACGCTGCGGAGCCCGAACGCCAGCCTGCCGCAGACGCCGATGGCGCGCCGCAGTCCACCGCCAGCTCCAGCGCCCTGCTGAAGCGCGCCCGCGACACACTGGTCGAGGCGGGCGAGCCGCTTGGCGCTACCCAGCTCGCCGCCAGCGTCTTCGGCGTCGCCAGCGCCCCGCTGGCCATCCCCGCTGGCCCGTGGGGCGCCATGCTGGAGAAGTTGCTCGCGCCGTCGCCGCTCTTCGCGCGCGACGCCAGCGGCCAGTGGCGTTTGACGGCCTGGGACATCGCCCGCCGCGGCCTGCCCGATGTCGAATTCGTGGCGGTGGATGTGGAGACGACCGGCCTGGCGCCCGGTCGCCATCGGCTGATCGAGGTGGGCGCCGTCATCATCACAGGCGGCGAGGTCGGCGCCAGCTTTCGCAAGCTCATCAACCCTGACCGCCGCATCCCGCAGTTCATCACCAAGTTCACAGGCATCACCGATAGCATGGTGGGACGCGCCGCGCATGCCGGCGCGGTGCTGCCGAAGCTGCGCGATTTCATCGGCGAGCGGCCCATTGTCGGGCACAACGTCGGCTTCGATCTCTCCTTCCTTAACTTCGAGGCCGACCGCTGTGGCATGGGAACCGCCTTCCCGGATGAGGGTATCGACACCATCGCGCTGGCGCGCCGCTTCGTAACGGGCCTGCGCCGCGCCAGCCTCGACCGCGTGGCGCTGGCGCTGCATCTGCCCGTCCACAACCGGCACCGCGCCCTGCCAGACGCCATGCTGACAGCGCAGGTCTTTGCGTTGCTGCTGGCGCGCGCTCGCGAGGAGGGCTGCGAGACGCTGGAGGATCTCTGGCGAGCAGTCGAGCGCGGCGCCCCTGTGCGCCATGTCGAGAGCGAGCCGCGCCCCAGCGGCAAGATGTACCTCAACCCCGCCTGGCGCAAGGAGTTTCCGACCACCCCGGGCGTCTACCTAATGCGCGACGCCAGCGGCGAGGTCATCTATGTCGGCAAGGCCAAGCGCCTGCGCGACCGGCTCTCCTCCTATTACAACCAGCCGCTCGGCTACACGCGCAAGATGGATGGCCTGTTGCAGAGCGTGGTGGAGATCGAGACGCGCCAGCTTGGCTCAGAGTTGGAGGCGCTGCTGGTCGAATCGCAGCTCATCAAGGCGCTCCAACCGCGCTACAACGTGCAGCTCAAAAACCACGAGCGCTACCCCTTCATCAAGCTGGATTTGAGCAGCGCATGGCCGCGCTTCTACGCCACGCGCGAGGTCAGCGCCGATAGCGCACGCTACTTCGGTCCATTCCGCAGCGGACGCATCGTGCAGGTCACGCTGGAGCTGATCCACAAGGTCTTGCCGCTGCGTACCTGCACCCGCAATCTGCCACCCGACGCGCCCGCCAGCGAGCCCTGCCTGCGCTACCACGTCAAGCGTTGCCCGGGTCCATGCCGGGGCGAGCTCAGCGCCGAGACAGCGGCGGAGTATCGCCAGGCCATCGAGGACGCCTGCGCCTTCCTGGGCGGCGAGCGCACCGACCTGATCGACCGGCTCAAGCGCGAGATGTTCGAGGCCGCCGCCCGCCAGGACTATGAGCGCGCCGCACGCCTGCGCGACGCACTGCGCGACGCGGATCAGGTCTTGCTGGGTCAGCGGCTCATCACCGGCGCGGTCGAGGCCAACAACCTGCTGATCGTTTATCCTTCGGCGGAGGCAGGTTTCGCCGAGCTGTATCTGGTGCGCCACGGTCGGCTAGCCAGCCAGCAACGGGCTTCGCACGACACCGCGAGCGTCGCCGAGGCTGCGCAAGCGCTGGCGCGGGTCGCGGTGCTGCTGGGCGCTCCACCACTGTGCGTGGGCCGCGAGGAAGTCGATCAGATCAACATCATCTCGCGCTGGGTCGCGCACCACAGCGACGACAGCGAGCGCTGCTTCTTCAGCTTGCCCCAGGCGCTCGACCAGCCCGACGAAATCGCCGCCTTCGCCGCGCGGGTGGCCGCCATCGTCTGTGCCCCCGCGCCCGATATCGCCGAGGATGGCGAGGTTGGTGCATCTGACGATGGCGACGACTTCGCCGACCGCGAGCCAGCGCCCGATGAATCGGACTGGTAGCCGCTCCCGTTGTCACGCCCATCAGCGCCATTGACACAACTGCACGCCTGCAGGTACGCTGCAACCCAACAAGCGCTGTGCGGCTAGCGTCGCACAGGCTGAGATGTTGGGGCAGGCAGGTGGCGGAGGTAGCGTGGATGAGCGCGCCGATTCGCAGTGTATCAACCGAGACGTTGACTGTAACCGAGATCGTCCACCAGCTGAGACGCAACCATTTCCTGATCCCCACGTTCCAGCGTGATTTCGTCTGGGAGCCCGACGATGTCCTCTCCCTGTGGGACAGCATGTACCATGCTTTCCCAATTGGCAGCGTCATCTGCTGGACCACCACCGAACAGC
>DATAED010000361.1:0-6141 GCA_036258195.1 Ktedonobacterales bacterium
GCCGGACGCCATCCGGCTGACGGTGGACGACAATGGCGATGGATTCGACGCCGCCAGCGTGCCGCCTGACCGCTACGGCCTGCGCGGCATGAGCGAGCGCGCCCGCCTGCTGAATGGCGCGCTGCAACTGGCGACCAGCCCCGGCGAGGGGACCTGCATCGAGCTGAGCGTGCCGCTGGGAGAGCATCCATGAGCGAGGTAATCCGCATCCTGGTGGCCGACGATCATCCCATCGTGCGCGATGGCCTGGTCGCCGTGCTCACCACCCAGCGCGATTTCGCTGTGGTGGGCGGCGCTGGCTCCGGCGCGGAGGCCGTGCGGCAGGTGGCGGCGCTGGCCCCCGATGTGCTGCTGCTCGATCTGGCCATGCCCGATGGCGACGGCGTGGAGACGCTGCGCCGCCTGCGCGAGCAGGGATCGAGCGTGCGCGTGATTGTCTTCACCGCCTTCGACACCGATGAGCGCATCCTGGCGGCCATCCGCGCAGGCGCGCAGGGCTATCTGCTCAAGGGCGCGCCACGCGAGGAGATCTTCAGCGCCATCCGCACCACGCACGCGGGCGGCTCGCTGCTGACACCCGTGGTGGCGTCGCGGCTGCTGCGGCATGTCTCCGGCGCGACGCCCGACGGCCCTCCGACCATCCTCACCCCACGCGAGCGGCAGACGCTCCAGTTGCTCGGCCACGGCCTGCAAAATAAAGAGATCGCCGCGCGGTTGGGCGTGCGCGAGCGCACCGTCAAGTTCCACATCGCCGCGCTGATGCGTAAGCTGGGCGCGGGCAACCGCACCGAGGTGGTCGCCCGCGCCACGCAAGATGGTCTGCTCTCACTCGCGCCGCACGAGCGGCAAGAGCGGTAGGTGATGCGCGGGGCGAGCGGAACCTCTCCCCCTGACCTCCTCCCCTCCGAGGGAGGGGGAACCCAGGCCAGGCGTGACGCGAGGGGCAAGCGCCACGCCGCCTGGCTCCCCTCTCCCGCAACGCGGGGGAGGGGCTGGGGGTGGCGGCCTGCACAAAAGGTCAGGCGCCGCTGGTTCCAATGGGCAGTGTGTATCAATCCCCATCTGACCTACGCTTGAGAGCGTCAAACCATGCGCGCGACCGACAACATCCGACAACACCCGATGGCGGGCGCGGGCGCGACAGGAGGCGAATTCAGATGACCACATCACCGACGATACTCATCACAGGCGCGTCGCGTGGACTGGGGCTGGCGCTGGCGCGCGACCTCGCCCAGCGCGGCTGGACGCTGCTGCTGGATGCGCGCGGCGCCGAGGCGCTGGAGGCGGCGCACGCCGAGCTGGCCCGCTCCTCGCGCGTGGTGGCGCTGGCGGGCGACGTGACCGATAGCTGGCATCGTGAGGCGCTGGCAGAGGCGGCGCGCGAGCTGGGCGGACTGGACGCCATCGTCAACAACGCCAGCACGCTGGGAACGAGTCCACTGCCGCCGCTGCTCGACTACGGTCTCGACACGCTGGAAGAGGTCTTCCGCACGAATGTAGTGGCGCCGCTGGCGCTGCTGCAATCCCTGCGCGGCGAGTTGAAGCCGGGCGCGCGCATCCTCAACATCACCAGCGACGCGGGCGTGGAGGCCTATGAAGGCTGGGGCGGCTACGGCGCCAGCAAGGCCGCGCTGGAGCAGCTTTCGCATGTACTGGCCGCCGAGCAGCCCGACTGGCGCGTCTACTGGGTTGATCCCGGCGACATGCGCACGCAGATGCATCAGGAAGCGTTCCCCGGCGAGGACATCAGCGACCGCCCGCTGCCAGAGGTAAGCGTGCCGGGGCTGGTCGCGCTGCTGACGGGCGACCTGCCCAGCGGACGCTATCAGGCGCGCGAGCTGCCCCAGCCCGCCAGCTCATCGGCTGAAGGAGAAGCGCAGGCGGGCGGCGTGAAGGAGCTGCGTGTGGCGCTGACAGTCGAAGATTTCGACGCCGCGCTGGCGTTCTTCCGCGATGGCCTGGCGCTGCCCACCGTCGTCGATTGGACGGATGGCGGCGCCGGGCGCGGCATCGTGCTGGCGGCGGGCGCCGGAACCATCGAGCTGCTCGACCGCGCCGACGCCGCTTATACCGACTCCGTGGAGTCGCCGGGGCAGGCAGCCGGGCCGGTGCGGCTGGCGCTGGAGGTGGCCAGCGTGGAGCAGGCGGCCATCCGACTGCAAGGGCACGGCGCGACGCCACTGCATGAGCCGGTACACACCAGTTGGGGCGTGCGCTCGCAACGCCTGCGCGCGCCCGATGGACTGCACATCTCGCTCTTTCAGCCTGAGCCGGACGATCATCCGGTGGGCGACTGAGCGCAACGATAGCGACACAGCAGAGACGATAGAATCGCAGGCGTCCCACGATGAAAACGATTGCGCCACATGGATTCGCGCTTTCGGGCAAGGCTCCCGACACGAGCGGATATGAGGATTGGTCGCTAGCGCCGGAGCGCCACAGCTCAACGCTGGATGACGCGCTCGACTTCACCCTGGCACCGGAGCTGGAGGCCACCGAGCCGCCAGAGGCGCGCGGCGACTCGCGCGACGACGTGCGCCTGATGATCTCCGCGCGCTCTACGCCAGAGATCATCCACACGCGCTTCAGCGAGATAGGCGCGGCGCTGCGGGCGGGCGATGCGCTGGTCATCAACACCAGCGGCGTGCTGAACGCGGCGCTGAAGGCCACACGCGCCGACGGCCAGCGCGAGATCGAGCTGCATCTCTCGACCCGCCTGCCCGGCGGCTTCTGGACAGTCGAGCCGCGCACGCCGCAGCCCGCAGGCTCCGCCCCGCTCAGCGACGATTTCGCAGGCGAGACGCTGAGCCTGCCCGATGGCGCCACGGCCACGCTGCACGCGCCGTATCCGGCGAGCATCACAACGGCGCCGCGCCTCTGGCTGGCCACCATCCGCGCGCCGCAGCCGCTGCATGACTACCTGGAGCGCAATGGCTTCCCGATCCGCTATGGCTATGTGCCGCAGTTCTGGCCCAATAGCTACTATCAGACGGTCTATGCCACCGAGATGGGCAGCGCCGAGATGCCCTCGGCGGGCCGCGCCTTCACCCGCACACTGATGGCGCAGCTCGTGGCGCGCGGGGTGCTCTTCGCGCCGCTGATCCTGCATACGGGCGTCTCCAGCCTGGAGGCGCACGAGCCGCCGTATGAGGAATACTATCGCGTCTCCTCAGCGACGGCCCGCCTGATCAACACGGCGCACGCCGCTGGCGGCCGCATCATCGCGGTCGGCACCACCGCCGTGCGCACGCTGGAGACGGTCGCCGACGAGCGCGGCGAGGTTCACCCCGGCGAAGGCTGGACGGGGCTGGTGGTGACGCCTGAGCGCGGCATCTGGGCGGTGGATGGCCTGCTGACGGGGCTGCACGAGCCACGCAGCAGCCACCTCGCCATGCTGGAGGCGCTGGTGGGCCGCGAGCACCTCACCCGCACGTATGCGGCGGCCATCGAGCGGCGCTACCTGTGGCACGAGTTCGGCGACCTGCACCTGATGCTGCCGTAGCCTCGCCACGGGGCGCGTCGAGCCGCCACCTGGAGGAAACGCCATCGCCTCCAGGTGGCGGCTCACATTATGGGCAGGCTATGCCGTCCGGCGACGCAGAAAGACGGCGCCGAGCCAGAAGTTCCAGATGGGAGTCGCCAGCAGGCTGGCAAGCCCTCCGGGAACCAGCACGAACAGGCTCTTCGCGGTGTTGGTGAGCAACGCTCCCAGGAAGAGCGCGATCAGCAAGACACCCAGCAGATAGCCGAGATAGCCCAGGCCGCGCGGGAGTTGGCCGCTTCGCACGATGAGCCAGGCGAACACCAGCGTACTCAGCCCCGTCAGCCCGAAGGCCAGGAATCCGGCGGGATCGACGGGATTGGGAACTGAGGTACCGACGCCACTGCTCGGCGTCCGGCTGATGGCGCTGGCCAGACCATAGACGCCGTGGATGGCCGTACCGACCTGCCCGATGAAGCCCAGCCCAAACGCCCACGCGGCGAAGGTCGGCTCGGCGCCGCGCACGCGCTGGTAGAGCGCGGTCAGCACGGCAGTGGCGAGCAGGCCGCCCAGCGCCAGGAAGAGCGAGGGCAGGTAGTCGTGTAATGCGCCTGTCACAAGAAGAAAGAACACCGCGTAAAGCAAGCTGCTGAGGCCAGTGACGATGGCGGCGAATGCTGCGAACCGCTCGAATGGCGCTGAGAATGAGATAGCGGGCGCACCACTCACTGCGCTTTGCTGTGAAGCTGGTTGCTGCATGGCTTGGCTCCTCTCAGTGCGCGCCGCTAGTGGATGACGCGGCGCGCTCCCCTCCCCAGGGCGCATGAGCCTAAACACCGCCTGTCTGGGCCACGCTCGCCCTATGATGGCCACCAGTATAGCCGCAACGTCAATCAACAAAGCGGAGATGGGGAGGTATGGAAAGGGAGGGGAATGACACGGGGGAGGAGCGCCATAACGCAGGCAGGGCGCAGCCTATGCAACCCGAAACCTCCGCTCTGGCGCTCCGAATATGATGGCGTCAGGTGAGGGCGCCGGTCAGATGATGACGAGCGATGTGGAGTCCACGCGCCACCCGCCGCTCTCATGGACAAACGACATCGTCCCGTTCTCCGTCATACCGGCGCCATCAGACAGGAGCGAGTAGTCGACATCGAGCGTGGCCTGCGTCTGATTGAAGATGAAGGGGATGCCGCCGCTCACGGAGCAGGACACCAGGGTGACGGTACGGCTCTCATTGGTGAAGTCAGCGAGCGACACACGTTGCTGTGCGCCCTTTGAGAGCAGCGCGTAGGCGCTTGCGTATTCGCCATCCTCTTCGGCCTGACAGAACGAGTTCATCGTGTCGACCGGGCCGAAGCGCGGATAGACCACGATGAACGTGACAGGGAGGAGGACAACCACGAACACAACGATGCCGACCACCCAGGCAAGCGTTCGCGAGCTGTCGCGCAAGCGGGGTTTGCGCGGCGGATGAGCGGCCACCTCGGCCCGGTCCCGGCGAAACATCTCTTTCAGGGCCTGTTGCGCTTGAGCTTCCTCATCCATTCCAGAGCTGACCTCCTCTGCGCGCACGCTCAGGTGTGATGCCTGCGCGACGCCATGCGCCGACCGCTTCCATTGCCACTGCATACCGCCGCCGTCGCCATGCTACGCCGCTTGCCTCCGACTGTCAAATAGCAAGCATAACTCCCCTCTCCCGCGCAGCGGGGGAGGGGCTGGGGGAGGGGGCGCAGCAGCGCGTTTGCCCTGCCATGCTATGCTACTGCTTGCGATGAGTAGAGCGAGCAGGCAGGGCGACATGGCAGACAGCTCGAGACGCAGACGCAAGCAGAAACGCTGGTGGACGACGCCGCTGGGCTGGGTTGTCACCATTGCGGGCATGTTCGCCGCGATACCGCCCGGCTCCTACGTGACGGATCATCTCCAGCCATTGGCAGCGCCGATTGTCTGGGCCGCGCTGGCGCTCGGCGCCGTCTCCATCCTGGGCTATTTCAGATTCCATCTCAACGGCTGGCTGGTCTGCGCTCTCGCAGGTTTCACGCTCGGCCTGGCCTTTGGCGTCTCGCTGATCGAAGGCTGGGGCGCACAGGTACAGGTGGCGCTTGACGTCGCCAAGGTCGCACTGCTTGTCGGCTCGGTCGCGGTCATCATTGGCGTAATCGACTTCAGCGTCAGGATGTCTCGCCGCGTCTATGCTCCTCTGCGTGAGGGACTGCGCGAGATTGGCGAGCAGATTCACACCGATGCGCTGTTCCGCGATGATGGCGAGCGCATCGTCGTCTATCCGCGCCGCTGGCGTCTGCTGCGGTTGATCGTCGGACAGGTGGTGTTCGTAGTGGCCTGCGCGCTCGGCGTCTGGTGGGCGATGTCGAACGCTGCGAATCCAATCGTCACCATCGGCCTTGGTTTCTTTCTGGCGTTGATCGCCTTCATTTTGCTGCTCAATCTCGTCCGGCTCATCATTCCCGGTCCCACACTGATCATCGGCCCCGATGGCGTGCTGGATCGCGGCTCGCAGATCGTGACGGGCCGTGGACTGCTGCGCTGGGATGAACTCATCGCGGTGTCCGAGTACACCTACAAAGCCAACATGCTCAGCCCCACCAATCGCTGGCTGATGATTCTGCTCACCGACGCCAGAGCCGTGCGTGATCGCC
>DATAED010000362.1:0-12206 GCA_036258195.1 Ktedonobacterales bacterium
CCTGTGTGCGGCTGTGGCGCGAGCGGTCGCACCTGGCGCGCAAACACGGCGACGTCCAGCGCCAGCGCCAGCAGATTGCGCGCCCCCGCCGTCAACTCGATCAAGGGATAGGGCGAGAGGTCGAAGATGTCGGTCAGCGTACCATTATACGCATACGGGAAACACGCCGTCGTCAGCGCGCCGACCAGACTCCACCCCACCAGCGCGAACCCGTTCGCGCCGAACTCCAGCGCAATCAGTGGGCTGATCCAGATGAGGTATTGCGGGCTGAGCACCTTGCTGCCGACCAGCAGCGCGCCGAGCGTCAGCAGCGCCGCCAGCCCCAGGCTGATGCGCCCCCGCCAGAAGAGCGCCAGGGCCAGCGCGGCGCCGACCATGCCCAGCCCCAGCGCGACCATCTGCGTCGTCCCCATCGCGGTGATGGCCTCGCAGGTCGAATTGTAGGCGTATGGGAAGTCCGGCTCGACCCCCGCCACGCGCGCCCACAGCGAGGCGAAGGTAGCGGCAACCGACTCGATCTGCACGCAGCGCGCGCTCATGTAGGTGAAGGGCGTCAGCAGGCTGGCGGGCGCGATCAACGCCACACCGCCCTCCACCACGCCGACGATGGCGACGAAGGCCGCCGGACCGCGCCACAGCGGCGCTCGTCCACGCTCGCGCCACGAGACAATCAGCAGCAGAGGCAGCAGCGCCAGCGGGTAGAGCTTCATCAGGGCGCCCAGCGCCAGCGCCACGTAGGCCCATGTCAGCCTGCCGCGCTGCGCCGCCAGCAGCGCCACCACCACGCAGGCCGCCGGGGCCGCGTCGAAGCGCCCCGCTACCAGAATCCAGCTCCCGATCAGGCCGTAGATCAGCCAGACATGGCCCGACCACAGCGGGCCGTAGCGATCCAGCAGCCAGGCAATCGCCATCCCCACCAGCGCCATCTCGACGAAGTACGCCGTGTTGTACCACGCTGGCGGGACGAGCAGCGGCGGCAGAAATGTGGCGAGCGCCAGCGGCCCGTACTCCAGTGGCACGGTGTGGAAGGGCAGGTGGGAGAAGAGCGAGACAGGCGTCAGGCACGAGCCTGGCTCCAGGCTGGCCGTCGCCTGCGCGCCGCGCCAGAAGGCCAGCGCATAGCAGTGGTAGTCATTGACATCCTGCGAGCTGAACGAGGCGCCCGCCACCCACAGCGCGCCCGCGCAGAGCGACATCACCCACAGCGGAATCATGCGCGGCGCCCGGAGCGACTGTGTGGCCGTCTGCGCTGGCTGGGTCAGCGTCTCTGCCCCCACACCAATCTCCTTCTGCCCGCGCCAATATCGCGCGACGCCCCCAGCATGGCGGCGGCGCCTTCTGCTGTGTAGAACGAGCGACTCAGCGATTTGGGTGGCCAGCGCGGCCTTTCTTGACCTGGCCTGAGCGCAGCCCCATAATCTAGTGTGTATGACGCTGGCCCAAGGAGAATAGCTCCGTGGCGGGCGCCGGATGAGGGGGCATGCGCTCCCGTGAGCGGGATGGCGATGGATGGCGTTCAACGATCTGCGTGAGTTCATAGCGTTTCTCGAACTGCATGGGCAGCTCCAGCGCGTCACGGCGCCCGTCTCAGCTGACCTGGAGATCACCGAGATTACCGACCGGGTCAGCAAAGCGGGTGGCCCTGCGCTGCTCTTCGAGAATGTGCGCGGCTACGACATGCCCGTGCTGATCAACACCTTTGGCAGCGAGGAGCGCATGTCCTGGGCGCTCGGCGTCAAAAGCCTGGATGAGCTGGGCGACCGCATCAAGCGCTGGCTGGACATCGTGCAGAACCGTCCGCCCGATGGCCTGCTGGAGAAGGCTAAGCTCGCTCCCGAGCTGCTGGAGCTGACGCGCATCGGCCCGCACACCGTCTCGCATGCGCCGTGTCAGGAGGTCGTCATCACCGACCACCCCTCGCTGGCCAACATCCCCATCCTGAAGTGCTGGCCACTGGATGGCGGTCGCTACCTGACGCTGACGATGGTGCACTCCAAAGACCCGCAGACGGGCAAGCGCAACATTGGCATGTATCGCGTGCAGGTCTACGACGAGCGCACTGTCGGCATGCACTGGCAGATCCACAAGGGCGGGGCTGCGCACTTCCGCGATGCCGAGAAGCAGCAGCAGAAGCGCATGGAGGTCGCAGTGGTCATCGGCGCCGACCCCGCCAGCGTCTACTCCGCAAGCGCGCCCCTGCCGCCCGGCATCGACGAGTTGCTCTTCGCGGGCTTCCTGCGGCGTCGCGGGGTGGATGTCGTGCAGTGCAAGACGGTGGACGTGAAGGTACCCGCCCAGGCCGAGATCGTGCTGGAGGGCTACGTCGATACCGACGAGCTGCGGCCAGAGGGGCCATTTGGCGATCACACGGGCCACTACACGCCCGTCGAGCCGTACCCCGTCATGCACATCACGGCCATCACGCATCGCCGTAACCCCATCTACGCCACGACGATTGTCGGCAAGCCGCCGATGGAAGACGCCTATCTGGGCAAGGCGACCGAGCGCTTCTTCCTGCAACTGCTGCGCGTGGTGATGCCTGAGATCGTAGATATGAATATGCCGGTGGAGGGCGGCTTCCACAATGTGGTGATTGTCTCGATCCGCAAGCGCTTCCCCGGACACGCCAAGAAGGTGATGGCGGGCATCTGGGGCATGATGCTGATGATGCTCTCGAAGTTCATCATCGTGGTGGATGACGACGTCAACGTGCAGAATCTGCATGAGGTGCTGTTCCGCGTCGGCAATAACGTTGACCCCAAGCGCGATACGCTGCTGGTCGATGGCCCGCTGGATGCGCTGGATCACTCCTCGCCCTACGAGAAATTTGGCTGGAAGATGGGGCTGGACGCCACGCGCAAGCTGCCAGAAGAGGGGCATCCGCGCGCATGGCCACCCGACATCGAGATGAGCGACGAGATCAAGGCACAGGTGACACAGCGATGGGCCGAGTACGGGATACGATTTTAGTGCTCCGCAAGCGCCTGCCCGGCTGGCTGCAGGGACGCGAGGGCGACGCCTGGTTCATGCTGATCGTGCTGATCATCGGGCTGGTCTCGGTCGTCGGCCTGCAGGGCGTCGCCAACGCCATGAGCGCGCCCCCACGCACGAGCACGCCACACCAGCAGCCCGCGCCAGCCAACCTGCCACAGGGGGTCGTGCAGGCGCACGAGCAGGTTTATCATCTGCCGGGGCCGAATCCCGCGCTGATGAAGCCGGCGATTGACCAGCAGGGGCGTGTCTGGGTCGGCGAGATGGGCCAGAACAAGCTGGGTATGCTCGACCCCAAGACCGGCCAGGTCCAGGGCTGGACGCCCCCTGGCGGTCAGTTCAATATCATGGCAGAGGTCGTCGATCAGCAGGGGAACATCTGGTTCACCGAGGAGGCGGCCAATTACATCGGGCGCTTCAATCCCACGACGCAGACCTTCCAGACGTTTCCGCTGGGGAAGGTGGATGGCCACATCGCCGGGCCAGAGGCGCTGACGATGGATCGCCAGGGCAATCTGTGGTTCACCGAGGTGACGGGCGGCGCGCTGGGGCGGCTCGACCCGATCACCGGCGCCATCAGTACCTTTCCGCTGCCAGCCGCCAGTGGCGCCGCGCCCACGTATCCCTATGCGCTGGCCATCACCGACGATGGCGCGGTGTGGTATGGCGCGCTGAGCGGTGGTCAGGTCGGCAGACTCGACCCGCAGACGGGCGCCGTCACCACCTACAGCGTCAACGATCCCAAGGCGCAGATCTATTCCATGACGATCGGGCCGGATGGCGGTGTGTGGTTCACCGAGCTGCTCTCTGATACCATCGGGCGCATCGACCCGCAGACGAGCCAGATTACCCTGGTCAAGGTACCGCACACGCTGGGCGACCCGGCGACGCTGTACGACGTGGTCACGCGCGACGACGCGCTCTGGTTCACCAGCACGGGCGCCAACGCGCTGATACGCTACGCGCCCACCTCAGGACAGTTTCAGTTTTACAAGCTGGCCACGCCGGCAAGCGTGCCATTTGGCCTGGCGGTCGCCCCTGATGGCGCGCTGTGGTTCACTGCCGATGGCGCTCCGAACTATATCGGCGTGGTGCGGCCATAGTCAGCAGGGAGCGCGAAGATGCAGACGACACAGGTAGCGACACAGGGCAAAGAGCAGGTAGTGGACATCACCGCTCAGGTGGAGGATGCGCTGCGCGAGGCTGAGCGCGCCGAGGGGGTCTGCGTAGTCTTCGCGGCGCACACCACCTGCGCGCTGACCACCGCCGACCTCGATCCCGGAACCGACCTCGATCTGCTTCAGGCGCTACGCAGCCTGCTCCCGAAGCAGAGCTATCGTCATCCGCACAACCCCGCGCACGCGCCCGACCACCTGCTCTCCTCGCTGATCGGCCCATCCGTCGCGTTGCCCTTCGCCAACCGCCGTCTGCTGCTAGGGACGTGGCAGCGGGTCGTGCTGGTGGAGCTGGATGGCCCCCGTCAGCGCACCATACACATCGCCACAGCGTAGCTCCCCTCTTCCACAAAGCGAGGGAGGGGCTGGGGGTGGGGGCTTTACCGGTCGGCCAGCAGCAGCGCGGCCATCGCCAGCAGCGCCGTGGCGACCAGCCCCGCCAGCGCCATCGGATAGCCGCCCGCGAACTCGTAGATCAGGCTCATGCCGATGGGGCCGATGGATCGCGCCACCAGCGACACGAAGGCCACCACGCTGTTGATCTGCCCATAGTGCGCGGCACCGTAGACATCCGCTACCAGGCTGGCGCGCGCCGGCATGATCGCGCCGAAACCCGCGCCAGAGAGGATGACATAGCCCACGATCCCGACCATCCCCGGCGCCAGCAGCAGCGCCAGCATCCCCAGCGCGTGGATGAAGAAGATGCTGGCGACCACCCAGTTCCGATGGATGCGGTCGCCCAGCGGGGTGAAGATCAGGCGGCCCGGCAGCGCCATCAGCGCGTAGACGCCGACCGTCGTAGTGGCGAAGGTCTGACTGTAGCCGCGCCCCTGCAGCAGCGGCACGAGATGCACCGCCAGCGCCGACGTGCTGAGTGTAATGAGAAAGAACGCCGCCGCGATGCCCCAGAAGGCCAGCGACCGCAGCGCTGCGCTGCCGCCCGCCCCTTTCACCTCGCCAGCGCTTTTGCCGCCCAGCACAGGCTCTGGCTCCCCCTCTCCCTGTGGGAGAGGGGGCTGGGGGGTGAGGTCGCGCCGCTCGCGCAGCACAAGCGCATGCGCCGGAATCGTGACGACAGCGAGGATGATGGCCAGCGTCACCAGCGCGGCCCGCCAGCCCTGCGCCAAAACGAGCGCGCCCGCCAGCGGCACGAAGATGACGCTGGCGAACCCCGCGACGAAGGTCAGGACGGTCAGCGCACGGCCTCGCTGGCGAGTGAAGCGCCGCGCCACGACCCAGAAGGCTGGCTCATACAGCACGGCGGCCATCACCACACCAATCGCCGCCCAGATCAGGTAGAAGACGACCAGATTGCGCGCCTGCGACCACGCCAGCGTGAGCGCCACCGCCAGGCACGAGCCAAGCGTCATCAGCGCATGTGGGCCGTGGCGATCGAGCCAGCGCCCCACGAGCAGCCCCGTCACCCCCGAGAGCAGCAGCGACAGCGAGAAGGCGCCCGTAAGCGCAGAGCGCGACCAGCCCAGCTCTGCCTGCATCGGCGACAGAAAGACAGTGAAGGCGTAGTAGAGCACGCCATACGATGCCGTCTCTGTGAGGCCCAGCGTCACGACCAGTGTCCAGGCGCGCCGCCCGCCATCGGCTGCCGTGCACTGCGCCATCTGGCTCGCCCCTCTCCGTGCGCTTGAATGCCTGGTGTTGCCATGCATTGTAGCAAACACGGGCGCCCTGGAGCAGGCGCACGGCAGACGGCTGCGGTGAACGCCAAAGCATGCAGCGCCCACCGCAGCAGAGAAGGAGGAGAAGCGGACGGTTTAGTTGCGGCTGTCGTCGAGCGGCAGCGTAAACCAGAAGAGGTTGCCGCGCTCGCCCGGTAGCAGGCCTATCTCGCCGCCATGCAGCTGAACGACCTTGCGCGCAACGAACAGCCCCAGGCCCAGACCAGTGTTCTGCCGCTGCGGGTCGATGACGAAGGCGTCGAAGATCGTGGGCGCAAGCTCCGTCGGGATGCGCGGCCCGGCATCCTCTACTCCGACGCGCGCCATCGCGCCATCGCGCCGCAGCCGCACGACCAGCTCGCCCTCCTGGGCGTACTTCATGGCGTTGCCGAGCAGCTCGCGCAGCACGAGATCGATCCTGCCGCTGTCAAATTCGCCGGGCAGGATGCTTTCACGCGACTCCAGCCGCACCGGATGCTTCGCGCTGGCGATGGTGTAGAGGTTGACGACCCGCTCGACTAACGCGACGAGGTTGTTGGACTGCCGCATCAGGCTCAGCTCGCCGCGCTCCTCATAGGAAGCGTCCAGATAGACCCCCACCAATTGCTGCATGCGCTCGATCTGATAGAGCATCTTGGTCAGTGCGAGATCATCGCGCTCGCGACCGCCTTCCTTGCGGATGCGCCGCTGCATGAGTTGAATCTGCCCCTTGAGCGCCGTCACCGGCGCGCGCAGCTCATGTCCGGCGACATTCAGAAATCCAGAAGTGGTGAGCGAGGCCGCCTGCGCCTCAACTGCGGTCTGGCTGCTCGTGGTCTGACGTTTTGAGGTACCCATACCCAGCGCTTCTCCCGACAATCACGGCTCCCGGTGGATGTATGCGAAAAATACGGCGCAAGCGCCCGCCGAACGGCCTGCGTTGCCCACGGCCACATTACCGCATGTGGCGCGCCAGATGCGCGCTGAGGCGAGCCCATCAGAAGCCGCACTACATCGAAATGTGACGCAAGAGACCCCTGCTCGCTCCGCAGATCGGAGTGGCAGGGGTCCAGTTGCGCGCAGCGCAACGAAGTCGGGCTACCCGGCTTCGGCTACGCCTTGCTCTCGTCGCTGGTGGCGGCGGCCTCAGCAGCCTCCGTCGTCTCAGCGGCCTTTGCGACTGACTCCGTCGTGCCGTTGGTCGCGGCTGGCTCGGTCGCGCCGTTGCTGGCCGGAGTCTCCTCGACGACGGGAGCAGCCTCGCTCTCGACCGCAGAGGTCGCCTCAGCGGCGGGGGCAGCCTCAGTCGACGCCTCTGCTTCGGCGGCTGGAGCGGCCTCAGCGGCTGGAGCCTCAGCCGACTCGGATGCGGCAGGAGCGGCCTCCGCCTCGGCGGCTGGCGTGACAGCCGGAGCAGCCTCGCCAACCTCGGCCTGGTCGCGGCTCTGCGCCTGGCGGGCCTGGCGGAACGCTTCAGCCATCGCCGTGGTTGGCGCCTCCGGCGCCTGTGGCGGCGCGGGCTGGCGTGGCGCCGGGCGCGCAGCAGGCTCGGTCATGCTGGCAGCGGGCGTCTCAGCCGTCTCGGATGCGGCATGCGCCTCACCCGGGGCGGTCGCGGTCGGGGCGGCCACACCCTCGCCGCCAGCGCCCATCTCATCCACTGCCTTGATCGAGAGACCCAGGCGGCGGCGCTCCGGATCGATGCGCAGGATGCGCACCGTCACCTCTTCACCCTCATGCAGCACGGCCTTGGGGTCTTGCTGGCCTGCGGGCAGCTCGGAGAGGTGAATCAACCCCTCGACGCCGTCCTCGATCCGCGCGAAGGCGCCAAATGGCGCAATCTTGGTGATCGTGCCGGTGACGAGCTGGTTGACGTGGTAGCGCTGCTCCACGGTCGTCCAGGGATCGACCTCGGCGCGCTTGATGGACAGGGCGATCTTCTTCTTCTCCTTGTCCACCGAGAGCACCTGCACCTCGACCTTCTGGCCGACCTTGAGCACCTCGCTGGGGTGGTTGACGCGGCTCCAGGCGAGCTGGCTGATGTGCACCAGACCGTCGGCGCCGCCGAGATCCACGAAGGCGCCGAAGTTGGCCAGATTGCTGACCACGCCCGTGCGCACCTCGCCCACCTGCAGCTCGTTGAGCAGCTCCTCGCGGCGCCGCGCGCGCCATTCCTGCACGGCGATGCGCTCGGAGAGAATCAGCCGGTTGCGGTTGCGATTGATCTCAATGATCTTGAGCTGCAGCTTGCGCCCCACCATCGACTGGAGCTTGGTCTGCGTCTCCGCGTTATCGGACGAATCTTCCCGCCGCAGGTTGAGGATCTGGCTGATCGGCACGAAACCCCGGATGCCATCCAGGTTGACGATCAGGCCGCCCTTGTTGTGGTCAATGACCTCGGCTTCGAGCAACTCACCGCGGTCGAATTGCTCCTGCGCGATGCGCCACTGGCGCTCCTGGCGGGCGCGCTTGATCGAGACGACCGCATGCCCCTCGGGCGTCTCGGGCTGCATGATGTAGACGAGCACGGTGGCGCCGACGCTCAACTCTGGCAGCGAGCCATAGCCGCTCGACGGCAGCTCTTTGGTAGAGAGCACGCCCTCACTCTTCAGCCCGATGTCCACCAGAATCTCGTCTGGATCCATGCGGACGATCTGCCCTTCGACCACATCGCCGCGCTTGATGGTGCGGAACTGCGCATCCTGCTCGTCGAGCAGGCGCTGCATGGCGCTCATGTCAGGGATGTTGTCGGTAGCGTACATGTCGTCGTTGTCCGACGAGTAGCCGCCAACGCCAAAATCATCCTCGTCCTGCGCAGCGGACGCAGATGCGGCTGGCTCCTCAGCGGCTGGCGCGGGCGTCTCTGGAGCAGCCTGGCTCTCCTCCACAGCCTCCGGCGTCGCGACTGGCTCTGGCGCGCTGGCCGACTCCTCGGCGGCTGGCTCGGCGGCTGGCTCGGCGCTGGCCTCAGCCTGATCGCCAGACGCTTCGCTCGCCTGGGCGCTCGCAGGAGCCTGGGCGACCTCTTCAGTGGCGGTGGCCGCCGGGGCCTCAGTCGCGGTGGCCTCAGTCGTCGTCTCCGCCTGCTGATCGTCGCGTGGAGTCTTGTCGTCGTTGTTCAAAGTCATTCAACTTCCGGCGCTGTGGGCGTGCGTCCGCTGGAGACGCGCCACCACTGCGCCGCCCCTTTCCTCATGTCGAAATGTGTTCGCCTGTCCGCATGGGCGTCGTGCCAACGCAGGCAGGCATTCTGCGGATGCACATCCACAGGATTCGGCGATACCTGCGCCATCTACGCGAGGCATCGTCCCGGTTCGCTCGTTCTCGCTCGCTGCTAGCCGAACGTTGTGTGCGCTCCGATGGGGCGCATGATCGCAGCACGCTGACTGCCGCTGTTCGGCGGGCGCGTGTCGCACGCGGCTTCCCTGGCGTACGACGGGCTCTGACGCGGCTGGCGCTTCGTGCGCGAGCGGCGGTCGGCGCTCCAGGTCATGTGCACACGCGCCACGTCGTTGTAGCGCTGGATGCAGACCACTTCGCCGCAGGTCGTCGCTGGCGTCGCGTCCTTCCGTCTGGCTCCCCCTTTATCGCGTAAGATGCTGCTTCTGGCTTGCGGGCGGTCGCGGGGCGCGCGGCGTGCTAATCTGCGGCGCATTGTCGGTTGAGCGGGCAGCGCCGTGGACGCGCGCATAGGCGGCAAAGCCATGGGCAGTGTGGGGGAAGCGTCCACTGGAGTCCTGGGGAGTGGATCGGAGAGAGGGATGAATGGCGCCCGGCAGATCACCGTTTTCGTCCAGTGGCGCGATAGACAAACTACACGAAAACGCTGGGCTGAACCGCATCACCCCTCACAGGATGACGCCGATCAGCGCGCCAGCTTCCATTCAGACAGACTCACGAGCGTCGCTTGCTCCACGCTACATCCAGACGCGCCAAACTCGCCGAATGTCACGCGAGCGCGACTTGCTCTCCACCGACCAGTGCGTTGCAAGCCCCCGCTACAGGGGGTAGTATAACAGATGCGCCTGCAAACGCGCAAGGCAAGCGCGATCACATCGCGCACGGCTCCGTGCGCGGCTCCACGAGGCCGATTCGGCTGAGAGATGGCGCAGGGCGATGGGCGCCTGCGTGGAAGGGATGGATAGCGGCGATGAGCGGCGCCAGCGCGCGATCTGCGGACGAGCAGGACAGCACACCCCCACGCGAGCTGCTGCTGACAGACGCCGAAGCGCTGACCACCTGGCTGCGCACGCGACTGCTCGCCCCCGATGCGCTGCCCGCCGAATCCATCGACGCGGCTCTACTCAGGGATCAGCGCCTGCTGGGCAGGGTTCCACGGCAGGCGGCGGTGCTGGCGCCGCTGTATGCGCGCGATGGCCAGCCGTATCTGCTCTTCACCCGGCGATCCGCTGACCTCGCCACGCACAGCGGCGAAATCTCGTTCCCCGGCGGCTCGCGTGATCCCGCTGACCGCTCGCTGGCGCAGACCGCCCTGCGTGAGACGCACGAGGAGCTGGGGCTGGAGTCGACGCGCGTGACACTGCTCGGCGGCATGCCGCCGGCCTACACCTTCGTCAGCAACTTCCTCGTCACGCCCTATGTTGGCTGGCTGGGTGAGGGACTACCCGTGCTGCGCCCACAGTCTGCCGAGGTCGCGGAGATCATCGAGGCGCCCCTCAGCGCGCTCGACGACCACCTCATCTATCACGCGGAGATGTGGACGCGCGGCGGCGCCACCCATGCTGTGCACTTCTACGACTTCGGCCCCTATCGCATCTGGGGCTTCACCGGGCGGCTGCTAAACGACCTGCTGGCACTGCTGCCGCCGCGCGCCTGAAGCCGTCACGAGCCTGCCCAAACGTCGGTGTAACCCTGCGCGTACTGGACTACGTAAGACCAGCAGCAGCTCAGCATCGGGCAATCGGGCGAAGAGAGAGCGTAGGGATCGTATGGCAGAGGATGATGAGGAGCCAGTGAGCGACACGTTGCAACTGATCGAGATCAGCGTCCTGCTGCCGTGCGGCGTCAGCGGCTGCGCGCAGATGACCCACCGCGCCCGCATCGAGCGCCATCCTGACCATCCCGCGCTGTACCTGCTCCTGCCCCTCTGCGATCTGCACCTGCGCCGCCTGAGCGCCCCTGCCGTTGCGCCCACCGATGCGCCAGCCACCACGCCCGATGGCCCAGCTGACCCCGCCGACTCGGTTGGTCCCGTCGCCGCGCGCTGAACGACTCGATCAGCGCGCGGGACGCACAACCTCGCCACGTTCGGCGCTGGCGTGCGCCGCTTCGATGATGCGAACGACATCTAGCGAATCGCGCGGATCGACGGGCATCGGCTTCCCCTCGCGCAGCGCATCGCGCACGCCCGCGTAGTAGTCCTGATAGCGACCCGGCAGGCTCTCGACTGACGCCACCTCTGCGAGTCCATCGACCTCGGTGGTCAGCGTGCCACGCTGGTCGGGCGGCTCGCGACCATACTCCGCGTCGCCGGGACGTAAACCGCTGACGAGTTGCGCTTCTTGTGGATCGAGGCCATATTTTTCATAGACGCCGCGTGCGCCCACCACGCGCAGGCGTGGCCCCGCGACCCGTGGGATGACACTCATCCACAGGTGCGTGACCTCGCCGCCGGGGAAACGCAACGCCACGAAGCTGTCGTCATCCACCACGGCGCCAGCGCGCCGCCGCGCCTGCTCGGCGTAGACCGTCTCGGGCCAGCCGAAGAGCTGTAGCGCCTGATCGATCAGGTGGGCGCCGAGATCGAAGAGCAGCCCGCCCGCCAGCGCCGGATCAGCGCTCTCGCGCCAGGCGCCCGCCTTGGGCGCGGGACGGAAGCGCTCGAAGCGGCTCTCGAAGCGCGCGATCTGGCCCAGCGATGCGCCTCGCATGAGCTGGCGCAACGTCAGGAAATCGTTATCCCAGCGGCGATTCTGAAAGACGCTGAGCGGTTTTCCGGAGCGCGCCGCAGCCTCCAGCGCGCGCTGCCCATCACCGACGCTCGCCGCGAACGGCTTGTCGATGACGACGGGCAGCCCGACCTCCAGCGCTGCCACGCCCAGCGAGACATGCGCGTCGTTCGGCGCCGCCACGACCACCAGGTCGAGCGTATCGGCGGCGGCCAGTAGCGCCTGCGCCGTGGGGTAGATGGTGGCCTGGGGGAAGTCGCGCCGCGCTTGCGCCGAGTGCGCTGCGTCGCCTACGCTGATGGCCGCCACGCGCATCCCCGGCGTGGACGACACCAGCGGTGCGTGGAAGACCGAGCCAGCCAGCCCATAGCCGATGATCCCCACTCGCAGAACAGCTTCGTCGCTCATACGTCACTCCTTCTCAGAGGTTAGGCCCCCACCCCAACCCCACCCCCGCTGCGGCGGGAGAGGGGCTT
>DATAED010000363.1:0-24152 GCA_036258195.1 Ktedonobacterales bacterium
CGCAGCCGACCCGGTAATAGGTCTTGTCGTAGGGATTGGCGCGCTGATCGATGCTCATCGGGTTCCCTTCCTGCTAGCCGCTCTCCTTCGCCCATCCCTGGCGTCCTTTGGTGTGCTTAGGAATAGCTACAGTTCAGTCGCAACCAGCATGCCGAGCCACCTGGAGTCAGAGGATTGCGGCCAGCGAGCGCCCTCACCCCTGCCCTCTCCCAGAGGGAGAGGGAGCCGGAGCGCTGTGGTAAGGTAGGCTCCGTGTAGCTCCCCTCTCCCGCAAAGCGGGGGAGGGGCTGGGGGTGGGGCGCGCACGCCGCCAGGCTGTCAGGCCCCGTGCGTCTTGGGATACAATGCAGGGACGCGCTCGGCCAGTGGCTCTGCTGGAGACTATAGAGCGCCTATGCCAATGTTCCAGTGTGGAGAAGGAAGAGACTTCGATGGCACGCATCAACACCGCGCCAGTCAAGGGAACGCGCGACTTCTTGCCGCGCGACCTGGCGCCGCGTAACCGCGTATTCCAGCTCATGCGCGAGATCTTCGAGCGCTATGGCTACGAGCCGCTGGAGACGCCTGCCATCGAGCATTCGAGCGTGCTGGAGGGCAAATATGGCGAGGAGGGCGAACGCCTGCTCTTCCGCATCCTGAAGAACGGGCGCGACCTGGAGTCCGCCGCTAGCGAGCTGCTGGGGCGCGGGCCAGAGGCCGACCGCTCGGCGGGGGCGCTGGCGCGCACGTTCTCGGAGATGGCGCTGCGCTACGACCTGACTGTGCCGCTGGCGCGGGTGATCGCCGCGCGCCAGAACGACATCCTGATGCCCTTCCGGCGCTACCAGATGCAGCCGGTCTGGCGCGGTGATCGCCCGCAGCGGGGTCGCTATCGCGAATTCTTCCAGTGCGATGTGGACTGCGTGGGCAGCCGCTCGATGTCGGTGGACGCCGAGATGGTCGCCATCCACTACGAGGTTTATGCGCGGCTGGGCTTCCAGACCTTTGTGACGCAGGTTAGTCACCGCGGCCTGCTGGACGCGCTGATGGAGGCCTGCGAGGTCGCGCCTGAGCTGCGCGTCCCGGCCCGCACGCAGATCGACAAGTTCGACAAGATCGGCGCGGACGGTGTGCGCATAGAGCTGCTGCGCATCGGCCTGAGCGAGCGCGTGGTGGATGCCCTGCTCGATGCGCTGAGCATTAGCGGCGATCCCTTCGACATGCTGGAGACGCTCACTCCGCGTCTGCGTAGCACGCAGCAGGGCGACGCCAGCATCCGCGAGCTGGAGGAGGTCTTCGACGCCATCCAGGCGCTGGGCGTGCCGAAGGAGCGCTACGAGCTGCGCCTCTCGATGGTGCGCGGCTCCGACTACTACACGGGGACGATCTACGAGACGGTGCTGCCCGGCTCTGGCCTGGGCACGCTGGGCGCTGGCGGGCGCTACGACAGGCTGGTGGGCATGTTCCTGGGGCGCGACATCCCCGCTGTGGGCATCTCCTTTGGCATCGAGCGCATGCTGGTGGCAATGGCCGACGCGGGCTTGCTTGAGGGTGAGGCCATCACCACCACGCAGGCGCTGGTGACGCTCTTCAGCGCCGAGACGACGCCCGCGTCGCTGGCGCTGGCGCAGGCGCTGCGCGCGGCGGGTGTGCGCACGGAGGTCTACCCGGAGCCGAAGGGACTGGGGCCGCAACTGGCCTTTGGCTCCAACAAGGGGATTGCGCTGGCGTTCATCATCGGGCCAGATGAGGCGGCGCGCGGCGAGGTCAAGCTGCGCGACCTGCGCACGCGCGCCGAGGTCAGCATCCCGCTGGCTGAGGCGCCCAGCCAGGCGCTGGCGCGGCTGGCGGAGTAGGGCGCGCTGCACAGGTGTGGCAAGGAAGTGGATTTCGACAATGGGCATGACACCAACCATCTCCAGGCGCATCGCCGGGCCTGCCGACGCCGAGGGGCGGCGCGCCTGGCGCCTCGCGCTGGCGGCATGTAGCTGGGCGGTCATCTTCGCTGGGTTGAGCTTCTTCTGGGCGGCTGGCGGCAAGACGGGCCTGCAGCCGCTGGAGCAGTCGGCTGGCGGCAGTGAAGGGCTGTGGGCGGCGACCAATATCGTCGCTGGCCTCCTGAAGCTGGGCCTGGGCGTTGGCGCGCTGGCCGTCGTCGGCGACTGGCTCCCGCACATCCTGCGCAGGCCGCTGCGCCTGCTGGTGTGGATGGCTGGCGTGGGCATGCTGGCGTATGGTGTCCTGGGCCTCGGCTCCGACATCCTGCACGTCACGGGCGTCATCGATGATCCCGCCACGCGGCACTGGTTTCTCATCTACCTCGTGCTGTGGGATCCGTGGTGGACGCTGGGCGGCGCGCTCTTCACTGCGCTGGCCTGGTGGACGCGCCCCCGACGCGCCTAGCCCTGCCCCAGCCAGACGCGATCATACACCTGCCAGTCGGCGTCGCTGGTGACGGCGAGCCGGTAGATGGCCACCCCGATGAAGGGGCGCGTATCGGGCGAGCTATTCAGCCCGGCGGTGACGCCCGCCAGCGCGCTGGCCATATTCTCGGCGGTGTCGTGGAAGTAGAGCGTGTCGCCGCTGTAGGTCGGCACGCCCATCAGGAGCTGCGGCGGATGCTTCGCCGTGCTGATGGCCGCGAGGATGTGCTTGGTCTCCTGTTGCATGTAGATCTGGTAAGCGCCTGCGGTGGGCATGCCGGTGTCATACGTCATGACGGCCATCTGATCGACATGCGCCCCGACCGCCGCTGTGTAGTACGAGGTCCACTGGCCAGCGTGTCCGGTGCGGTAGAGCAGATCGGCGATGTGCGCGTTGGGCGCCCACTTCTGTGCCGAGACGGAGATGATAGCGCCCGCAGGCAGCACGTTGCGCGTCTCGATCAGCAGATCGAGGAAGTGTGAGTTGTTGTTGGTGATCGGCTCGATGTCGTAGTGGACGCCATCGAACCCCTCCACATTGACGAAGCGCATGGCGGTGGCGACGATGTCGAGACGGGTGGTGGCGTTGGCCAGATCGACCACCTCATCGGCGGGCTGGCCACTGGCGGCTTCGAGCTGGCCGATCCACGCCAGCACCTTCACCTGGGGCAGCCGCGCATGCAGCGCCTGCGCCAGCTCAGAGGCCTGCGGGGCGAGGTCAGCGGGAATCGTGCCGTCGCTGTTGAGCGGGCCAACATGCGCGAAGACGTAGGCGATCTGCTCACGCTTCAGTTGGGCGGCCAGCGCGTCGTACTGCGCAGCGGTGTGCTGCTGGCCTGCCCATGCGTGCTCCAGCCAGACGGCGTTTTGCCCGGAGTTGAAGTGCGCGGCGGGATAGGCGGTGATGGTGGCCGTCAGGCGATGATAGGCATAGACGGAGCCTGCGCTGGCGATCAGCGTCAGCGCCAGCAGGATGGCCAGCGCGATCCGCGCCGCCCGCCAGCGACGCGCGCGGCGGGTCGGCGCAGGCTCGCGCACGAGGGGCAGCGCTCCCGAGTCTCGCATGCCCGACGCCGTTCGCGCCATCCTGCTTCCTCCTGACTCTCGCTGATTCCTGTCATCTCAGACGTTTCAGGCGTCGGTCTTTGCGCGCGCATCCAGCGCTTCATTGGCCAGTTGATCGGCCAGCCGGTTCTTGCCGCGCAGCACATGCGTGAAGGTGACGGCTGGCAGATTGGCCGCCAGCGCGCGCGCCTCGCGCCAGAGATCCTTGAGTGGCCCGTCGTTGACCTTGTAGCGGCCCGTCATCTGATTGACCACCAGCTCACTGTCCATGTAGACGCGCACGCGCTCCGGATGATAGAGCGCGACGGACTTCAATCCCAGGATCAACGCGCGGTACTCGGCCTGATTATTGGTCATAACGCCCAGATACTGCTTGCCCCGGGCGATCACCTCGCCCGCTGGCGACTCGACGACGACGCCCGCCGCCGCATGCCCCGGATTCCCGCGCGAGGCGCCATCCGTTCGCACAATCAACTCCGGCCACCTGGCTGGCTGCGTCGCATCTGTCACAGGTGAAGACTCCATTCGACCCGCTGGCTGTTTCACGCGGTACGACCTCCCGCGCATTGTACCGCGCTGGCCCGCTGCGCGCCCGCCGATGCCTCTGAAAGGGCAGGGGCGAGCGCTCCATGCGACGCTCGGGGTGGCATCGAATCATCGCCTGATGTCAGCCAGACGCTCGCCAAACCTCAGCCGAGCCGCAGCCAGGCGGACAGACTTGCGGCGTTTGACACTCCCTGAGACTGGATGATACAGTATGGATGTCTGGGCATACTGTGATGCCCGACGCACATCCCGTATAAGTCTGGGAATATGGCCCAGACGCTTCTACCAGGCGACCTTAAATCGCCCGACTACGAGATGAAGAGCATCTAGGGTTCCGCTCCGGCAGTCTGTCGGGCAACGCATGCCTCGTCATGCTGCGGTGGTCTGGTCCGAGCGATGCTGGCGCGCATGAGTTGGTCTCTGCTGTGATCGCAAGCAGGGGTCAGGCGCGTTACACCACGGGGACTAAAAGCCCGGATGGTAGGTTCACTCCGATTCGTGAGCGCCTACCACCGGGCTATCGTTTTTTTCAGGTGGTGGTGGGCAAGCACGAATCCTCTCGTGGGTAGGTCGAGGACGCCTGGCGCAGTCATCAATTTTTCTCGTGCGCCAGGGGCATGCTGGCGATCAGCGCGCCTGACGCGACATTGGCAAACGTCACGCTGTCATCTACCGGTAGCGACGCGACGCCTCTGGGGAGCGTCCTACCCACAAGGAGCGCCTGCATCATGTCGATCCTCTCCTCCGACAGCCCAGCCACCAAGCTCGACACCGGGTTTGAGACTACTGGCATCGAACGCGTCGAGGAACATGAGCGTGCCCATACGCAGCTTTCCGATACCATGTGGCTGTGGTGGTCCGCAAACTCTGTGGTGGCGACCGTCGCGCTCGGAACGCTCAGCGCCTTCTTTGGGCTGGGCTTCTGGGGCACGCTGGCCGTCATCGTTGTCTTCAACCTGCTCGGCGCGCTGCCCGTCGCGTTCCTGAGCACCCTTGGCCCCAAGACGGGCCTGGCGCAGATGCCGCTCTCGCGGTTCGCGTTCGGCTTGCAGGGCGCCAAGCTGCCGGCCATCTTCAACGCTATCGCCTGCCTCGGCTGGAGCGCCGTCAACGCGCTGATCGGCGCCAGCCTGCTGGTCGCCTGGAGCGGTGGCAAGTTGCCATCGTGGGCGGCGCTGTTGATTCTGGCCGCGCTGACGACGGTGGTGAGCGTCTTTGGCTACTTCATCGTGCATCGCTACGAGCGGTACGCCTGGATCCCGATGTTCATCCTGTTCGGCTTCGTCTTCTTCGTCGCCGCGCCGCATTTCAACATCGCGATTCCCGCATCCGTGACGGGCCTGGCGCTGTTCGCCAGTGTCGCCACCTTCGGGGGCGCCATCTTCGGCTATGCCGTCGGCTGGACCTCGTACGCTGCTGACTACACCCGCCGCCAGCCGCAAAACACACCCGCTGGCAAGGTCTTCACCTATGCGCTGCTGGGTGTCACCATTCCCTGCGTCATCCTGGAGACGCTGGGCGCGCTGCTCGCCACGACCGTCAAGGAGCTGCCGTCCAGCACGGGTACGCTGATCGCCGGCAACATCGGCACGAGCCTGGTCGCCAGCATCGTCATTCTGCTGCTGGCCTTCAGCACGATCGCCAACAATGTGCCGAACGACTACAGCTTCGCGCTCTCGCTGCAGGTGCTGGGCATCCGTGTCCCGCGCTGGATCCTGACGATTGTCGGCGCCGTGCTCTACATCCTGATCGCGTTCGCCATCCAGGCCAACTTCAACCTGAACCTGGAAGGCTTCCTGCTGCTGATCGCGTACTGGCTGGGCAGCTACGCCATCATCATGTTCCTGGAGTATCGCTTCCGCAAGGGCAGCTATCCTGTGCAGGACTATACCAATGGCTCCAAGCTGCCGACCGGTGTCGCCGCCATCGTCGCGATGGTCGTGGGCCTGGTGGTGGCGGCGCTCGGCGTGAACCAGGCGGCGGTGATCGGCTTCGAAGGGCCGCTCTCGCACATGCTGGCCGACGCTGACATCGGCTTCCCGCTGGCGGTCATCGCCAGTGGTATCCTGTACTACATCCTGCGCAAGTGGGAGATGGCGCGCACCAATCGCTAAGTTGTGGACGCCCCGCAGCGCGCTGACGTGAGCGCTGCGGGACGCCAGACGCGAGGCCATCGCCCTCTCGCAGGCGCGGTGGCCTCGTTGCGTTGGGGGGGTGGCCCCCACCCCCGCCCCTCCCCCGCTTTGCGGGAGAGGGGGGCTTATGGGTTTCGTACGTGATGAAAGGGTTTGAGCTGGATGGATGAGTTTATGCGCGTGGCCTATGAGGAGGCGCTGCAAGGGCAGCGTGAGGGCGGCATCCCGATTGGCTCGGCGCTGGTGATCGATGGTCGGCTGGTCGGGCGCGGCCACAATCGGCGCGTGCAGAAGGGCAGCGCCATCTTGCACGCGGAGATGGATTGCCTGGAGAACGCGGGCCGCCTGACCGCCGCTGACTATCGGCGCGCCACGCTCTATTCCACGCTCTCGCCCTGCGATATGTGCAGCGGCGCCTCGCTGCTCTACCAGATCCCCAAGATCATCGTCGGCGAGCACCAGACATTTCAGGGGCCGGAGGAGTATGTGCGCTCGCGTGGGGTAGAGCTGGTCATCCTCGACGATGCGGAGTGCATCACGTTGATGCGCGAGTTCATCGCCGCCAACCCGACGCTGTGGAACGAGGATATCGGCGTGTAACCTCACCTCCCAGCCCCTCTGCCATGGGGAGCGGAGGAGCCGGAGATCGGGATTGCGGCGTGGGCGAGCGGAACCTCTCCCCCTGTCCCCTCCCTGGAGGGGAGGGGGAACCCGCAGCAAGGATCGCGACATGGCAAGCCAAACGTTCGGCAACGCTTTGTTTGCGCGCCGACGCTCGGCATCGGTATCGCTCGGCCAATCAATCGCCTGGCTATCGCCTGGCTATCGCCTGGCTATCGCATCGAATCCTGGCCAGGGTTCCCCCTCCCTGGAGGGGAGGGGGACAGGGGGAGAGGTCGGCCATGCCCGACACCGTCACGGCCCACCGCGAAGAATCACCGCCCGACTTCTATTGAGGCGCGCCCGCCCACTGATCGGTGTCGAGCAGGATGGTGACGGGACCATCGTTGGTCAGCTCGACCTGCATGTCGGCGCCGAAGCGGCCACCCTGCGTGGCGATGCCGTGGGCGCGCAGCTCCTCCATGAAGCGGGTGACGAGCGGTTCAGCGATGGCGGGCGCGGCGGCTCCGGTGAAGCCCGGGCGGCGACCACGGCGGGTATCGGCATAGAGCGTGAACTGCGAGATGACCAGTGCGCCGCCGTCGATGTCGCGCAGGGCCAGGTTCATCTTGCCCTCGGCGTCGGCGAAGACACGCAGCCCGGCCACCTTATCGGCCAGCAGGCGCGCCTCAGCCTCGCCATCCTGCGGGCCGACGCCCAGCAAGATGACGAATCCCGGCGCGGGGGTCAGCTCGCCGATGATCTGACCAGCGACCAGCACACGCCCATGGCTGGCGCGCTGCAAGACGGCTTTCATCGCAGCGCCTCGCTGGTGGTTGGGCGGTGTAGAGAGGAGCGCATGGGGCTAGCTCGCCTTGGTCGCGGGCGTGGTCTGCGCGGCGGGCGCGCTCGACTCCGCAGCGGCTGGTTTGGCTGCGCTTCCGGATGCGCTGGACTCGCCAGCGCCTTTCCCAGCTTTTTCGCCAGCGGCGCCGTCAGTGGCGGCGGGCGCGGTGGCGTCGGTCGGGGGGATGCTGGAGTGCGAGCGGCTGTCGGTGCTGTAGAATCCCGATCCCTTGAACATGATGCCGGCGGCGTGGATGACGCGCTGTGCGGGGCCAGAGCAGACGGGGCAGACGGAGATGGGGTCGTCCGTGAACTTCTGCCAGGCCTCGAAGCGCGCGCCACAGGCCTTGCAGCGATAGTCATACATGGGCATATACGCGCTTCCTCCTGTCGGTTCTCTGGTCGTCAAACGAGACCCAGGGCGCATGTGAGACGAGTGATCGGCGCGGCCCGCGATACTGCTCTGCTCCCTCGCCCGCCGGGAGCGGGCTGGGGTGAGGGTTCGCGCCCCGACGCCGCCTGATACTATGTTTAGTATAGCACGGCGGCTCTGCGTCGGCACGGATTCAGACAGAACGCTAACACAGTGGGGCGCCCCTGCCAGCGGTGTTATCGCAGGGCGGGCGGAACCTCTCCCCCTGTCCCCCTCCCCTCCAGGGAGGGGGAACCCTGGCCAGGCTTTGCGGCGCGGGGCGAGCGATTCCCAGGCCTTGCAGGCGGCAGGCGGAGCCGAGCTTCGCGGCCTGCAAGGCCTCCCAGGCGCGGCTTCAACCGCCATCTCCTCAGCAGCGGCGCCAAACGAATCCTTCCGGCTCCCTCTCCCTCTGCGAGAGGGCTGGGGTGAGGGCCGCGCCTACTCCCGCAGCACGACGCTCATCTCCGGCGGGTGGCGCAAGGTCTGGAAGACCACACAGTAGCGCTCCGTCAGCCGCAGGAGGGTCGCGAGCTGTTCGTCGCTGGCGTCGGTGTCCAGCTCGAACGAGAGCGCGATGCGCTGGAAGCCCACTGGCGTGTCTTTGTCCACGCCGAGCGTGCCGCGAAAGTCCAGCATGCCTTCGGCGCGCGCCACGCCATCGCGCAGCTCGATGCCTAGCGCCGTCGCCACCGAGGCGAGCGTCACGCCCGCGCAGGCCACCAGCGCCTCCAGCAGCATATCGCCTGAGCAGACGGCCAGCCCATCGCCCCCCGTCGCGGGGTGCAGCCCCGCCGCCACCAGCGCGCGACCAGTGGCCACATTGCAGGTGATGCCCTCGCCCAGCTTGCCTTCGGCCTTCAGCGTGATCAGCGCTGCCTCGGGCTGCTCACGGTAGCGCTGCTTGATTGGCGCCTGCTTCGCGCGCAGTTCATCTGATTTCATAGCGGTCTTCTCCTCCCTCGCTCCTCCAGAATGGCCGCATTCTACCTCAATTGGCGGGCTGGACGCCCCCTCCCCCAGCCCCTCCCCCGCTTTGCGGGAGAGGGGAGCTAACGCTGCCCCCGCGCCGCATCGCTTGCCGTAGGTTCCCCCTCCCTGGAGGGGAGGGGGACAGCTGGAGAGGTCGCGCCGATCAGCTTGGCCACGATCTTACCGGAGCTTATCACGCCGGGCAGCCCCGCGCCGGGATGTGTCCCCGCGCCCGCGAAATACAGGTTGGGGATGTCCTCGCTGACGTTGTGGGGCCGGAACCACGCCGATTGCGTCAGCGTCGGCTCGACCGAGAAGCCGCTCCCCAGATAGCTGCCCAGCTCCTGCTGAAAGTGCAGCGGATCAATAGATGTCTCGCTGATGATGTGGCGCGAGAGGTCGGGCAGGTAGCGCTGCTCCAGATAGCGCACGAGGCGGTCGCGGTAGGGGCGCGCCTCCGTGCGCCAGTCGATCTGGGCGCCCAGGTGTGGCACGGGCGAGAGCACATAGAAGGCGTCGCAGCCGTCGGGCGCCAGCGAGGGATCGGTCGCGGTGGGGCGGTGCAGGTAGAGCGAGAAGTCGGGCGCCAGCGCCTTGCGCGTGAAGATGTCGTCCAGCAGGCCACGGTAGCGCGGGCCCATCAGAATCTCGTGGTGCGCGACCTGCTCATAGCGGCGATCGGTACCGAAGTACAGCACGAAGAGCGACATCGAATAGCGCAGGTTGCGGATGTGGGCGTCACTGTTGCGACGGCGGTAGCGCGCCGGGACGAGCTGCAGGTAGGTCGTGGCGACATCGGCGTTGCTGACGACGGCGTCGGCGGCCAGATAGCCGCCATCGGCCAGGCGCACGCCGCTGGCGCGTGGCCCGCGCGCCTCGGCGCCATCCCCTGCCGCCACGGCGATCTCGACGACCCGACTGCGCAGCCGCAGTTCGCCGCCCAGCTCGGCGAAGAGCCGCGCCATCGCCTGCACCAGCGCCCCCGTGCCGCCCATCGCGAACCACACGCCCCAGCGCTGCTCCAGCGCGTGAATCAGCGCGTAGAGCGACGACGCCGCGAAGGGATTGCCGCCGATCAGTAGTGGATGGAAGCTGAACGCCTGCCGCAGTCGCTCATCCGTCAGGTACGATGCGACGAAGCGGTAGACCGATTGATAGGCCCGCAGCCGCAGCAGATCTGGCGCGGCCCGCGCCATGTCGCCGACGTGAGTGAAGGGCCTGTCGATCAGCGCCATCCCCGCCGCCAGAATCTGGTCGGCTCTGGCGCGCAGCCGCTCGTAGCCCGCCACATCAGCGGGATTGAAGCGCGCGATCTCGGCGCGCAGCCGCTGCTGGTCGTTGTTGTAGTGGAAGACGGAGCCATCCTCGAAGCGGATGTTGTAGAACGGGTCGAGCGGCGTGAGCGTGACGTAGTCGCTGGCGCGCTTGCCCGCTGCGGCGAAGAGGTCATCGATCAGCCAGGGCGCGGTGATGATGGTGGGGCCGCCGTCGAAGGTGAAGCCATCCTGCCGGTAGACGTAGGCGCGGCCACCGGGCTGGTCGCGCTGCTCCAGCACGCTGACCTGATGCCCCGCCGCTTGCAGGCGAATGGCGGCGCTCAGCCCGCCGAAGCCGCTACCGATGACCACGATCCTCACGCGCGCCCCCTCCCCAACCCCTCCCCCGCTGCGGCGGGAGAGGGGCCATGGGTTTCCGCTCTGCTGCGATTTGTTTGTAGCGCCAGATGGTCGAGATTGTAGGAGCCAGCGCGCGGCGAGTTCAATCCGGGCGAGCGGGCGTGGTTGAATCCGCGCCTGAAGGGCCTGGCGGCCCACAACGTCCGCCTGCGCGGACGCCGGAGTGGGTGGATCGGGACCCGCGCAGGTGGGTCCGGTGGGCGGGTCGCAGCCCGCCTTCAGGCGCGGTTTCAACCGCTGGCCTGCATCAGCCTGCATCAGTGTGATCTGTGATACAGTTTGCTCGGTCGCAAGCGTGATGTGATGGCGCTCACAGCGTACGGACGGCGCACAGGCTACCCTGTAGACACGCACAGTCCAGCGGTGGGCGCCGATGAGCAATGGCAACAGGGGGCGAGCTCGTGGATGTGGTGAGTCCGGCGCGCACGACCCACCGCTGGCTGGCGCGGATTTTGCTGCTCGTCTGCGCGCTGGCGCTGCTGGGGTGGACGCTGATCCCCGCCGTGCGCGGCGTCTCGCTGGTGGACAATCGCGCGGGACGTGGCGCGCCGAGCCTCAGCCGCGCCGCCGGACTGCCCGCGCGCGAGGTACACTTCGCCGCCAGTGATGGTGTGGCGCTGGCGGGCTGGCTGGTGATGGCCTCGCCCGATGCGCCGACCGTCATCCTCGTCCATGGCTTCAAGAGCAATCGCCTCTCGATGCTGCCCTGGGCGCGCTACCTCTACGCCGCTGGCTACAACACGCTGCTCTACGATGGCCGGGGCTGCGGCGAGAGCGCGGGCTGGGGCATCGGCGTGGGGGCCAGCGAGCCAGCCGACATCATCGGCGCGACCCGCTACCTGCGCGCCCTGCCCGATCTGCGCAGCAAGCGCTTCGCCGCGCTGGGCGTCTCGCTGGGCGCGGGCGATGTGATTCTGGCGGCGGCGCGCGACTCTGATCTGCAGGCCGTCATCGCCGATAGCCCCTGGGCCGACGAGCAGCCACAGCTCGCCCGCATGGGGTCGCTGGCCCTTGGCCCGCTGACCCTCCCGCTGCTGCCCTACGAGCCTGCGCTGGTGGATCGCTTGGCGGGCGCGCGATTAGAGGATGCCCGACCGGTCGCGGTGGCGGGCCAGATCGCGCCACGCGCCCTGCTCATCATCACCTCTGCCGATGATGGCAACACCACCACCGCGCCCGCCGATCAGCAGCGCATCGTCGTCGCCGCTGGCCAGCCCATCGCCCACTGGATCGCCCCCAGCGGCGGCCACGCGGGCGCGCTCTACGCCCACCCCGCCGACTACCAGGCGCGCACGCTGGCCTTCCTCGCGCAGTATCTCGGCGCGGCATATACAGCGCGGGCAGCGATGTTCATGGATGCTGCGAAAGGGTAGCGGCTTGCGTCGCTCACCTGCTACACTCCTATCGCCACAAGACATACGTGGGCATCACCGTGAGTCGCGATTTCTGGTTTTGCGAGGTATCCGATGGGCATCTTTGGCCGCGATACCACACGTGCGCTTAGCACGCGCGCCATCGCCCTGCTCCAGGCAGGGAAATTTGCAGAGGCGCTCCCACTCTGCCAGGAGCTGGTGGCGCTCACTCCTGAGTCAGCCGTGGTCTGGAGTAATCTGGGGTGGGCGCTCATGCAGAATCACCGCCTCGACGAAGCGGTTGCCGCGTGTGAGACTGCTCTCATGCTGAACCCCAACAACCGCTGGGCATGGGGTAACAAAGGAGTAGCGTTATCCCGGCTTGGACGGCACGATGAAGCGCTGTCTGCGTATGATCGGGCATGCGAACTCGATCCTGCCGGTTTGCTACACGGTCGAACCACTCCGTACCGCAATCGCTTATGGCCGCTGTTGCAGCTCAGGCGCTTTGATGAAGTCATCGCCGTGGCTGACACGCTGTTACGCTACCTGCCGAACGACGTAGAGATTTGGGTGAAGCGAGGCCAGGCGCTCGCCGGACTCCGCCGCCACGCCGAGGCCGAAGAAACGCTCCTGTTCGCCAGCGAACTCAAGTCTCCCGAGGCCGCACTCTCGCAGCTGGCCATCCTCTACGCAGGCAAGATGCGGGCCTATGACAAGGCGCTGAACGTCGTCGATCGTCTGTTTGCATACCGTCCAAACGATGTCTCCAGTTGGAGTCTCAGGGGGTACGTTCTCTCGGCGAGCGGAGCGTATGAGGAAGCGCTGAGCGCTTTTGAGCGCGCCATGGCCTGTGGAGGGTTGAGTGACACTACACTGGGTGGACTCTGGAACAGCAGAGGAGACGCCCTGATGCGCCTGGGGCGCTTCCAGGACGCGCTCATTGCGCTTGACAAGGGCGCTGGGCTTGCCCCCGGTAATGCCTATCTCTTCATCACGCGCGGTGAAGTGTACTCGCATATCGAGCGTGAGTCTGGGGCGCTGGCCTGCTATGAAGCGGCGCACATGGCTCAACCAACCGTGCTCCTGGCGCAGACGAACATCGCGGCGGCGCTGGTAGCGCTCGGCTCGCTCGATGAGGCGAAGCCGCATCTCGACGCAGTTCTTGCCGTCAACGCTGAGCATGGGTGCGCATGGTATGTCATCGGGATGCGCGAGACGGCGCTCGGCCAGTTTGAAGATGCGCTGGCGGCTCTCGATACATCCATCACCCTGGAGCCAACGCATGCAGCACACTATGCGGCGTTTGCGGAACTGTTGCTCAAGCTGGATGACCCAGAGCATGCGTGTCGCGTGATCGAGCGGGCGCTGGCGTTCGATCCCATTGATGCCCGCTCATGGCGCATCAAGGCGCAGGCGTTGCATGCAGCGGGCAAGCTGGAGGAGGCCGCCGAGGCCGAGCGGCGCGGCGCTGAGTTGCTGGCCGAGCAGACCGCGCAGGTGGACGCCTACCTTCAGGCGCAGGGTGGCTCATAGCTCCCCCTCTCCCCGTGGGAGAGGAGGCTGGGGGGGGTGAGGTTCGCGCCCATTCGCTCCGCGCAGCATCCCTGCTAAATGTCCCCCCTCCCTGAAGGGGAGGGGGTCAGGGGGAGAGGTCGTCGCCTACTCCGGCAGCTCGACCTTGACGGCGCCGTCCTCCACCCAGACGGGGTAGCTGCCCGCGTTGCCCGTGGCAGGCAAAGTCAGCGCGTCGCCGGTGCGCACATCGAAAGTGGCGCCGTGCAGCGCGCACTCCACGATGTATTCATCCACCATGTCGCCCTCGGAGAGCGGATACTCTTCGTGGGTGCAGATGTCGCCGATGGCGTACAACTCGCCGTGGATATTGAAAATCGCGAGCGGCACATCGCCGACGACCACGCTCAGCGCCTGCCCCGGCTCCGGCGCCTCGTCCTCGCGACAGACTTCGACAACAGTGGCCATATTGCGCGCTACCTCAGACATGTTCTGTGTCCATTCCTCTCGCCCTCCGGCCTCCCCTCTCTCGCACAAGCGGGGGAGGGGCCGGGGGAGACGGCTAATACGCCTCGACCGTGCTCACGCGGTCGCGAATCTCCTGCCGCAGCGAATCGCGCAGCGACGCGATGGGCGCCTCGTTGATGATCGGATCAACGAAGCCCTCCACGATCAGGTGGGTCGCGTCGAGGCGACTCAGGCCACGGCACATCAGGTAGAAGAGCTGCTCTTCGTCGACCTTGCCGACCGTCGCACCGTGGCTGCAGCCGATGATGTCGTTCGCGCCAATCTCCAGATTCGGAATCGAATCGGCGCGTGCATGGCGGCTCAGCAGCAGGTTGCGGTTCTGCTGGTAGGCTGCCGTGCCTTTGCCCGTCGGATACACGCGAATCATGCCGGAGAAGACCGAGCGCGCCTCATCGGTCAGCACGCCCTTGTAGAGCAGATCACTGACGCAGTTGGCGCCGACGTGGTCTTGCAGCGTGTAGCGGTCGAAGTGCTGCTTGCCATCCTCGATGTAGAGGCCCAGCAGCTTGACATGCCCGCCATCGCCGCGTAATAGCCCCTCCACGCGCCCTTTGGAGAGTTGGCCACCCAGCTCGATGCTCTGCAGCGTCACCTGGGCGTCGCGCTCCAGCAGAGCGCGCTCCTCGTGGAAGTCGTAGACCTTGCGGCCCCAGCGCTGCGTGCCGATGTAGCGCAGCTTGGCGCCCTGCCGCGCGATGATCTCCAGCGCGCGGTTGCTGAAGCCGACCTTCTCACCTTCCGGCGAGATGAAGTCCTCGGCGAAGACGGCCTCACTGCCCTCATCCATGATGATGAGCGTGTGTGACAGGCTCGATGTGCCTTGCAGGTCGGCGCTGATGACGGCGCGCAGCGGCTGCTCCAGCGCCACGCCGCGCGGCACATAGACGAAGACGCCGTTGTCCCAAAACGCGCCATGCAGCGCGGCGAACTTGGTGTCCTCCGGCTTGACCACCTGCGTCATGAAGGCGTCGCGCACCAGATCGCCATGCTCGCGCAGCGCCGTCGCCAGATCGCAGAAGATGACGCCACGCGCCCTGGCCTCGTCGCTGATGCTGTACTCGACGGGCTGGGCGTTGCGCAGCCCCAGGAATCCCGCGAACGTCTCGTTGCGCTCGGCGGGCGGCACGAGCGAGCCAGCGGCGGCGCTCGCCGTGGTGGTCGTCTCGAACTCGTCGAGCTTGAGGCGGCGCAGATCGGTGCGGCGCCACTCTTCATCCTGGCGGGTAGGCATCGGCGTCGCCTGGTAGGTCTTCCAGGCGTCGAGCCGCCGCTGACGCATCCATTCTGGCTCGTCGCGGCGCGCGATCAGCTCTTCGAGGGCTTCCTGATTGAAGCCCCGCCGCGCGACAGGCGCTGTCATAGACTGCTGGCCTCGTTTCTATCGTTTCTTTCGCTTCTATCGCTATCGTCTATCAAAGTCTCGTTCCTCATCCCCCCTCTCCTCGTGGGAGAGGGGATGGGGGGTGAGGTCACACACGAAACGGAGCAGCGTGGCGCTGCTCCGCTCCATGACGTTCCATGAATGCATGCGTCTCTGGCTGGCGCTCGGCATCGCTCAAGAGGTGGGCGCTCGGGGCCGCTACAACACGCGGCGCCGAGCAGCGTCGATCACCCGACCGAGCCGGACATCTCCAGCTGGATTAGCCGGTTCAGCTCCACTGCGTACTCCAGCGGCAGCTCCTTGGCGATTGGCTCGATGAAGCCGCTGACGATCATGGTGTAGGCCTCGCTCTCGGTCAGCCCACGGCTCATGAGGTAGAACAGCTGCTCTTCGCCGACCTTGGAGACGGTCGCCTCGTGGCCGACCTCGACATCCTCCTCCTCGATCTCGATGTAGGGGTAGGTGTCGGTGCGGCTCTGCTCGTCCAGCAGCAGCGCGTCGCAGCGCACATTTGACTTGACGCGCGTGGCGCCCTTCTGCACCTTCAGCAGACCGCGATAGCTCGACCGGCCCGTCCCCTTCGAGATGGACTTGGAGACGATCTGCGACGAGGTATCGGGCGCGATGTGCACCACCTTGCCGCCCGCGTCCAGGTGCTGGCCATCGCTGGCCATCGCCACAGAGAGCACCTCGCCGTGCGCATGTGGCTCCATCAGCCAGACGGCGGGATACTTCATCGTCGTGCGCGAGCCGAGGTTGCCGTCCACCCACTCCATCGTCGCGCCCTCGTAGACGACGGCGCGCTTGGTGACGAGGTTGTAGACGTTCTTCGACCAGTTCTGAATGGTGGTGTAGCGCACCCGCGCGCCCTTGTGGACGATGATCTCGACCACGGCGCTGTGCAGGCTGTCGCTGGAGTAGGAAGGCGCCGTGCAGCCCTCGACATAGTGAACGTAGCTGTCTTCGTCGGCGATGATCAGCGTCCGCTCGAACTGGCCCATGTTCTTCGCATTGATGCGGAAGTAGGCCTGCAGCGGAATCTCGATGCGCACGCCTTTCGGCACATAGATGAAGCTGCCACCGCTCCAGACAGCGCTGTTGAGCGCGGCGAACTTGTTGTCGTTCGGCGGGATGACCGTCGCAAAATACTTGCGGAAGAGGTCTTCGTGATCGCGCAGGGCCGTGCCGGGGTCTACGAAGATGACGCCCAGCTTCTCCAGATCCTCGCGCACCTTGTGGTAGATGACCTCGGACTCATACTGCGCGCCCACGCCGGCGAGGTACTTGCGCTCCGCCTCAGGGATGCCGAGCTGCTCGAAGGTGTCTTTGATCTCGACGGGCAGGTCGTCCCAGGTCTTGCCGGCCTCCTGGGTCGGCTTGATGTAGTAGTAGATGTTGTCGAAGTCGATCGTGCTGAGGTCAGCGCCCCAGGTAGGCACGGGCCGCTTGTAGAAGAAATCCAGCGACTTGTGGCGGAAGTCACGCATCCACTGCTGCTCGCCCTTCATCTGCGAGATCTCTTCGACAATCTCGTGCGACAGCCCCTTACGCGCCTTGAACACGTAGTTCTCGGCTTTGCTAAAGCCATACTTGGTGTCGTACTCGTCTAGCTCTAGACCGACTGTTGTATCCGCGCTCACGTGTATTCCTCCCTGGCGGGTGCTTGGCCATCCGCGAACGAGATGACTGGCGCGTCGCCTGTGTTTTGGCGGGCCGGGCGCGCCCTCGTGAGTAGCCTTAATTCTGACTTGCCCACTAGGATATAGTATGCCACGGACGCGCCGGATGGGTCAAGATACGCCAACCCCATGCGACCTCTACTGGCGGTTCGCTACAATTGAACCAGTGTGGACGCGCGACGGATGGAGTGCGCCCACGCGATTGGCATGGCTCGGCATGGCTCGGCATGGCTCGACAGGTTTGAGCGCTCAGGAGGTTGCATGGACGACGCGGTCAAGAAGGAGGCGCTGCGCCTCTTCACGTATGGACTCTACGCGGTGAGCGTGCGCGCAGGCGAGCGCCGCAATGCCTTCACCGCCAACTGGCTCTCGCAGGTCTCCTTCGATCCGCCGCTGCTGGCGCTCTCGGTGGACAACACCGCGTCCTCGCTGGAGCTGATTCGCGCGGCGCGGCGCTTCGTGGTCAACGTCTATGGCGCGGAGCAGCGCGAGCTGTCGGGTCGCCTGGGCAAGACGCTCAGCCGCAGCCCCGACAAGCTGGAGGGCATCACGCTGGGTGAGACCGCCAGCGGCCAGCCCTACCTGCGCGAGACGCTCGGCTGGGTAGAGGTCGCGGTGGAGAGCGAGACGCCCGCTGGCGATTCCACCCTCCTCCTGGGGCGCGTGGTCGACGCCGGGATGCAGCGGCATGGCGAAGAGCCGCTGACGATGCGCGCGGCAGGCTTTCGCCACGCCGGGTGACGCCCCCCACCCCCAGCCCCTCCCCCGCCAAGGCGGGAGAGGGGAGCTACGTGCGAGCAGTGTGGTGGATGGCAGGGCTTTTCGTCAGCGAAAAGCCTGTCTCGCGCGGCATAGCCTGGCACAGGTTTCCCCTCCCCTCGCAGGGGAGGGAGGCAGGTTTCGCGGAGATACACTGCGGCGGCTCTGTCCCCAAACCGTGGGGCGAGCCGCCGCTTCGTCTCATCTGCATGCGCCGCGCCGCCAGTCGTGTCGCTGGCCGCGCGGCTGCTGCGCGGTCTACTGCTCGGTGGCGGCGGAATCCTCCGCCGACTCCACGCCGAGGGTCGTGTTCGTGCCGGGCTGGCCAACCGTATCAGGGGTGGCCATCACCTCGGGGGCGACCTGCTCAGTCGCCACGCTGGGCTGCTCGTGCTCGTCGGCGCTCTCATCCACGCTCTCGTCCACGCCGTCGTCGCTCTCCTCTGCTCCGCGCGCGCTATTCTTGCGCTCGCGCGGGGCCGGGGCTGCCTTCTTCTGCGGCTCCCAGTTGGGCGCCTTCGAGAGGATCATGGACATCAGGCGCCCTTCCATGATCGGCGTGCGCTCGACGACCGCGATCGACTTCACATCCGACATCATCTGTTCGAGCAGGCGGCGGCCCAGCTCCGGGTGCGCCATCTCGCGCCCACGGAAGCGCACGACCACCTTGACCTTGTCGCCCTCGCCCAGGAACTCCTCCACCTTCCGCACCTTCACCGCGATGTCATGGTCATCCGTCTTGGGGCTCAGGCGGATCTCTTTCAGCTCGGAGGTCTTCTGGCGCTTGCGCGCCTCGTTCTCCTTCTTGGCTTGCTCGTACTTGAACCGTCCGTAGTCCATCAGGCGGCAGACGGGCGGGTTCGCCATCGGCGACACCTCGACCAGATCGACGTTCTTCTCGCGCGCCAGCGCCAGCGCCTGGCCCGACGACATCACCCCGATGACCTGTCCGTCCTCGTCAATCACGCGAACTTCGCGCGCCCGCACGCGCTCGTTGACACGCAGCTCACGCTGACGGTTGTCGCCCCGAAAATCTCTGTTGATAGGTACACCTCCCACGTGACCTGTGTTGTGGCCTCTATGCGGCCTGCCCGCGCTAGATGTGGCGCGGCTTCATATTACTTTGAAGGAGTGTAGCACACTTCCTTGCTCGTCTACAAGGCGCGCGCAGGGCGCCAGACAGCACAAAGCAGGCTGCGGAGAGCGCTCCCAGCCTGACGTTGTTGCGGTCGCTTGCGCATGCCTGCGCTTGCGTGTGGGGTTGTTAGCGGGCCTTCTCGACCTTCATCATGGTGCGCAGGCAACGCGTGCAGACGTTGACGTTGCGCGGCGTGCCATCGATCACCAGGCGGCGGCGCTGGATGTTGACCAGAAACCGACGATTGGTCTTGCGGTTCGAGTGGCTGACGCTGTGGCCGTATTGCGAGGTGCGCCGACACACATCACAGCGAGACGACATGGCATACTCCCTTGCAGCCCAGAGGGCGTTGGCGCGATGAACATGGTATTTGGATAGCTGGCGCCCGATGCGGGCCTCGGTGAGGCATGAGGTAACGGTGTGCGTGGCGCAGCCGGTAAGCGTCTTGAAACGCGCCTGAAAAGTATACCATGCCCTTGCGCAGACACGCAAGCGCGTGTATGCTGCGCATGCTAGATGTCATGCGACGTGAGGCGCGCTCGGCTGCGTGTCAGCGCGTTCCATGCGGGCGCCCACCGCCGACTTCTGGCCGTCCCGATGCGCCCCTGTCCGAGATGTCACGGCGCGTCGGGTGGCGATTCCCCGTAGCGCGACTGCGCAGAGAGCATAGCGAGAGCACAGCAAGAGCATGACGACAGCCAAGCGCCGCGCCACCACACCCAGCGCATCTGGCCAGACGGCTCAGCCGCATGACCAGCCAGGCGATCAGCCAGGCGATCAGCCGACCGATCAGCCGTTGGTGTCGTCAGCGCACGCGCGGTCAGCGACTGCGTTGAACGCTGAGGTCGGCAGCGCCAGCACTGCGAGCGCCCAGACCGCCCAGGCCGCCCAGCGCGACGGCAAAGTCGAGGTCTCGGCGCAGGCCATCGCGACCATCGCCGCGCAGGCCGCCACCGAATGCTACGGCGTGGCGGGCATCGCCTCGCGCCACCCGCGCCTGGGCGCCGTACAGCGGCTCGCGCCCGCAGACTATGCGCGCGGCGTCGAGGTACGCTTCGCTGAAGATCATGTCGTCATTGATCTGTGGCTCATTCTGGAGCACAGCCTGCGCGTCGTCGAGGTCGCGCACAACGTCATGGTCATCGTCAAATACGCGGTGGAGCAGGCGCTGGGCCTGCATGTCGTAGAAGTCAACATCAACGTGCAGGCGCTGCGCGTGCATGAGTGAGCGCGTGACCGCGCGCTGCTGGCGCGGACAGCACTGCCCGTGCGATACCGTTCGAGCGATCACAGAGTGGTGAATGGAGGGCGAGTAGAGGCGTAGTCCTCTGCGGATATCTATGGCACGAAACTTCTTTTCGCGCTTCACGCGCGCCCGCCCGCAGCAGGCCAGCACGCTGGACGGCCAGGATCTCATGAAAGCGTTCCTGGCTGGCTATGCCTGGCTGGAGCGTCATAAAGAAGCCATCAACGCGCTGAATGTCTATCCGGTGCCAGATGGTGACACCGGCAAGAACATGACGCTGACCATGGCCGCCGCAGCGAGAGCGCTCAACGATACCAAGGACGCCTCGGCCAGCGCGGTCGCGCGCGACTTCGCACGGGGCGCGCTGATGGGCGCGCGCGGCAACTCTGGCTCGATCCTCTCGCAGATTCTGGGCGGCTTCAGCTCGGCCATCGCCGAGAAGAGCGCCATCACCCCGGTGGACTTCGCCAATGGGCTGCGCGCGGGCGCCAAATCCGCCTACCTCTGCGTCGAGAAGCCCGTCGAAGGCACTATCCTGACCGTCTCGCGCGAGTCGGCTGAGGCGGCGATGGAGAGCGCTGAGCGCGGCAGCAACTTCGTCCAGCTCCTCGATGATACGGTGCGCGCTGGGCACGCCTCGGTCGCGCGCACCCCCGATCTGCTGGATAAACTCAAGAGCGCGGGCGTGGTGGACGCCGGTGGCCAGGGCTATGTCACTGTGCTGGAGGGCATCCTGCGCTACCTGCAGGGCGAGCCGGTCGAGCAGGCGCCGCGCATCGAGCGCGAGACGCCCACCCAGGCGCGCCACGGCGTCGTCGAGATCGAAGAAGAGTTCGGCTACGAGGTCGTCTTCCTGCTGCGCGGCGAGAACCTCGATGTCAACGGCATCCGCGCGACCATCAACAGCATGGGCGGCGTCTCGACGGTGGTGGCAGGCGACAGCCAGATGCTCAAGGTGCATACGCACACGCCCACGCCGGGCAAGATTCTCGACTACGGTGTCGGTCTGGGCAGCCTGCTCGACATCAACGTGGAGAATCTGCAAGAGCAGAGCCTGGAATACGCCGAGGAGAGCGCCCGCGAGCGCGGTCTGACGGGGCTGGATTTACACGCAGGCGCTGCCACCGCAGGAGTCGCTGGCAGCGCCAACGGCGCACGGCCAGCCAGCGCCGCGCCAGCGATGGTCGCTTCGCCGACGGAGCCAGCGGCGCACGAGCCGGTGGAGGCGCGCGAGGTGGGGGTGGTCGCGGTGGTGGCGGGCGACGGCTGGGCCAACATCTACGGCAGCTATCGGCTGGGCGGCATCGTTCCCGGCGGCCAGACGATGAACCCCAGCGTCGAAGACCTGCTGAAAGCGGTCGAAGCCTGCCCCAGCGATCAGATCATCCTGCTGCCCAACAACGGCAACATCATCATGAGCGCGCGGCAGGTACCGCAACTGACCAAAAAGCGTGTTCACGTCACGCCGACGACCTCGATGCCCCAGGGCGTCGCCGCGCTGCTCGCCTTCAACCATCAGGCCGATTTCGAGACGAACGCGGCGGCGATGGATCGCGCCATCGCCGACATCTCCACGGGCGAGATCACCACGGCGGTGCGCGATGCGCAGATCGACGGCGTCGCGGTGCATGCCGGTGACATCATCGGGCTGGCCAATGGCAAGCTCGCGTCGTCTGGCCACGATCAGGCGCAGACGCTGCATGAGTTGCTGTCGCGCATGGGCGCGGGCGAGCGCGAGATCATCACGCTCTACTCCGGTCAGGATGTCACCCCGCAGGACGCTGAGGCGATGGCCGAGCAGGTGCGGAGCTGGTTTCCCGATCAGGAGGTGGAGACGCAACGCGGCGGGCAGCCCTTCTATGACTATGTCGTCTCAGCGGAGTGACCTGGAGGTACGAGCAGCGTGACAGTACGGATAGTAGTAGACAGCACCTCGGACATTCCGCATGACCGGGCGCAGGCGCTCGGCATAGAGGTGGCGCCGCTGATCGTGTTGTTTGGCGATAATGAGTACCGCGATGGCATTGATCTCACCGCTGAGGCGTTCTATCAGAAGCTGGCCACCAGCTCCGTCACGCCGACCACTTCCGCTCCCTCGGTCGGGACATTTCAAGAGGCCTATCGCAAGGTGATCGGCGAGGGCGCTACGGCGATCCTGGAGATCAGCCTGGCCAGCCAGCTCAGCGCGACCCATGGCAACGCCACGCAGGCGGCGCGCACGGTCTCCGCTGAGACGGGCATCCCCATCGAGGTGATCGACTCTGGCACGGTCAGCGGCGGCTTCGGTATGCCCGCCGAGATCGTGGCGCGCGAGGCCCAGCAGGGCGCCTCGCTGGAGCAGCTCAAGGCGCACGCGCAGAGCATGCTGGCGCGCATCCGCCTGTACGCCGCGCTCGATACGCTGGAATACCTCAAGCGCGGCGGGCGCATCGGCAACGCGCGGGCGCTGCTCGGCTCGCTGCTGAATGTGAAGCCGCTGGTAGAGGTGCGCGGGGGCCAGGTGCTGCCAGTGGAGAATGTGCGCACGCGCTCGAAGGCGCAGGAGCGCGTCGGCCAGATCGCGGCGGGGCATGGCAAGGTCGAGGCGGTGGCCGTGGTGCGCAGCAACGACACCGTTGGCGAGCAGTTCGACCGCGTGGCGCGTACGTTCTGGGATGGTTCCATCTACGAGTATGTGCTGGGCCCGGTCGTTGGCGCGCACGCTGGCCCCGGCGCGGGCGGCATCATCGTCATCACGCAGGCATAGCCAGCGGTAGCGCACGGACGGCGCCGCGCGGCAGGAGGCTCGCCCATGCCAGAGTACTTCACGCGGACGCAGGCTGAGGCGCTGCTGCCGAGCCTGGCCGCCTGCCTGCGCGAGATGCAGGCGTCGCGGGCGGAGCTGGCGGCAGCCGAGCGCGACCTGCGCGACCTACACGCGCGCATCGCCAGCAATGGCCACACCCCGCTGGAGGAGCTGGGCGCCCTGCCCGACCGCATCGCCGACCTGAGCCATCGCCTGCGTGAGCGCGCCACCGAGCTGGCCGAGAGCGGCGCCATCGTCAAGGATCTGGAGATGGGCCTGCTCGACTTCCCTACCCTGCGCGATGGCCGCGAGGTCTATCTCTGCTGGCGGCTGGGCGAGGATCACATCGGTTGGTGGCACGAGGTAGATGCCGGGCTGGCAGGCCGCCAGCCGCTGGAGGATGACGCATGATGCAGGCGCCAGATGGCCAGTCAGACGACCGACCCGGCTGGCATTTCTCTCGGTGGCGCTCTCCTGATGGGCGCTTCGGCTGGATCACGTTGGAACATCGTGGCCGCCCTCGTCCGCCGCTGACCGTGCGGCAGATCGTGACGCGAGCGATCATCCTCGATCCGCTGCTGGCGGCGCTCTATGCGGCCACGCTCATGCGTGTGGGCCAGCGGGATGCGCTATTGGATGTGCTGATAGCGGCGCCGTTGGTGATCGCTGTTTGGTCGCAGTGGAACCTTATCCGGGCTGCGCGTCGGCATAATTAGAGCGTGACACGCCCGTTGCCAGCGGGCATGGTGAAGCGCATGAAGCCGCCATTGGCCAGCCGCGTGCAGACCACCGCGATGGTGTAGTAGACCAGCAGGATGCCGAGGTTCTGCGCCACGCCCAGGGCGAAGGCGCCGAAGCCGAGCGTGGCGTGGCCGCCCAGCAGCCCCAGCCGCGCGATGTCGGGAGCGCTGTGCTGCACGCCAAACGGATCGAGCGTCTCGCCGATGAAGAGCGCCACCAGCGCGCCCAATAGCGCCGCCAGAACCGCCATCGTCGGGCCGAGCCGCCAGAAGCGACGGCTCATCTTCTCGCGCCGCGTCGAGACGACGCGCGCCGCTGCCCACACCGGCGGCAAAATGAAGAGCGCCGTGCGCAGGATGAGCACGACGGGGAAG
>DATAED010000364.1:0-3758 GCA_036258195.1 Ktedonobacterales bacterium
GAGACCCGTTACCTCCAGCCGGAAGGTGGCGACGCCCTTGCGCGCGATGGTCACTTTGTCCACGCGCGAGTTGGGCTCCAGCACCAGCGTGGCGTCGGCCTGGCTGGCCAGATGCGCCACCAGATCGTGGCTGCTGGGCGAGCCGACCTCCTCATCGCTGTTGCACAGCATCACCAGCTCGGCCCACGGCGCCTCCTCGCGCAGCAGGCGCGCGGCGGTCAGGCCAGTCAGCAGCCCGCTTTTCATATCCATGACGCCGGGGCCATAGGCGCGCCCATCCGCGATGTGGAAAGGACGCCGCGCCGCCTCGCCCTCCGGGAAGACGGTATCCATATGCCCGATCAGCAGGATGCGCCCCTTGCCTGCGCCGGGCCAGCGCGCCACCAGATGCGGGCCGTACTCCTTGCCGTCCACCCGCTCGACCAGCGCCCCCGCCGCATGGAAGAGCCGCTGGAGCTCGCCGGAGACGCGCGCCACCCCGGCAGGAGTATACGTTCCTGAATCGATGTTGACCAGCCTCGCAAGCTCGCTGAGGAAATCCTCGATCTGCGCTCGTGCGGCGGTGAGCAGTGCGGCGGTATCCATCGGCGCGCTCGCTTTCCTGTCGGTGGCGCGGGCAGACCGCGCGCGGGAGTGGTGATGTCGAAGTGTATCACCATTCCCGCGCCGATCAGGAGGATTGCGTAGTCTGCTCACGCCGCTGGCGGGCAGATGTAATAGGTATCCTGCGTCGCGGCGGGAATCTGCGCTTGCATGGCAGACGTCATGCAGTTCTGGCCGCTCCATTCGTGTGCGACAGGCGCGAGCAGTATGGGCGCGGTGGTCGAAACGTAGACAGGAGCAGCGCCGTCGACCGACAGCCCTACTGCGAAGGTGTAGGTTCCTGGTGTGGTTGGCGGCGCCACATCGACCACCATCAGGGCGCTGTGACCGGGCGCCAGTGAGAGCGGCAGCGCCGGGTAGGGATTCGGATCGCTCTGCGTGACGGCCCTCGCGCTCACCTGGGTTGCCGTAACCGTTGCGCCGACAGCGGCATTAGCAGGGAAACTCGCCTGCACCTCCTCATTGATCGGGGCGGCGGGGGTATCGCAGTGGACAGGAGTTGTCGCCTTCGTGAGCGCATCATATTCGACGCCAGCCGGACAAGCACTCCAGGCGCTGAGCGCGCCCGTGGAGGCGGTGAAACTGGCGATCCGCACAGATACGGACTGCAAGGTGGTCGTCTGTGAAGCCGAGGCGTTGCAGATCACGAAGTGGTAGCCACCCTGATCCTTCAGTATCGGATTGACTGGCGGAGGCGCGAACGTGCTGGGAGAGCGCGCCAGCGGTTTGTCGCCCGCGCTCTGGGGAATCTGAGAGGATGCATACTGATTCCCCTGCGCTGACGCGCTCACCAGCAGATTGCCCACACGCACCATTGGCGGTGAGGGCGCCATCATCGAACTGGCGCAACTGGCCGGAATCGAGGCGGCGTCGACGGTCGGCGCGAACGGCACGGTAGCCGTGGGCGCAGCCGTCGCCGTAGACAATGGAACCACCGCGCCAGTGGACGCCGGGGTCGCGCCGCAGCCTGCCAGCGCGAGCGCCAGCAGCGCCGCGCCGAGAGCGAGCGGCGTCCATATATGCCTGCGAGCGTCTTGCCAGATCATTCTCATCATCCTTCGTCATTGACTACCGTTAGTGTCGAGCCACGGCTCAGCTTTGCTGCGGCTGCGCGGAATACCGGATTGGCGCTATGAAGCAGGCGGGCAGATATACAGCGGCCCCGACGTGGCGGACGTGGGGATCTGCGATTGCATGGCGGGCGTCATGCAGTTCTGGCCGCTCCATGCTTGTGTGATGGGCGCGTAGAGCGATGGCGAAGTCGTCGCGAAGTAGACTGGCGAAGCCGAGCCAATAGTGAGGCCGAATGCCAGCGTATACGTGCCGGGCGTGGTGGGAACGGTCACGGTGACAGCCAGCGAGACGACCTGGCCAGGCGCGATGGAGAGCGGTAGCGCTGGATAGGGGTTGGGGTCGCCTGGCTGCGCGGAGCCTGTGCTAGTCACCTTGCCACTCGCCACGTCGCCAACACCTGCGCCGCTGGGAAATGTCACCTGCATGTATTCGTTGGCGAGATAGCCACCGCCGCATCCACCGTTCGAAGCAGACTGCTGGTTGGCGTCGTAGAAGCCGTCCTTGCAGCCGTTCCAGCCCGCCAGCGCGCCAGAGAACGGCGTGAAGCTGGCGACGCGCGCTTGGACGGACTGCAGCGAGACGGCCTGTGATGCCGAGCCATTGCAGACCGAGAAGACCATGTAGCCCTGCCCGCTCGATCCGATCGGGGCCGCGCTGGGGTTGATGTTGGGGATCTGCCCGTTGGTCGAGATCGTCAGCGGCTGATTCGGCGTGCCCTGCGGAATCTGGTCGGCGTTGTTGACGAAGGCGCTGGTAACGGAGCTGGCCACCAGATCACCGACCCGCACATAGGGGCCATCGTTCATGTTGTGGCACGCCGCAGGCAGATTCACCGTCGGTAGCGCCGTCGCAGTGGCGGTGGGCGCAGGCGTCGCGGTAGCTTGCGGCGTCCCACCCGTCCCGGTGGACGCGGCTCCTGCTCCGCCGCAGCCCGCCAGCGCGACCGCCAGCAGCGCCGCCACTGCTGCTACTGCGCTCCTTCTGCGTGTTCCGAACATTCCTCGTGGCCTTTCGCTGTCCTCTGAGAGCAAACATGCGACACAATCTATAGGACTGCGCCGCATGGCTCACGATAACAGCGAACGGGCTGAGCTGTGACGAGGCTCACAGACTGCACGCTTGCTCCAGCGCTACTCCAGCGCGCCGTGGACGAGCTCGCCGCCGATCAGCGTGGCGGCCACCTGCGCCCCGGCGATGCGCTCCTTGGGCAGCGTGAAGGGATCTTCGGCCAGCACGGCGAGGTCGGCCAGCTTGCCTGGCGCCAGCGTCCCCTGGTGCGCCTCCTGCCCGCCCGCGTAGGCGGCGCCAGCGGTGTAGGCGTAGAGCGCCTGGCTCATCGTCAGCGTCTGATCGGGCAGCCACGAGCCAGCGTCGGGCGTGCGGTCATCGTAGCGGTTGATGGCGGCATGCAGGATGCGCAGCGGATCGCAGGTATCCACCGGCGTGTCGGAGCCGAACGCCACATGCACGCCCAGTTCGCCCATCGTGCGATAGGCGTAGGCGCGGCGATGGCGGTCGCCCCAGTAGCGCTCCGCTGTGTAGCGATCGACGACGGCGTGGAAGGGCTGCACCGAGGCCACCACGCCCAGCCGCGCCATGCGCTGCAGATCCTCCATGCGGGCGAGCTGCACGTGCTCCAACCGGATGCGCCGCGCGGGCAGCGTGCCAGCCTTGCGCCCCGCCTCGATGCCATCCAGCGCGGTCTTGACGGCGCGGTCGCCGATGGCGTGAATCGCCATGCCGACGCCACCCTCCGCCGACTCGCGCACCACCCGCTCGATCTCCTCATCGCCGGTCGTCAGCAGGCCCAGCTTACCCGCGCCGCCCTCATACGGATCGAGCATGGCGGCGGTCTGCGAGCCGAGCGCGCCATCCATATAGACCTTGACCCCGGCGAAACGCAGGAAGTCGTCGCCGAACCCGGCTTGCAGCCCCAGCCCCAGCGCGGCGGGCAGCGCCTCGCGCCGGATGTAGAGCAGCACGCGCGGGCCAATCTCACCCTCGGCGCGCAGCCGCTGCATCAGCCGCAAGCTCTCCTGCGCCTCGATGTTGTGGACGCCGGTGACGCCACGCGAGCGCAG
>DATAED010000365.1:0-2673 GCA_036258195.1 Ktedonobacterales bacterium
CCGACGGCCACACCATCGCCCACGCCACCGCCGGGGACGCTCTACTCCGACAATTTCGAGTCCGACGCCATCGGCTCGGTTCCGGCTGGCTGGACGGTCATCTCTGGAACCGCCTGGTCGGTGCAGCAGGATGGCACGCACGTCCTCAAGCAGAACGATCTCAGCACCAGCAACGCGCATGTGATCGAGGGTGGCTCGTCGTCATGGACCAACTATACGGTGCAGGCTAGCATCAAGCTGGGCAGCAACGATCTCAGCCAGGCGACCGTCATCATGGCGCGCTTCGTCGACAACTCCAACCACTACTCCTTCCTGCTCAAAAACAACAGCGAGTGGTATCTGGGTGTGGTGCAGGGCGGCTCGTGGACGACGCTGGATCAAGGCTCATTCAGCTACAACGCTACGACCTGGTACACGCTCTCGCTGACGGTCAACGGCAGCACGATCAGCGCCGCCATCAACGGGACGACGCTGACCACCGATACCGACACCACCTTTGCCAGCGGCATGATCGGCTTCAGCACGAAGGCGACCTCGGAGTTTGACAATGTGGTGGTCAACGCCATCGGCGCGCCCGCCCCTACGCCAACTCCATCGCCAGCGCCGACCGGCACGCCAGCGCCCACTCCCACGCCATCGCAGTCGCCGACACCCTCGCCGACACCTTCGCCCACCCCGACACCGCCGCCCACCACTGGGTCATCGCAGCTCTCCGTGACGACGACCAGCGCGGGCGTCACCGTGACCAGCCTCGACGCCAACAACAATGGCTGGCAGGACTTCTTCAATGCCAGCGCTGGCGGCGTGATCTCCAACAGCGGCGAGGTCGATTCAGGCTCCTACATGGAGCTGGAGGCGCAGAACACCGCGCATGGCCGCATCGAGCAGTATCTGCATACCAGCACTGATGTGTGGCTGAGCGACCTGACCAACTCCGGCTCCGTGACCGTGCTGCGCAACACCCCGGGCCTGGTGGTCATGCAGGCCGTCTCGATTGATACCACCTACCATCTGAACTGGACGACCACCTGGTATATCTGGCCCGATGGCGAGATGTATGTGCTGCACCAGGTCACCAACACCGGGTCGTCGGCGCTGCAACTGAACAGCACGAACCCCACCGAGCTCGACTTCGGCGGCTTCGCGCTCACCTACTACCAGGATCAATCGCCCAACGCCTGGTACCTCAACAACGGCGTGGCCACCTCGCCCATCCCGTCCGGCACGGTGGGCGCCGAGGCGCAACTCTTCGCCCACATGCCGACGGTCGCGGCGCCGCCCAACATGGGCTATCTGCTCGAAAAGTACACCACCTGGGCCTCGCAGGGTGTCTCCAATGCAGGCATCGACGAGACGCAGAACAGCTTCCGCGCCAAAGATGAGTGGTTTGGCACGCTCTCGTCGCTCAAGTCAGGGCAGACGCTCTCGTTCCTGTTCCTGTTCGAGCAGCGGCGCAACCTCACACAGGCGCAGACCGTCGCGATCAACGCCGATTACCGCACGCCATCGCTGACGGTGAATGCAGGCACGCTGGCCACCAGCGACAGCGAGCCAACCAACGCCACCGTGGTACAAGGTTTCAATGTCGATATCGGCGCCTATGTCGTGGCAGCCAACGCCAATCACGTCAACGCGCAGCTTGGCTTCTCCTCAGGGGTCACGGCGCGCACACAACCGCGCTTCAAGATCACGAACTGGACCAAGGGCGCGCCGACGCTGACGTGGGGCGGCCAGGCGCTCACCGCCGGAACGGACTACACCTTCACGCTCAACGCCGCGACCAATACGCTCTACATCCAGCTCGATTTTGATGTCGTCACGGCCAACGCGCAGACAGGCCAGCGCGTCAACGCGGCGCTCGACATCTCGTAGGCGACCAGTCAACGCGCAGAGAGCGACACATCGCGAGGCGTCGCATGGCTATAGCCGCCGTGCGACGCCTCGCGCTCTTAGCTGCTCAATTGCCGCGCGTCGCCAGGCGCCTCGGCACGAGTGGCGAGTGGCGCCAGTGACGCGGCACAATGTACCATAGAAAGACCTGAAGCATGACCAGACAACAGCCTGGAAAACGGAGCGCCGCGCGGCAGGCCAGATGACGCTAACAGCGCGCGAACGAGGAGCGATCCCTATGCGTGTACGGTTCCTTTCAGTGACGTATCGGTTTGGTGGTTCGTCGTCTGGCGCCGAGCAGCGCTATCAGGAGTTGCGCGAGGCAATGGTGAGCGCGGTGCAAGGTATGGCGTATCTGCACGCTTCATCCGAGTGGCGACCGCCCATGGATGTGCATGAGACGGATGCGGCGATCCTCGTCAAGCTGGAGGTCGCAGGCGTTCAGGAGAGCGACATCGAACTGTCGCTGTATCCGAACGCGCTGGTGGTGCATGGCATCCGCCGCGACGACGCCGAGCATAGCGAGGTGGACTGCTTCCACGCGGCTCAGGTGCGCTACGGCCTGTTTCATGCGGATGTTGCGCTGCCAGCGCCCATCCAGCAGGAAGATGTGACGGCGTCGTACCGCGATGGCTTCTTGCGCGTCCGTCTGCCCAAGGCGACGCCTGGCGCGCCGAGTACCTCCGGCGAGCGATCCCGGCCAGGCAGCGAGGGCTCCGACTCCAACGCGCGCTGGCAGGCGCATGCGGGCGTCATCGCAGCCAAGCTCTAGGGACGTTCCTA
>DATAED010000366.1:0-10585 GCA_036258195.1 Ktedonobacterales bacterium
CCGCCTGCGCGCCGCCAAACTCGGCGGGGATGGCCTCGTTCGGCTCGCCGATCAGCGCGATGGGCTGGCCGACGGGTACGGTGTCGCCTTCCCGCGCCAGAATCTTGCGCAGTGTCCCGGCGGCATACGCCTCGGCCTCGATGTTGACCTTCTCCGTCTCGATCTCGGCCAGCGCGTCACCTTTGGCCACCGTATCGCCCTCATGCTTGCGCCAGGTGATGACCTTGCCCTCTTCCATCGTGTCGCCCATCTTGGGCATCACCACGGTATGCATCGCTTCATCCTCCTGGGCTACTAGCGGGCGCCCGCGCCAACTGGCGTGATCGCCTTCACCGCCGCGATGACATCGGCGCGCGTGGGCAGCGCGGCCTGCTCCATCGGCTTCGAGTAGGGCATCGGCACGTCTTTGCCCGTCACCTGGCCAATCGGCGCGTCGAGATAGTCGAAGGCGTGCTCGTAGACCAGCGCCGCGATGCCCTGGCCTGTGCCGTAATACTTCCAGCCCTCCTCGGCGATGACGACACGGTTGGTCTTCTTCACCGACTCGATGATCAGATCGAGGTCAATCGGGCGGATGCTGCGCAGGTCGAGCACCTCGGCCTCGATGCCTTCCTTCGCCAGCTCTTCGGCGGCCTGCAGACTGATGTGCACCATGCGCGAGAAGGTGATGATGGTGACATCGCGGCCCTCGCGCTTGATCTCACCGCGATTGAGTGGCAGCGTGTACTCCTCGCCCTCGTCGGGAACCTCGCCCTTGACGCTGTAGAGCAGCTCATGCTCGACGAAGACCACCGGATCATCGTCGCGGATGGCCGATTTGAGCATGCCTTTGGCGTCGTAGGGGGTGGCGGGCATGACGACCTTCAGGCCGGGGATGTGGCCGAAGAGCGCCTCGAAGAACTGCGAGTGCTGCGCGCCACGCTGGGCGCCGCCGCCACCGGGCATGCGGAAGACCACGGGGACGTGTGTCTGCCCGGCGAACATGTAGTTGAACTTGGCGGCAGAGTTGATGATCTGGTCGCTGGCGAGCAGGCTGAAGTTCATCGTCATGATCTCGCAGATGGGACGCAGCCCCACCAGCGCCGACCCGATGGCCGTGCCAGCAATAACCTCTTCGGCCAGCGGCGTGTCGCGCACGCGCTTCTCGCCGAACTCCTCGAACAGGCCCTTGGTGACGGAGTAGGTGCCACCATAGCCGGCGATGTCCTCGCCCAGAATGTACACGCGCTCGTCGCGCAGCATCTCCTCGCGGATGGCTTCGCGCAGGGCGTCGCGGTAGGTAATGACCCGCATGCTCTCTTATCTTCTTTCAGAATTCGCTGTCTGCTGAATGCGCGCTCATGCGTCGGCTGCGTGCGCCATGCGCTCACAAGCTGGACGAATGGCGCGGCGCGCTGGTCGCACGCTCGCCAGGAAGCCGATATGATGCTCGCCGGAAGCTAGTCGCGCGGTGTGCTGGGCTGGTTGCGCCAGGCAATGGCGCCCGCGCCATCCATCTGCACATGCTCGTAGAGCTCGTCGGCAGGCGGGAAGTCGCTCTCCTCGGCGAACCTGGCGGCGTCTTCCACCGTGGCGGCTGCGCGCTCGACGTTGGCCTTGAGGTCGTCATCGGTGGCGAGGCCAGCTTCTTTCAGCTTCGCCTCGAACAACTGGATGGGATCGCGGTTGGCCTTCCACTGGGCCTCTTCTTCGCGCGAGCGGTAGCGCGCCGGGTCGGCTATCGAGTGGCCACGGAAGCGGTAGCTAACAGCCTCGATCAGCGTCGGGCCATCGCCAGCGCGGGCGGTCGCTGCTGCTGTCTCCACCGCCTGGCGCACCGCCAGCATGTCCATGCCGTCCACGCGCAGATAGGGCATGCCGTAGGCGGCGGCGCGCGGCTCCAGCGAGGCTACCGACCACGCCTTCTTGACGTTCATGCCCATCGAGTAGCCGTTGTTCTCGCAGAGGTAGATGATGGGCAGCTTCCACAGCGAGGCCAGATTCAGCGCTTCGTGGAACGCGCCTTCATCCACCGCGCCATCGCCAAAGAGGGTCAGCGCGACATCGCTCTGCTCCTGATACTGGATGCCGAAGCCCACGCCAGCGGCGATGACGAGTTGCGCGCCGACGATGGCCTGGCCGCCCAGCAACCGATGCTCGGCGCTGAACATGTGCATCGAGCCGCCCTTGCCGCGGCTGCAGCCAGTTACTTTGCCATACAGCTCCGCCATGACCGCGCGCGGCTCGATGCCCTTGGCGATGGCATGCCCGTGCTCGCGATAGCTGCTGAGGACGTAGTCGGTCGGGCGCAGCGCGGAGATGGCCCCCACGCCAGTCGCCTCCTGGCCGATGTACAGGTGGAGGAAGCCGCCGACCTTGCCCAGGGTATAGGCCTCGCCAGCCTTCTCTTCGAACTGCCGGATGAGCGACATCTCGTAGTGCAGCCCGAGCAGTTGCTCGCGGCTCAGACCTGCGAGGGTCGCCTCACGAATGGCCATGTCTCTTGACTCCTTAACCGCTGCGATGAGCGGAGGGCGTGCGCCCGCGTGGCGCAGGTGACGCGCCGGAGTTCCCGCCCGGTCAATGTTCACCGGATGGGTCGCGCCTGTCGCCCTCGTCACTCCGCTGGCGACGATGGGCTGGCAGGCTGTTCCTGGCGCTCAGGCGTCATCGGGATGAACTGACGACGCGATTGGACGACAATTGCTATCGCGCCAGCCCGCTCGCAGCATTCGCCTGCTCTCCGCGCTGAGAGGGGAGCGGCGCCGCACGCGCGCTGAGACGTTTTGACGGGTGCGACCGCGCGGGACTATGATGACTGAGGCCAGCGCGGCGAATCAGTATGCTGTTGTTGCGCAGGTAACATGCGGGTATCACGCAGGCGCTGCGCCCTCACGAGCCGCGCCAGAGATGAGCAGGAGGTAGAGGACAGCGCCCCATGACCTACGTCATCTGTCAACCCTGTATCGGCGTCAAAGACGCCTCGTGTGTGGATGTCTGTCCGGTGGACTGCATCCACGCGCAGGAAGAAGACGAGCAATACTACATTGATCCAGAGACCTGCATCGACTGCGGCGCCTGTGAGCCTGCCTGCCCCGTCGATGCGATCTTCGAGGAGGCGGTCGTTCCCGCCGAGTGGCGCGAGTATACCCAGATCAACGCGCGCTACTTCCAGCGCTGATCGTACGCTGACACTGCGCCGCTGCCGTCGTCGTCTCTGCCGCCGCCGATCCCGGCCACTCCTGCCGCCGTGCGCACAGAAAAGCCCGACCTCTCGGAGAAGTCGGGCTTCGTTGCTCGGCTCAGGGGATGGCTTCGGCCACAGAGTACGCCCCGAGAGCTTGCGGCCTCGTCGCCGCAGAGGGGCGCCGACGCATCACATGCTCAGGCGAGTGGCGACCTAACCCATCGCGCGCCTGGCGAGCGCAGTGTTGTGCGTTTCAGTTGTTCAATGTGCCTGAGCGGCGCCTGAGCGGCTGCCTCAGGAGCCAGCAGGAATCGACGCGACGAAGAGCGAGAGCACCCCGAAAAGGATCGCCAGCACGATGGTCGTGCGGAAGAGCAGCTTATCAATGCCGCGCCGTGTCTTGAAGACCGTGCCGGTGCCGCCGAAGACGCTCCCCAGGCCCGCGCCGCGCACCTGCAGCAGAATGGCCACGGTGAGCGCGACTGCGATGATGATCTGCACCACCTGGAAGTAGATGCGGTACGGCGCCAGGATGCTCACGGAGTCAACCTCGATTCCTGCGGGCCGCAAACGTCTGGCCCGCTCTCGGATGGATGCCGCCACTGCATCGAGACGCGCCAGCAGGGCGCATCGTTTCAGTGACGCACTTCTTTGCCATCATACCATCGCCCCGCACAAGCCGCAACTGGCTATACATATGGGGCAGCGCCCAGGAATGGTCGCGGCCATGATGATCACTATGTTGCTTGATGTATCGCCGGGCGAGCGCCCTCACCCCAGCCCTCTCCCAGAGGGAGAGGGAGCGGGGGGTTCCCACACAGCGCGCGCAGTCTGGCTCCCCTCTCCCGCCTTGGCGGGGGAGGGGCTGGGGGTGGGGGCTCGCGCGCCTGCCTGATGCTACGCGCATGTGATACGCTAGGCGACGGTGGGCGCGTTCGGCTGCTGATTGCTCTCCCACCAGCTCAACGACGACATCAGGAGGCGTAGTGTGGCCACAACCGTTGGCGATGCGACCATCATCGAAGATATCTATGCGCGCGAAGTGCTGGACTCGCGCGGCAATCCGACCGTCGAGGCGACGGTGACGCTGCTGGGCGGCGCGCGTGGCGTGGCCATCGTGCCGTCGGGCGCCTCCACTGGCGCGCACGAGGCGGTCGAGCTGCGCGACGGCGATCCCAAGCGCTACGGTGGCAAGGGCGTGCTGACGGCGGTCGGCAATGTCAATGAAGCGCTGCAAGATGCGCTGACCGGCCTCGACGCGCTCGATCAGGTCGGCATCGACGAGCAGATGATCGCGCTGGATGGCACAGACAACAAAGGCCGTCTGGGCGCTAACGCCATCCTGGGCGTCTCGCTGGCCATCGCCCGCGCCGCCGCCGACGCTGTGGATGTGCCGCTCTACCGCTATATAGGCGGTGTCTCGGCGCGCACGCTGCCTGTGCCGATGATGAACGTGCTGAATGGCGGTAAGCACGCCGAAAACTCTACCGACCTGCAAGAGTTCATGATTCTGCCGGTGGGCGCGCCGACCTTCGCCGAGGCGGTGCGCTGGTGCGCCGAGGTCTACCACGCCCTGAAGGCGGTGCTGCACGATAAGGGCCTGAACACTAACGTCGGCGATGAGGGCGGCTTCGCGCCGTCGCTCGGCTCCAACCGCGAGGCGCTCGATCTTCTGGTGGCGGGCATCGAGAAGGCCGGCTACAAGCCCGGCGAGCAGATCTGCCTGGGGTTGGATCCAGCCGCCTCGGAGTTCTACGACGATGGCAAGTATGTGCTGGCGCGCGAGGGTCGCACGCTGACCGCCAGCGAGATGGTCGCGCTCTACGAGCAGTGGCTCGACGCCTACCCCATCATCAGCATCGAAGATGGTCTGGCGGAGGATGACTGGCAGGGCTGGGCCGAGCTGACGAAGCGGCTGGGCGGGCGCGTGCAGCTCGTCGGCGACGACATCTTCGTCACCAATACACGGCGTCTGGCGCGCGGCATCCATGAGGGGGTCGCCAACTCGATTCTGGTCAAGCTGAACCAGATCGGCACACTCACCGAGACGCTGGCATCAGTGGAGATGGCCAAGCGCGCGGGCTACACCGCCGTCATCTCGCATCGCTCTGGCGAGACGGAAGACACCACCATCGCCGACGTGGTCGTCGCCACCAACGCCGGACAGATCAAGACCGGCGCCCCGGCGCGCTCTGAGCGCGTGGCGAAGTATAATCGGCTCATGGAGATCGAAGAAGAGCTTGGCGAGTCAGCACGCTATGCGGGCTTTGGCGCGTTCTACAACGTGCCATCGCTGGCCAACCGCGCGAAGTAGACCTCATCCCCAGCCCCCTCTCCCACGCGGAGAGGGGGAAAAGGAAGCGACCTCACCCCCAGCCCCCTCTCCCACGTGGAGCGGGGGAGTTGAATGGAGACAGCCCCACCATGAGTGAACCGAGCGACGCCAGCGAGTCCAGCGCCATCGAACAGCCGCAGACACCTCCACCGCCGGCTCCCGCGCAATCGGCTCCGGCGCAGCCACGCAGCGCGTCAGCGGCGGCTCCAGCGTCACAGGCTGCCCGGCGCGACATCGTGCGCAGCATCCACTACACCCTCAGCTACATCGTGCAGAATCCGGAGCGCGGCCCCAGGGGCGCCATCGTGCTGCTGCATGACCTGCCCGGCGGCGCGTTCGTCTGGGAGCCCACGCTGCCTGCGCTGGCGGCCACCGGGCGCGCAGTCTATGCCTTCGATCTGCTCGGCTTCGGCCAGTCGGACAAGCCCTGGCCCGCCGATACGAGCATCTGGGGTCATGCCGACTGCCTCTCGTACGCCTTCCGCACGCTGGGGCTGACGGAGATCACGCTGGTGGGCTTCGGGCTGGGTGGCGGCGTGGCGCAGACGCTCGCCACGCGGCTCTATCGCGATGATGTGGCGCGGCTGGCGCTCATCAACAGCTATGCCTATGAATACGCCTACGCGCCCAACTGGCCCTTCCCGGAGATGGAGAAGCACCACGATCCGGAGCTGGCGCACAGCATGAATGTGGAGCAGGAGCAGGCCGAGCTGCGCCAGACGCTGGCCAATGGCGCCGTGAGCGCGCTGAGCGCCGACCGACTCAACGCCTACCTGAGCGAGTGGAATAACGACGTGGGCAAGAACGTCATCATGCAGCAGGTGCGCAACATGCTGCCGCTCTACATGAACTCCGTGGCGTCAGATGTGACCGCGCTCGATCGGCCGATGCTGCTGATCTGGGGTGAGCGCGACGTGGTGACGCCGCCTGCGCTCGGCCAGCGCATCGCTGAGGAAGCGCAGAAGGCCAGGCTGGAGATCGTGCCGGGTGTGGGACATCTGATTCTGGATGAGGCGCCCGACCGTGTTGCCGCCCTGCTGGCATCCTTCGCCTCGTAGCAGGGCCAGATGATGAACCATCGCGGCCATGAATGGCCGGCGCACGGCGAGGACTGGGCATAAATGCCCTTAAGGGGCAGCGCAGCCAGCGTCTTGCGGCTTTCAAGCCGCCGTCGCCCGCCCGCCTTTCAAGGCCGAGAGCGACTGAGGGCCGCGCCGCCTACGAGGCGCGACGCTGCGGCACGCCGTTGTTCTCGCGGCGGGCCAGGGCGCGCTGGCCGGCTACGTAGGCGTCCACCGCGCGCATGTAGGCGTCGTAGAGGCGGTCGAGTCGCGCGCTGGGTCGCTGGGGATCGGCCCGCTCGGCGGCCAGCGCCAGCGTGCGCCAGCGCTCATCGACCTGGCGGCGCAGACGCGCGAGCTGCGCCTGCTCGGCGGCCTGCGGCGGCCGCCCGCCCCGGCTGGCCGCTGGCTCCCACATCATCGCTTGCCACATGCGCGTCTCCCTCTCACTTGACGACTGCTTCACGGTCTCATGCCACTATTCCGCGAGCGGGCGTCGTGACCGGAAGCCAACGCCTTGCAGGAAGCGCTCTACGGCCTGCGTGATGGCGACACGGAGTCATTCGAGCACGGCATCGCACCACGTATCGCTAGCGGCTGAAGCGCCGCGCAGCGGCCGCTGTGACGCCACTGACAGATTACATCGCCGCGACGTGACAGCGCCGTGAGACTGACGGCCTACTATGTGGGCAGCAACCGGGGCCTGAGGATACGATTATGCGTCTTGGCCCTGCGCTCACATGGAGGGAAGTCTGCTATGTGGCGCGGCGCTCTTCGCACTCACAGATTGATAGCAGCGGAACTGGCAGGCGTGGCCTGCCTGCTGATCATCGCGCTCGTGGCATGCGGGGGTAGCAAACCACTCGCGGCCAGCACACCAACTCCCACCGCGATCCCAACGGCGACAGCGACCGCGACGGCGACTCCAACGCCGCTCCCTACGGCGACCCCCGTCCCGACGCGCGCGCCCACTCCGCGTCCAACCGCGATTCCGACGGTAGTCCCCCCTTCGGTCTGCATTCCTGCCCCGGATGTGAAGACCGTCTCATCACAGGTGATCTTTACCGGAAACACCAGCAAGCGGCAGGTGAGCCTGACGTTCGACTCAAATGGCGGCAGCGCTGGTAATGCCGTCGCCTATCTCGACACGCTGCGCGCACACGGCATTCATGCCTCCTGGTTTCTCTCAGGAATGTTCGCGCAGGCCAATCCGTCCATCGTGCGGCAGATCGAGGCTGACGGTCACGACATCGGCAACCACACTGTGGATCACGCTGACCTGATCTCGCCGCTGCGCTCAGACGCCTTCATCTGCTCGGAGTTGGTCAACGCGAATCGTACGATCTCGGCCTTGACTGGGCGAACGACACGTCCCTTCTTCCGCCCGCCATATGGCGACTACAACTATCAGGTGCGCACACTGGCGGCGCGGCTGGGCTATCGCACGATCTACTGGAGCATCGACCCCGCCGACTGGAATAGCTCCCATTCGGCGGCGTACATCGAGAACAACATTTTCACGAACCTCAAGCCCGGCGCCATCATCCTGATGCACGTGAATAGCGCCCATGAGGCCGAGGCGCTAGGCACGGTGATTGACGGAATCGAGGCGCGCGGCTATACCATCGTCCCACTGAGTGCGCTGCTCTCATAGTCGAGGAGTTGGCCTAGCTCTGGGTGCTGGCGTCGCCCTCGTCAGCGAGTGCGAGCGGTAGGGTGAACCAGAAGGTCGAGCCAGCGCCGGGCGCGCTCTCCACCCCGACCTCGCCGCTGTGCAGCGCGATGATCGTCTTGCAGATGTGCAGCCCCAGCCCCAGATTGACGCCATCCGCTGACTGCGCTGACTGCGATTCGAGCCGCTCGAAGACATTCCATATGCGCGCCTGCGCCTCTGGCAAGATGCCCTGGCCCTCGTCGCGCACGCTGAGCCGCGCCGTCATGCCGTCCTGATCGGCGGTCAGCGTGACGGTGACAGGCGTGTCGGCGGGCGAGTATTTGGTCGCGTTGGAGAGGTAGTTGTCGATCACCTCGCTGATGCGGTCGGGGTCGGCGATGACCGACGTATGCTCGCAGCGCGTCTCCAGCGCGATGACGCGCGCTGGCTGGGCGTGCCGCCGCTCGGCCAGCACGGCCTGGGTCAGCGCCAACAGATCGCATGGCTCCGGATGCGTCTCCAGTTTGCCCGCCTGAATGCGCGAGACATCCAGCAGCTCATTGACGAGTCGGGTCATGCGGCGGACAGCGCTCTGGGCGCGCGCCAGCATCCCCAGCACGGCCTCCGCTTCGTGCGTCAGGCGGGCGCTGTCGGCCTGCGTCTCTGCCTCTGCCTCGTGAGCGCCGGTTCCATGCGTCAGCCGCTGCAGTCGCCGCGTGGCAAGCTGCAGATTGGCGCTGAGCGCTGTCAGCGGCGACTTCATCTCGTGGTTGGCCATGCCCACAAACTGATCCATACGCCGATTCATCTGCTCCAGGTTATTGGCCTGCCGGGCCAGCGCCGCCGTCGCGGCGGTCAGTTGCAGATTCGTGCGACGCAGCTCGTCCTCGCGCAGACGCCGCTCGGTGACATCGCGCCCGACCGAGACCGCGCCGACGATAGCGTCGCGATCATCGCGTAGCGGCGCGCCCGTGAAGGAGATCAGCGCATGGGAGCCATCGGCGCGTGTTACCTGCACATCCACACTCTGCTGTGGGGTGATGGTCTCGCCGCTCAGCAGGCGGGTGATGATCCAATCCGACTCTGGCATTGGCGAGCCGTCGCTATGGCACATCTGTGCGCGCGCAATACGATCGCGTGCGGAGAGCGTCAGGTATCCGCTGTCATCGGGGGCCAGATGCAGCAGTTGGCGCGCGGCCTGGTTCATGCGGATGACACGTCCAGCGCCATCGTAGATGAACACGCCATCGGTGATAGATCTGTAGATCGTTTCCAGCTCATGCGCGATGTTCTGGGGCGGCGTCGTCTTCGCTTTCGTGCGGGTCTTCGCCGCAGTGGCGCGCGGGTGGGAGGCGTCGAATGAGAGCGGGTTCTCTCGCGTCATAGGTCTGCTCCACTCGGCGCCTGGGCGCCTGGTCGTGATGTGTCGTTGTCGTTCGATACACGCGGATCAGCGCAGGCGGTCGGCGGAGGCTGCCACCAGCGCGAACAGCCGGTGATCCTCGAAGGGCTTGGAGAGGACAGGGATCTGCAGGTTCGTTAACTTCTGAACGAACGAGAGCGGCAACGTGCGATTGTCAGCGGTGACAAGGATGTACGCATGCCGCTTCCGCAGCGCCTTCTCTTTCTCAATCGCATCCACCACAGCGGCGCCATCGAGGACGGGCATGCGCAGATCGAGCAGCACGACGAAGCGGTGGGACGTGGCGCGCAGAGTGCGCAGCGCCTCCTCGCCGTGGCGCGCCTCCTCGACATGATAGCCCTCATCATCCAGCAGCGCGTGCAGCACCTCCCGAATCTCGGCATCGTCGTCGACAATCAGCACAGCGGCAGGCATGAATCTCTTCTCCACCGATTCTGATACAGCGCTCGACACACAGCCCGCGCTGGCCAGAAGTTAGGCCAGAAGTTAGGCCAGACGTCAGGCGAGGCGTCAGGTGAGAGGCGAGACGGGCGACCACTCAGGCGCGCAAAACGACATGCGGATGATGCGCTATCGCGGTTGAGAGGACTTCCGTCGTATGATAGAGTTGTGTCGCGGTACAGGATACCATACTGTCGTCGTTCCGCACCGTCGCCATTTTGCTGCGGTGGTGGATGACCTGAATGTCATTCGCCTGTCGCCACGATACACCTGCATCACACCAGTACACCAACTCGCTGCGCCGCGTCCACGATGGCTCAGGATGACGCCGGACGCCTTGTCCCCGTCCGGCGGCGCCCACCCGGGATACCCCGAGGGCCGCAAGCGCAAGGGCGCTGGCCTATTTTTCCTAATTTTGGCCGAGACTGCGCCTGGGGCGTCGGCGAGTCAACCCTTCGGTGTACTTCTTGCGGTAAATACGGCGGTGAATTGCGTCCTGTGAGCA
>DATAED010000367.1:0-13471 GCA_036258195.1 Ktedonobacterales bacterium
CTCTCGCCGCATTTTACCAGCGCAGCATCGTTGCGGTGCGGCTCAATGTCGATGCGCAGAGCCTGACCGATGCGCAAGCGCTTTATCGCCGTGTGGGCTTCCGCGTCATCGGCGGCTACGCCAACTTCGAGAAGATCGTGGCGCTTCCATAGCGCTTCCCTGGCGCTGACTCGCGACGCCGCGCCTTGCGGCCTGCGCCATGACGCTATGCGCCCGCTCGTCTCGCCTGCTACAATGGAATCCGCGCAGCGCGGCGCTTGGCAAGGCACAATCGAAGGGTGAAACGTAATGTCTGGGGTAGCGGTCATCGGCACGGGGGCCTGGGGAACAACGCTGGCGCGGCTGGTGGCGCAGGGGCCGCAGAGCCAGGCGCCCGACGCCGATGTGACGCTGTGGGAGCACCGTCCGGAGCGCGCGGCGGAGCTGGAGCGCGAGCGCGAGAACCGCGCCTTCCTGCCGGGCTTCCATCTGCCGCCACGCCTGCGCGTCTGCGCCGATCTGGCCGAGGCCGTGGCCGGGCGCGCCGTGATCCTGCTGGTGACGCCCGCCCAGCGCATGCGCGAACAGGCGCGGCTGCTGGCGCCGCTGCTGACGCCCGACGCCATCGTCGTCAGTTGCAGCAAAGGGCTGGAGCTTGGCTCGCACCTGCGCATGTCGCAGATTCTGGCAGAGACGCTGCCCGCTGGCGTGCGCATCGGCGCGCTGAGCGGGCCGAATCTGGCGCGCGAGGTGGCTCAAGGGATGCCAACCGGCTCAGTGGTCGCCTCGGCTGACCCCGCCGCCGCCGATCGCGTGCGGCTGGCGCTCTCCACGTCCACCTTTCGCGTCTACACCAGCGACGATGTGGTCGGCGTGGAGCTGGGCGGCGCGCTGAAGAATATCATTGCGCTGGGGGTCGGCGTAAATGATGGGCTGGGCTACGGCGACAACGCCAAAGCCACCTTCATGACGCGCGGGCTGGCGGAGATGTCGCGGCTGGCGCTGGCGGCTGGCGCGAATCCGCTGACGCTGGCAGGGCTGGCGGGGTTGGGCGACCTGATCGCCACCTGCTCCAGCCCGCTCTCACGCAATCGCACGCTAGGGCTGGAGCTGGCGGCAGGCAAGCCGCTGGAGCAGGCGCTGGCCGAGCGCAAATCGGTGACGGAGGGCGTCGCCACCACCCGCGCCGCGCTGGAGCTGGCCGCCAACGTCGGCGTCGAGCTGCCCATCACCGAGCAGATCGCGCGGGTACTTTTCGAGGGCAAACCCGTACGCGAGGCGGTATCGAGCCTGATGGAGCGCGACCCCAAGCACGAGTTGCACGGCCTCAGCGAGGGGTGAGCGCACGCGCTCCACGGCGCGAGCGACACGAAAGGCATAGCATATGAGCGCAGATACGTGGAGCAGCGGCGCAAAGTATGAGGCATATGTCGGGCGCTGGAGCCGTCTGGTCGCGCGCGAGTTCATCCTCTGGCTGGCGATTCCCACGGCACGGCGGTGGCTGGATGTGGGCTGCGGAACCGGCGCGCTCACGCAAACCATCCTGGACGTCGCGGAACCAGACGCCGTGACGGGCGTTGACCCTTCCGAGGGCTTCCTCGCCCATGCGCGCGCAACGATTACCGATCCCCGTGCGCGCTTTCTGGTGGGCGACGCGCAGGCGGCGGCGATTGAATCGGAAAGCGTCGACGCCGTTGTCAGCGGGCTGGCCCTCAATTTCGTGCCAGATACAGCGCGCGCCGCCGCCGAGATGGCGCGTGTGACGCGCCCAGAGGGAACCGTCGCGGTCTATGTTTGGGACTATGCGGGCGAGATGCAGTTCATGCGCTACTTTTGGGATGCCGCCGCTGCCGTAGACCCCAATGTCCGCGAGCTGGATGAAGGGCCGCGCTTCCCCATCTGCCACCCGGACGCGCTCGAACGCCTCTTCTCCGCAGCAGGGCTGCGCGATGTCACGACACGCGCGATTGACATCGCCACCACCTTCCGCGATTTCGACGACTACTGGACGCCGTTTCTCGGCGGGCAGGGCGCGGCGCCAAGCTACCTGATGCGCCTCGACGAGCAGCAGCAGGCAGCCATCCGCGAGCGTCTGCGCGCGACGGCGCCCGCAGCTCCGGACGGCTCGATCTCGCTGGTAGCGCGCGTCTGGGCTGCGCGCGGCAGCCGTTAGGCGTCGCGCAGCCAGGCGCTCCGGAGTCAATGCAGGAACGGCAGGACACTCACACCATTCAGCGTCAGCGCGGCGTAGGCGATCAGCGCCAGCGCCGTCAGCGCCGTCAGCGAGGGGTGAGCCGCTCCGCCATCGCCCGCGTCTGCGCCGTGAAGGCGTCGGGTCGTTCGAGGTTGCACAGATGCCCGCTGTCCGCGATCATCGCGAGCTGACCCTGCTGGCACGCCGCGAGCGTCCGCTGCTCCGCGCGACGGTTGGGTCGGTCGCGCTCGCCGTTCAGGATCAGCGTCGGGCGGGCAATCGTCCGCAGCAGGGCGCGGAAATCGTGGCGCGCCAGCTCGCGATAGACCGCTGGCAGCGCGCCAAAAGTGAAGCCCGCCGCAATCTCCGCCTCCGCCAGATCAGGCGCCAACATCTCGCGCATGGATTTCTGCTGCATCGCCACGATGCGCCGCTCGCCCACCAGCCGCAGGGACATCATCGCATCGAGCGCTGAGACGAGCCCCAGCAGGCGGTAATCGACGCAACTCCCGGCCAGCAGCAGCCCCGCGACCTGCTCGCGATGCGCTGCGGCATGCATGATCGCCACGTAGCCGCCCAGCGAATGGCCCACCACCAGCGCCTGCGTCCCACCTGCTCCCTGCGCAATCGCTTCCGCGACAGCCTCTGCGGCGGCGGCGAGGCGAAACGGCTCACCAGCGCAGACGCCATGCGCTGGCAAATCGAGCGCGATCACGCGGAATGTCTCGGCGAGCGCCTGCGTCTGGGGCAGCCATTGCGCCCGTGTCCATGCCGCGCCGTGGATCAAGACGATGGGCAAGGCGCCCGCTGGCCCAGCGACATCGAAGGCCGCCGATTGGCCTGGCCCCATATGCTCATCCCCTGGTAGCTCTCCCGCTGGCGCCCCTCACCTGAAACTCAATGCAGGAGCGGCAGGACACTCACACCATTCAGCGTCAGTGCGGCGAAGGCGATCAGCGCCAGGATCGTCAGCGCCATCAGCGCGATCACCAGCGTGATGACGCCATCCAGTCCCGACCTGCTGCGGGCGGGCGCGGCGCGGTGGCCACTGGCGCGGGCGGGGGCGCGCTCCTCGGCGGCGTGCTGCTGGCGCAGACGCGCGACCACATCGTCGCCGCTGATCGCTGCTCCCGTCGCCAGCGCGGCGGCGCCCACTCGATGCTCAGCGCGCGCTCCCACCGCGACCGGCTCGCGCGTCTCAGCGTGCGCGTAGGTCGCCGCCAGCGTGTCAAAGTAGGCGGTGTAGGCGGCGGCCAGCGCCGGCGACTCGATGGCCAGCAGCGTCTCGTCGTTGGCCTCGGCATTCTCGGAGAAGTTGTAGCTGCCGGTAAAGACCAGCCGATCATCGATGACGATGACCTTGTTGTGCATGAAATCTTGCTCACGGCCCGGCGCGAATCCATGCGTGGGCGCGGCGACGAAGCGCGGATCATGCAGGAACCAGAAGCGCGTGTCGTCAGGCGCGGCGTGAGCGCTCCGGCCCGTGCGCCCAGCGTGCGCCTCGTGGCCGCCCGGGTGGCTGGCGCGCGTCACATCCTGCATGCCATGCGGATCGTAGACGCCGCGAATATCGAAGTGATGATCGCTGGCGAAGGGGGCCAGCGCCTCCAGGATGCCGGGGTCGCCAATCAGGAAGGCCATGATGCGGATGCGCCTGGCCTGGCGCAGCGCCGCCACCAGCGCATCCTCGATGCCCTCGCCCGCCGCTGGCGCGAAGTACGGCGTGATGTGCGCGCCGCCCACCGTGACCGCCGAGGGCGCAATCGCGGCGTGCCGCCCGGAAGTGCGGTCCCCCGCCTCGTGCAGGCGCGCGTGCTGCGGGCTGATCAGCTCCTCGAAGGTCGCGGTGTAGGTCGCCGCCAGCCCGGGTGAGGTGATCTCCAGGCAGTTGTTGTCCTGCAGCTCCAGCCCGCCGACCGTCAGGTTGGCCGAGCCGACCCACACCGCGCGCCCGTCGCGCACCAGGAACTTGTCATGCATCAGATGGCGGCCATGCTCGTGAATGCCGGTCGAGAGGCCCGCCAGCCCCGCCTGACTGAGCGCCAGCGCCGAGCCTGCGGGCTTGGGGTCGCCCTCGGCGCCGTTGCGCTCGCCGCTGGCGTCGTAGGCGATGCGCAGGCGCACATGCGGCCGATGGGCCAGTTGCGCCAGCGCCGTCAGAATCTCCGGGTGGCGCAGGTCGTAGATGGCGCAGTCCAGTGTTGACTCGGTCGCGGCGATGAAGTCCACGACGCGCGCCGCCAGTTGGGCGTCCAGTCCGGCGCGTTTCGACTGAAAATAGGCGTTGAAGTCGGGGCTTGCATACGTCGTAGTGGACATCTCGTACCTGCTCGTTTCTCGGCGGCTGCGCGCCTCGCACTGATCCACGCCAGCGCCAGGATCGCCAAGCGAGGAGGTGAGCATGCGACCAGCGGCGCCACGCGAGCCTAACACTACGCCACTCCCTTGTCAATCACTTGGCGCACCCTCACCCCAACCCACTCCCAGAGGGAGAGGGAGCGGAGCATGGGCATGTGGCGGCGCATCTTGCGCCGGAGAAGCGCCTTGCTCCCCTCTCCCGCAAAGCGGGGGAGGGGGCACGCAAAGGGGCCGCTCCCGGTGGATGGGAGCGGCCCGATTGAGATGGCGAGCGGGCGATTAGACGCGGCTCAACTCGCCTGTCTGCGCCTGCTTCGCTGGCTTGTTGGCCATCTGCGGACAGGCGCCGCGTACCAGCCAGACCCGGCTGGGCGCATTGCGCAGGATGTAGTCGGCTGTCTCGCTGAGGGTGAACTGGCCATTGACACCAAGCTGGTACGCGACGCCCAGCACGATCAGCGCGCAGTCGTGGTCGAGGGCTTCCTGAATCAACGACTGCCCAAAGTGGCGGGTGTGGACGATCTCCGTATCCAGATGGATCTTCATCTGTTCGGCGAGCGCCTTGGCCTGGTCGAGCGCGTGATTGGCGGCGGCCGTCTCGTCTTCCATGTCGGCGTCGAGCGCCAGCCGGAAGGGAACCACAATGCCATAGACGCCATACACTTCGCCGCCGTGCTTGCGGGCGGCCTTACACGCGACCGCGATGGCCTCTCGGTCGATGGCCGTATCGGTCAGGGCCACCATGATGTTGCGCTGTTTGGTAGCGTTTCCCTGCTCATCCAGGGGAAGCACATCGGCCTCAGGAACGCTGTCCTGACCACCGTTCACTTTGACGGCGCCGCCCCCAGGGAGCGTTGACCGCTCAAGTGTATCCACGAAACTGTCCTCCTCGGCGCGTCACAGCCGTGTCGTCTCTCGTCTGGCGCTGCTGGTGTCGCTGGCGCCGGACGGTGGCGCGAGGTGGATTCTGCCGATAGCGCAGTCGCCACGCCCGCGAATGTGACGTCCGAATTTGTTAAGTCAAGCCGATCATTTTTACCGGCGACAAATCGTCGTTGAGAGTGATTGTAGCAGAAGATTCATGGTTTTGCGCTGTGTTCTCAGGCGCTGACCGCTGGTGTCAAACGCCCCATCTGCTACAGCCACGTCATTATAGTATACGTGGCAAGAGGTCTCAGGTTTCCATAAGCCCAATAGTCCCAGACCCGACAATTTCCGGCTTGCCACGCCATTTTCCGACATCTGCGTCGTCCGCTCTGGCGCTCCACCTCCTCTCCCTGTTCCAGCTTTCGCAGGATGGGCGCCAGCACGGCGCCGCCTCGGATTCTTACTTTCATCTCACACAACTCTTAACCCTGACGTAGCCGTTCTGCTCACTCAACTGTCGGACTCATCCGTTGCCTCATCCGTTGCCTCATCCGTTGCGGCGGCGGTGGGATACCCCAACCGGGCTGGGCCGTCTCTTCTTGTGATGGGTGTTTGCGGTACAATGCTCTCTGCCTGCGTCAAGCCGAGTCAAGCCGCGCAGGGCTGGACGCGACGCAGCCAGGACGAAGCCAGGAGGCCGAACGACATGGGCGACGAGCACGACCAGGATGTTCAGCGTACGCCGCTCTGGCCGCCAGACAACGCGTCAGAGAACGCCGAGCCATTCGGCGCGGGGCCAGCGCCCCAGACGCCGCTGAATCCGTGGGAAGCCGCCGCGCTGCCGTGGGAAGCGCCGTCCGAGCCTCCTCCATCCATCAGCGACCAGCAGACCATGCGGGTGAGCGCTGCGCCTGCTCCGGCGCCCGCGCCTGCCGAGCCGTCCATCAGCGACCAGCAGACCATGCGGGTGAGCGCTGCGCCTGCCTTCAATCCAGCCACGAACCCGCCCGCGCCGCCCGCTGCGCCAGCGGAGCCTGTGGCGCCCGCCACGCGCTCCACCTTCGCGCCCGCGCCACGCCTTGGAACATCCGATGCGCCGGTGGAGACGCCCGATGCGCCGACCCAGCGCTATAGCGCCGCGCCTGCCGTCAACGCAGCGTCGCCTGCAGAGACGCCGACTGCCGCGCCGACCGCGCCACCTGCTGCGCCACCTGCTGCGCCACCTGCTGAGCCGCCCAGCCAGCGCCGTGCGCCGTCGCACTGGCGGCTGTGGGTGACGCTGGTGGTCATCATCGTGCTGCTGGCGGGCGCGGGCGGCCTGTACGCCTATGCCTCGTCGCTGGCGGCTGAGCCAAATGCGCTGGTCGCGCGCTACTGCTCCGCCATCACGCACGACGACTATCGCGCGGCCTACGGCCTGCTCTCATCCGCTGCGCAGGCCCAGGAGGACGAGGCGCACTATCTCGATGACGCCAGCGCGCGCGATACCATCGAGGGGCCGGTGACGCAGTGCGCCGCCACGCCCACCCAGAACCTCTCGCCGCTCTCGTTCCTCAGCTCGCCGCGCTCGATCATCTTCAACGCGCAGATCATGCGCAAACAGGCCGCCAGCGGGCAGATGGCCCTCTCGCGCGATGCGCGCGGCTGGCACGTCGCGGCCCTCTCCTCCAGCTTGCAGGGCATTGACCTCGGCCCGCTCGCCACCGAGCAGGCGCTGTGCAAAGCATTCTCGTCGCGCGCTTACGATCAGGCATATGCGTTGCTCTCCACGCCCTACCAGAAGGAGCAGGGCGACGCGGCGAACTTCGCGCATGACTTTGGCTCCACGCTGACGGTCAGCGGCTGTGCGCCCGACCTGAAGACGTACACCGTCAATGCCACCGATCAGCAGGCGTCCATGAACGCCACGCTGACGGTCAGCGTCACAGGCGCGACCAGCCCCTTCTCGCTGCCCGCCAAACTGACTTTCGTGCGCGAATCGAATGGCTGGCGCGTCGATACCATCACGCCACTGCTCAATCAGTGAGTGGCGGCCAGAGCAGAGGAGCCGAGTACGCCAGCGCGATCCAGTCCAGCGCGATCCAGTCCGGCGCGATCCACGCGAGCGCCCGACCCGCGACGCGTTCCACTGCCCATCGATGCGCTCTCGCTTGCTGAGACGGCGCGCTCCATCGACGCGCTGCTCGCCGCGCCCACGTCAGCCGAGGCCGCGCAGGTCGTGACGCTCAATCCGGAGCTAGTGATGCGCGCGCGCCGCGACGCGGGCCTGGCGCAGATCATCCGCTCGGCGCGGGTGGTCACCGCCGATGGCGCGGGCATCCTCTGGGCGCTACGATTGCGCGGCCAGCGGCTACCAGCGCGCGTGACAGGCATCGATCTGGCGCAGGCGCTGGCCCAGCGCGCCGCTGAGTCTGGGTACTCTATCTTTCTGCTGGGGGCAGGACCAGGCGTGGCGCAGGCGGCGGCGGATGCGCTGACACGGCGCTATCCCGCGCTGCGCATCGCCGGATGCTGGGGCGGCTCCCCCAGCCCGCGCGATGACGCCGAGGTGACGGCGCGCATCCGCGCATCGGGCGCGCGACTGACGCTGGTGGCGTATGGCGCGCCCGCGCAGGAGCTGTGGATCGCGCGCAATCTGCCCGCGCTGCCGGGCGTCGTCGCCATCGGTGTCGGCGGGGCGCTCGACATGCTCGCCGGTCGCATCCCTCGCGCGCCGCGCTGGATGCGCGCGACAGGGCTGGAGTGGCTCTTTCGGCTGTGGCGCCAGCCGTGGCGCTGGCGGCGCATGCTGGCGCTGCCCCAGTTCGCGCTGCTCGCCAGCGCGGCGGCGGCACATGAGTGGCTGACACGACGGCCAGATACTGGTATCCTAGCCATGCGCGACCCCACAAAGGCCGCACGCGCGCAGGATACGAGCGAGACGCGCGCGTCGAATCGCGCGTCGAATCGCACATGAGCATCACAGTTGTACATAGAGGCGTGCAGGGCATGACGAATCGGGAACGATTGCTGGCGCTGGTGGAAGCGTTCGCGGGCAAGCGGGCGCTGGTGCTGGGCGACATGGTGGCCGACGAATATATCTTCGGCGCGCCTTTCCGCATCTCGCGCGAGGCGCCCGTGCTGGTGCTGCGCAGGCAGGGCTACAGCGTCGGGCCGGGTGGCGCGCTCAACCCCGCCGTCAATGCCCGCACGCTCGGCGCGGATGTCTACCTGGCGGGGGTGATCGGGGCCGATGAGCAGGGCAAGCGCCTGCGCAAGCAGCTCAGCGACCTGGGCGTGCATATGGATGGCCTGCTGACCGAGCCGGGGCGCCCCACCTCGACCAAGACGCGCGTGCTGGCGGGCGATTCGCAGCTCATCCAGCAGCAGATCGTGCGCATCGACCAGATCGACACCTCCGAGCTGGAGGCCGAGACGAAGCAGGGCATCATCGCCTACCTGCACGAGACGACGCCGCTGGTGGATGTCGTGATGATCTCGGACTACGAGAACGGCGTCATCAACCCCGACGTGCTGGAGGCCGCCATCCCGCCCGCCGAGCGCCAGGGCAAGATCGTGGTGGCCGATTCACACGGCGACCTGGCGCGCTTCCAGGGGGTGACAGCGCTCACGCCGAATCAGCCCGAGGCCGAGGCCACGCTGGGCTGGGAGATCACCGACGGCCCCTCGCTCGACCGCGCCGGAGCGCGCCTGCTGGAGATGACCAGCGTCGAGGCGGTGCTGATCACGCGCGGCAGCCAGGGCATGAGCCTCTTCATCCGCGATGGCGAGCCGTTTCATCTGGCGGCGTCGGATCACACGGAGGTCGCCGACCCCACCGGCGCGGGCGATACGGTCGCGGCGACCTTCACGCTGGCCATCGCCGCCAGCAAGCACGCGCCACCCACCATGCGCTTCCGCGACGCCGCCATCCTCGCCAATCTGGCGGCGGGGCTGGTCGTGCAGCGGCTGGGCTGCGCCACCAACACGCCCGCCGAGCTGGCCGCCGCCATCAATGCGCGGATAGACGATTGACCCCGCCTATGTCATCGATGTCATCATCGTCTCCATCGCCCATGGAGCCACACGGCCTGCCGTCCATCGGCGACGACGGCCAGAACGGCCAGGACGGCCTGATGCTGGACGAGCTCGACCAGATCATCGTGCCACGCGAGCCTCTCGCCGCCATCCTCGCGGAGGAGCAGGCAGCGGGGGCGCGCTGTGTCTTCACCAACGGTATCTATGATCTGCTGCATGTTGGCCACATCCAACTGCTCTGGCGCGCGCACGCGCTGGGCGATCTGCTGGTCGTCGGGCTGAACAGCGACGCTTCGACGCGGCGGCTGAAAGGCCCCGCCCGTCCGCTGATCCCGCAGGCGGAGCGCGCCGAGACGCTGGCGGCGCTGGCGATGGTGGACTTCGTGACAGTCTTCGAGGAGGACACCGCCAGCGAGACGTTGCTGACGCTGCGCCCAGCCGTCTATGTCAAAGGCGGTGACTACGCCACGCCAGATCCCAACGCGCGTGTGCGCGACTATCTGGTAGGGCCAGAGGATCTGCGGCGGCTGGTGGCCGGGCAGGCGCCCGAGGACGCCTCGCTGGCGGCGCTGGGCGGCCTGGTGGAGCGACTGCCCGAAGCGCCCGTGGTGGCGAGCTATGGTGGCTCGCTGGCGCTGCTGGCCTACCTGCCCGGCCACAGCACCACCGCGCTGATCGAGCGCATCGTCAGCCGCTACGCGCCCGGAGGGTCGCAGACATGAGATGTGGCGCCCGGCGCGCCCTCACCCCAGCCCTCTCCCAGAGGGAGAGGGAGCAGGAGGGGTATCGTGGAGGCGCGCAATCGCCTCGGCCAGCGTCCTGACGCCTCTATGAGGAGGAGAATGCTGGCCACCAGGCAATGCCTCAAGTCAGCAGAATTCCCTGCCCCCACTGGGAGAGGGGCAGGGGTGAGGGTTCGCGTCACAGTACCGATGACGCTCGACTGACAGATGGACGGACGGAGAGGACGGCGTCGTGCAATCATTCACATCGCCCGACGGCGACGAGGCCCACGCGCAGGCAATGGAGCAATCCACCCTGCCACGGATGCGCGCGCAACGACCACCAGAGGGCCAACCGCAGCCAGCGCCAGAGGCCCATGAGCCGCCTGCGATGGGACACGAGATGGGCGAAGCGCTGCTGATGAGCGACCCCTCGCTGCCGAGTGCGCGCGCCGAGATCATCCCCGTAGAGGAGCCAGGCAAGCTGACAGCGGGCGATGGCGGGCAGAGCCGACGCATCGTCTCGGCGGCGGCGCTCATCATGCTGGGGCAGTTGCTCAGCAGCGTGCTGGGCATGGTGCGCATCGTCGTCGTCAATATCCTCTTCTACGGCGCGGCCAGCGGCGCGTTCATCATTGCGCTGCTGCCCATCCAGCAGTTGAGTGACTTGCTGGTTGGCGGCTCGGTGAGCGGCGCGCTGATCCCGACCTTCGTGGACTACTCGTCGCCAGAGAAGCGCCATGAACTGCGGCGCATCTACAGCACCGTCGCCATGCTGGTGATCCTGCTGATGGCGCTGGCGGTCGCAGTGCTGTTCATTCTGGCGCCATGGCTGGCGCCGCTCTACCTGCCGCACAATTCGGTCGCCGATCAACAGTTGACCGCCAACTTCATTCGCATCACTGCCTTCGGCCTGTTCGGATTGGGACTCTACGCCGTTGGGTCGGCGCTGCTCTACGCCGTCAAAGATGTCGTCTATCCAGCGTTCTCCACCTTCATCCAGCACGTTGGAGTCATCGCGATAGGCGTCATCGCGCTGATACTCGCTGCTGAAACCCTGGGATTGCCCATTGGGCTGATCTTCGGACATCAGGCGAGCGGCAGCGCATTGGATACACTGCAAACGACTGGCGCGGTGGGTCTGGCGGTTGGCTTTGTAGTGGGCGCGGCGGGCGAGGCGGCGCTCATTCTCCCCGGTCTGCGCCGTGCGCGCGTGCTGGGGCGCCCGATGCTGCATCTGCGGCATCCAGCAGTGCGCCAGATCGTGCGACTCTACCTGCCCATCGCGGCGGGGCTGCTCATCAGCATCGCCCAGCAGAATGTCGAGCTGATCCTGAATGGCCGGGCGCCCGGCGACGCTAACCTGAATATCACGGCGCTGCGCAGCGCGACGACGCTGATCCAGTTCCCGACGGGGCTGGTGGCGGCGGCGCTCTCCTTCGCCGTGCTGCCACCGCTGACGGCGGCGGCCAACGCGGGCGACATGACCGGATTCAAGCGCACACTGGCGCTGGGCTTCCGCCTGGGCCTGCTGCTGATGACTCCCGCGATGGTCGGGCTGATCGCGCTGCGCTATCCCATCACCGCGCTGCTCTTCCAGCATGGGGCGTGTCACACTGGCTGCACCTACATGAATGCGCTGGCGCTCCAGAACTTCGCCTACCAGCTTCCCTTCCTCGCGCTCGATCAACTCCTGATCGCCGCCTACTACGCGCGCAAGAACACGATCACGCCGGTGGTGGTGGGCGTCGTCGCCATTGGGCTGTGGGCGCTGGTCGCCGTGCCCTTCACGCCGACCATCGGCATGCCTGCGTTGGCGCTGGCAAATTCAGTGCTCAACTCCGGCCATGCCATCATCCTGTTTGTGCTGCTGACCATCGCGATTGGCAACCTGGGCGTGCGCGATCTGTGGAGCGGGCTGTGGCGCATCGCGCTGGCCTCGGCGGCGATGGGCGCGCTGATCGTGGGGCTGCTGGCGCTGCTGCCCCAGTGGGCGCCGACCATCTTCACGCTGAATGGCGTGCGCGGCCAGGCGTTAACCGTGCTGGCGGCGGGCATTCCGGCGGCGCTGCTCTACTTCGCGCTCGTCTCGCTGCTGGGCGTGCAGGAGATACGCATGCTCGGTGGCATCATCCGCGGGCGGCTGGGCCGTCGGCGGTAGCCCCACCCCAACCCCTCCCCCGCTGCGGTGGGAGAGGGGCTTGCGATTGTCGCCCTCTGAGCGTTTCACAGGGGGCGAGGTCGCCGCCCACTCGGACAGTGGGCCGCCCATAGCTCCCCTCTCCCGCAAAGCGGGGGAGGGGTTGGGGGTGGGGGCCATCCCGCGCGTCATCCGGTATGTGGCATGCTGAACAGAACGACGATGCCAGAGGGAGGCGACGCATGACGACACATAACGCGAGCAACGATGAGGCGAGCGCGGCGCTGGCGCAGGTGGCGGCGGAGACGAGCGCCTGCACACACTGCGATCTGCATATCGGCGCGCATCGCAGCGCGCCCGGCGTCGGCCCATCCGCCGCCGAGGTCATGTTGATCGGCGAGGCGCCCAGCGCCTACGATGACCGCAGCGGCGCGCCCTTCACTGGCCCCTCCGGCGTCTTTCTGGATGAACTGCTGGCGGCGGCAGGCATGAGCCGCCCGGATGTCTATCTAACCAATCTGGTCAAGCATCATCCACCCGACAACCGCGAGCTGCGCCCCGATGAAATCGCCGCCTGCGCGGGCTATCTGGTGCGCGAGATCGCTGCCGTCAGCCCCATCCTGATCGTCACGTTGGGACGCGGCGCGCTCCAGTGGTTCCTGCCCAGCGCGCGCATCAGCAGCCAGCATGGACAGGCGCGACTGCATCGCGGGCGCATCCTGCTGGCGATGTACAATCCGGCGGCGGGCCTGCACCGCGAGGAACTGCATGATGTGATCGTGGCGGACTTCACCCGCGCGCTGCCCGCCGCGCTGGCCGAGGCGCGCCGCCTGCTGGCCGCGGGCAAGCTGGCCCCGCACGCGCCCGCCCGCGAGGACGACAGCGGCCCCCAGCAGATGTCGCTCTTCTGAGGTCAGGAGGAGATGCGCGCCGAGCAGCAGGCGTGGCGATGGGCTACAATTCGAGTGGGTGCGCCGCCCAGACGACGCCATGCTGAGCGCGCGAGCGAGCGAAGCGATTGAGAGGAGGGCTGCGGATGTCCGCAAGAGCGACACACCTGCTCACCGCCGAACAATTCGCGGCGCTGCCACTCGCGGGCCTGCGCTCTGAATTGATCGAGGGAGAGCTGCATACCATGCCGCCGACGTTCGAGGATCATGGCGAGATCACCATGCGATTGAGCGTCATTCTGGG
>DATAED010000368.1:0-7974 GCA_036258195.1 Ktedonobacterales bacterium
CCAGTCGAGCGCCATCGGGCGGCCTGTCGCCACCGCGCAGAAGCCGCAACTGCGCGTGCAGACGCTGCCGAGGATCATGAAGGTGGCTGTGCGGTGCGCCCAGCACTCGCCCATATTGGGGCAGCGCGCCTCTTCGCAAACGGTGTGCAGCGATTTACTGCGCATCAACGTCCGGAGTTCTTCGACATTCTTGCCGACGGGCAGGCGCACACGTAGCCATTCGGGGCGCGGCCCCGGCGTCTCTGGCACGACAGCCATGGTGATGTATCCTCTGTTGCTTGCGTCTGATGTATGGCGCGTCATTGCGCGCGGTCAGTATCCGCATTGTAGCAGCGCACGCCGTCGCGTCGCAACACAGGAAGAGTGAGAGCGGGCCAGATAACCCAGCGTGTTGGGCCTTCGTATGCCATACTGGCACGTAACGGCGCTTCATCCCTTGGTCATCCCTTGGTCATCATCCAGGCGAGGAGGACTCGCGCGTTGAATGGAGGCGCCCGCGATGTCGGGCATGACCCATCTGCTCCGTAATTTTGGCGATGACATCTCCGTGCGGCGCGCCCGTGCGCTACGGCGCATGCTCATCCTGTTCACCGTCTTCAAGGTGAGCGCATTCATCGTGGTGGGGGCGCTGGCGTGGCTTGCGATACAGCAGTTGGCGACGGGCGCGCTCGACCACGGCGGCGTCTCGGTGCAGTCGGAGGTCGTGGGCTCGGCATTCAATGCGCTTTTCATCCTTCAGATCATGGACTTCACGGTGGGAACAGGCCTAGGCCCGCTGAACTGGGGGCAGGCGTCCAGAGCCTTCGCGCGCACACTGACGAACATCGTGGCGGCGCGCGATCTGCGGCTGGCGCTCGATCTGCCCGTCCCGCCCACTCCAGGCGCGGATGGTGGCGCTGCGGAGCGCGCACAGGTGATCGGCCCGCTATCGCATCCGATGCGCGCCCTCGGACTTAGCAGCGGCGTGTATATCGTTGGCGCGCTAGGGGGCGTCGCGATGATGGGAATGGGCGTCTTCATGATAAGCATCACGCTGTTCGACCCATCGCCGTTTCGGCCCCAACTCACGCTGGCGAACGAGTTCGTAGGGCTGCTCTTCCCGCTCTGCGTTTTCACGATAGGCGTCGGCGGAATCATCGTCGCGCTCGTTACACGCCACTTCGTCCGCCTGGAGCGCCTGCCCCTCATGGCGCACCTCGACAGTGGCGGCGTGGCCTTCACCCGCGCAGGCGACGCTGGCTCGACCCAGCGCCTGGCTTGGGGCGACGTGCGCGGGCTGGCACGCCTAGCCTATACCGATGAGATGGGGTGGATGCACGAGGTCTTTGCGCTGAGCGGCCCGCAGCAGGACTACCTGTGGGAGGCGCTCTTCGCAGTCCAGAGCGCGCCGGGAAGCGATGAGGAGGCCAGCCGGGTCGCAGGGCATCTACTGGTCGAGGAGATCATGCGGCGCACGGGCCTGCCGCTGCTCGACCTGACCGGAACTATGTATGTCGTCATGGCCGCCTCCAATACTGCATCTGGCTATCCGCTGAGTGGCTTTTTCGCCCGCGCGCGCAAGCTCGCCAAACGTCGTGGCGACACGAGCCTCATGCGCGCGATAGAGCAGCATGAGGCGCATTCTGGCTGGCTGCTGGGGCGCTTCGCCGGTCGCCAGGTTGGTGGTGTTGAAAGGCTCTCGCCGCAGAAGCAGGCGGAGACGCTGCGACTGGCGAGTGATCTGCTGCCTTACTATCCCACGCCCGCGCAACTGGCCAAAGGCCCCGGTGGCTGGCGGTTCGCTGGAGCCTATGTGCTCAGCCAGTTCGCCTTCCAGGTGCTGATAGTGGTTCTGGCGTTTGCCAGTGTCGCCGCCTTCAACCCGCTATAATCTGTGCGGGCGTCCGGCGCGTCGGAAGCGCGGCACGGGAGGCGATTGGGAGAGAGACAGGCGTGTCGCAACTGGAAGCGATCATCCGCGATGAGATCGAGCGCGCAGGGCCGATGACCTTCGCGCGCTACATGGAGCTGGCGCTCTATCATCCGCAGCTCGGCTATTACGTCGGCGGCGCGAGCGGGCGCGAGCCGGTCGGCTGGGCGGGCGACTTCTTCACCAGCGGCGATGTCAGCCCGCTGTGGGGCTGGGCCATCGCCAAACAGTTGCATCAGCTCTGGCAGGCCCTCGGCTCACCGGCGCGCTTCGACGTGATCGAGCCGGGGGCCGGGCGCGGGCTGCTGGCCGCCTCGGTCTGGCGCTATGCCCTCGCGCTGGATGAGCGCTGGGCCGCCGCGCTGCGCTACACGCTGGTGGATCGCGCCGCGCCCGATGCGCCCCTGCGCGCCGCCCGCCTGGCGCGTCTGGCCGCCGGGTTGGCCGAGATTCCCGCGCCGCCCGACGCCGTGCGCTGGGCGGGCGAGCTGGCCGAGGCCGCTAGCGACGGCCCCATCACCGGCTGCATCCTCTCGAATGAGCTGATGGATGCGCTGCCATTTCACTGCGTCGAGGCGCGCGGCGGCCAGCTCAGCGAGGTCTATGTGGCGCCGGATGCGCGCGGCGGCTTGGTCGAGCGGCTGGCCGAGCCATCTTCGGCGCGCGTGGCGGGCTATCTGGACGCCAACCGCATCCCCTGGCGTGACTACGGCGATGGCTGGCGCGCCGAGGTCTGCCCGCTGGCGGAGGACTGGATGCGCGACGCGGCGGCGCTGCTGGGCGAGGGCTTTGCGCTGACCATCGACTACGGCGCCAGCGCGCGGCGACTCTACACGCGCGATCGTCGGCATGGCACGCTGATGGCGTACAGCCAGCATCATCTGAGCGAGCGTCCACTGGCGCGCCCTGGCCAGCAGGATCTAACCGCGCATGTCAATTTCAGTGCGCTGGCGCGGGTCGGCGCCAAGGCCGGGCTGCGCGTGGAGCGCTACACCACGCAAGCGGCGCTGCTGCGCAGGCTGGGCGCGCCGGAGCAGGCGGAGGAGCTGGCGGCGCGACTGTTTCCGTATGCCGTCAGCGAGCGCCATACGGATCGCGGCCAGGCCGACTATCTGCGACGCGCCACGCTGCGCAATGCGCTGGCCACCCTGCTCGATCCGCGCGGCCTGGGCGGCTTTCGCGTGCTGCTGCAGCGGCGAGCGCGCTGAGAGAGCGAGCGACGTGAGAGGATGGCGGCGCCACGCGCGTCAAGTGTGACGTATCACACTTTTGACGGCGTATAATCGGTTAGATTAGTAGGGAACATGGCAGTTCTCTTGCCCGTCTCTATCCCGTGGAGGAAACGTGGTGGACCTCAATGGTCATACCTTTGGCCAGTATCGGCTCACACACCTGATTGGGCGTGGCGGCATGGCGCAGGTCTATCAGGCTGTGCAATCTAACCTTGAGCGCAATGTCGCCATCAAGGTCATTCCTGCGCGCATCGAGCAGCCGTCCGATCACCAGTTCCTCGACCGCTTCGTGAACGAGGCGCGCACGCTGGCGAAGCTCCCCCATCCCTACATCGTGCCGATCTTCGACTTCGGCGTGGATAGCGACTGGGCCTACCTCATCATGGAATACATCATGGGTGGTTCGCTGCGCGATCACCTCAGCAGCGCTGACCAGCTCAACCAGCGGCTCCGCATGCCCTGGGCGCTGATGATTCTGGAGCAGGCGGCGCTGGCGCTCGACTTCGCCCACCAGAATGGCGTTGTGCATCGCGATGTGAAGCCAGCCAATATGCTGCTGCGCCACCCGCAGCTCTTGCTGCTCTCCGACTTCGGCGTGGCGACCCTGCTGCAGGATCGCACCATCGAGCGTGGTCAGCCGCAGGTAGTGGGGACGCCGCAATATATGGCGCCTGAGCAGTGTCGCGGCGATGCGCGGCTGGATGGCCGCTGCGATATCTATTCGCTGGGCGTCGTGCTCTTCCAGTGCGCCACCGGGATCCTGCCCTTCACGGGCGCTACGCCAGATGAGGTGATGCGCCAGCATGTGCAGGAGCCGGTACCGCGCCCGTCCACTGTGGCCTCACTCATCACACCGCATGTCGAGAGTATCATCCTGACGGCGATGGCGAAAGATCCGGCCAGGCGCTATCAGCGCGCCGCTGACATGGCCGAGGAGCTGCACGCCGCGCGGGTGGAGATGGAGGTCGGGCAGCAGTCGGGGCCGAGCCGCCAGCGCGCCGCCCCCACCGCGCCCGTGAGCGCGCTCTACAATGCGCCAGCCGTTCCCGCGCCCACGCCCGTGCGGCTCGCGGCCCCCGCGCAGGGGCCTGGTGTGTGCTTCCGCTGTGGCACGCTGAACGCGCCTGGCAACCGGCATTGCACCTATTGCAGCTATGATATGACCGCGCACCGCCTGGACAACGACCGCTATCTGGCCAGCACCGGGCGGCCGCTGCGCTGTCGTCTGAGTTTCCGCACGGGGCCGTTCGCCCAGCGCGCCTTCATCTTGCACCAGGACGTGACGACGATTGGCCGGGGCATGGGCAACGAGCTGCTGCTGCGGGATGAAACCATCTCGCGCCAGCATGCCCGCCTGACCTTCATGGGCGGCCAGTGGGTCATCGAGGATATCCACAGCCAGAACGGCGTCTTCGTCAACAAGACGCGCGTGCGGCGCGCGCTGGCGCTGGCCCACCGCGACTTGATCCGTTGCGGCGATGTCGAGATGATCTTCGAGCTGGTGAGCTGAGAACAGCCCCCTCTCCTTGCGGGAGAGGGGGCTGGGGGGTGAGGCCGCAACTCAGCGAGTCGCGGCGCTGGCGTCGCGGGCGGCGTCGCGCGTGTCGTTCAGCTCGCCCCAGGCGGAGGCGTCTTCGGCGGTATCGGGATTCAGCTCGCCGCGCGACTCCAGCCAGCGCTCGGCGTCGATGGCGGCGCGGCAGCCCTCGCCCGCCGCTGTCACCGCCTGGCGATAGCGCGAGTCAGCCACGTCGCCTGCCAGAAAGACGCCCTCGATGTTGGTCATCGTGTGGGTGGTGGGCTTCAGGTAGCCCACGGCGTCCATATCGAGGATGCCCTTGAAGAGGTCGGTATTGGGCTGGTGGCCAATCGCCACGAAGAAGCCCTGCACCGGCAGCGTCGAGGTCTCGCCGGTCTGCGTGTCGCTCAGGGCCAGCCCCTCCACGGCGTTCTCGCCTTGCACGTCAGTCACCTCGGTGTTGTAGTGGATGGTGATCTTGGGGTTTGACTGCACGCGCGCCTGCATGATCTTGCTGGCGCGGAAGCTGTCGCGCCGGTGCAGCAGATGTACCTGCGAGGCATAGCGCGTCAGGAAGAGCGCCTCTTCCATCGCGGTGTCGCCGCCGCCCACCACGGCAATCGTCTTCTCGCGGAAGAAGAAGCCGTCGCAGGTCGCGCAGCCACTGACGCCGCGCCCCTGCAAGCGCTCCTCGTTCGGCAGGCCCAGCCACTTGGCGCTGGCCCCTGTCGCGATGATGACCGAGTTTCCCTGGTACTGCTTGTTGTACGTCCAGACGGTGAATGGCTGCGCGCTGAAGTCCACCTTGGTGACATCCTGCGGAACCATATCTGCGCCGAAGCGCCGCGCCTGCTTCTCGAACTTATCCATCAGCTCAGGCCCCTGCACGCCATCCTCGAAGCCGGGATAATTCTCGACCTCGCTGGTGATCATGAGCTGGCCGCCAAGCTGCTCGCCCTGCAAGACCAGTGTGCGCAGGTTCGCTCGCGCAGCATAGATGGCCGCCGTGTAGCCCGCTGGCCCAGAGCCGATGATGACCACATCATAGACCGGGGTGGCCTCTGACGCCTTGACCGCATCGCGCTCGTTTGCCATACGCTCACTAACCTCCTCCACAGCCGGGACGTTGTAAACCGACCCACTGGCTGATCAACTCGCGCTGTTCACTTCTGAGATGATAACGCATCGCAGAAGCCTTTGTACTGTATTATACCATAGGGGGGTATGGTATGCGCAAGAGAACGACGTGGGTCATGGCAGGTTATGCGCGGCGCCTCTCAAATGCGCTATCATGTAGGTACGAATAGCGCCGTGACGCGCTGGCGAGGCGGGCGAGTCACGCGGGCCGCTCCTTTTTCAGCACACGCCGGGCATCCTGGCAGGCGCCCCTGCGGGAGGCGAGCATGGGTGTACATGTGAACCCAATCTATCTGATCATCGATGCGGTGGCCTGGCTGCTGATCTATCACCTGGTCTACCGCATCGCGCTGATTCTGCGCGATCCAGCGTTGATCTGCTGGGGAGTCGGCCCGTTCGGCCTGACCGCCATCGCGCTGCGTAAGCCACGCCTCTCGCAGCTCGTCGGGCAGTTCCTCTATGCCGCGCTGGCCATGGGATGCCTCGTCTTCTTCAGCCTCTTCGTGCTGCAGCCTGCGCCCATCGAAGGTATTCCGCACACGGGCGCCGCCATCCTCGCGGTCGTCGTCGCGCCGGTCGCTGTGGCCACGGTGATCGCGCTGCTGGCGCAGGCGCGCGGGCGACGCTATGCGCTGTGGGGCGAGGCGCGTGTGCTGAGCGCCACCCAGCGCGCCGCCACGCTGGGCGTCATTCTGGTCTTCACCCCGCTGGGGCGCGCCTTCCTGCATGATCGCTTCAACGCGACCCCCAGCGAGTTCCTCCAGACGATTCGCTCGTGACCGCCTCCCGACCGCGCTCGTCATCAGGCGCCAGCGCGCAACCATCCGAGAGGAGCAACGCATGGCTGACGTCTCCCAGGCAGACTGCCTGTTCTGTCGTATCGTGGCTGGCGAGATCCCCAGCGACAAGGTCTATGACGACGCGACGGTCTACGCCTTCCGCGACATTAATCCCGGCGCGCCGACCCACACGCTGATCGTGCCCAAGCGGCACATCTCCGATGTCACGGCGCCAGAGGCGGCGGATGGCGCGCTGCTGCTGGCGCTGCTCCAGGCGGCCAATACCATCGCGCGGCAGGAGGGCATCGCCGAGAGCGGCTATCGGCTGGTGTGGAACGTGGGGCCAGATGCAGGCCAGAGCGTCTTCCATCTGCACCTGCACCTGCTAGGCGGCAGGCCGATGGCGTGGCCTCCAGGGTGATCGCGACCTCACTCCCCGGCCCCTCTCCCACTGGGAGAGGGGGAGTTTTTATGTGCCCAGTGGCTCGATGCTGAGCGAGGCCAGCTCCAGCCACTGCGGCCCGCACGTCAGCGCGCCGAAGCGTAGCTCGCCGCGCGGCGTGGCGACGGCGTACTGGTTATCGATCCATGCGACGAAGCCCAGTGGCCCCGGCGGTGGATTCGGCGCCACCAGCGCCTGCTGGCCATCGACGAGGAAGCGGGCGTGGTCGGGCAGCCATTCCAGCGTGTAGTCATGCCACTGGCGCAGATCGGCGCGCGTTGGGTCGAGCGGGCGGTTGAGCGGAGCCTCGTGCGCGCCCGTCAGGCGCTCCAGCCAGCCCGCCGCCGCGCGTTCGTCACCGCTGAGCCGCGCCCACAGCGCCGCGAGCGAGAGCGGGGCCAGCGCGCCCAGCGCCCCGATGCGCTGCGCATGCACGACCTGCGCCTTCCAGCCGTAGCCGACGCCGTCACGGGTGAGCGCCATGTTTGAGGGCGGCGAGGAGCCGAAGAACCACACCGCGTCGGGCAGCCGCGCTCCACCGCCCGCCAGCGTGAAGGGCGCATTCCAGAAGCCGAAGCCCCACGTGCCGCGTAGCCCGCCGGAAGCCTCTTCGCGCGCGTCGGGCGCCGGATCAGTGGGATAGGCGGGATAGGCGGCGTGAGACGCCCGGGCGCGTACGTGCAGCCGCAACGGCGGGCGCCACGGATAGTGGCTGGCGCGCTTGCCGGAGTAGTCGTCGAATTGCGCGTTGCTGTAGTGGCGGTCGGCCACCCGCTCCAGTGAGAGGCGCAGCCCCGTCTCCGTCAGCGTCAGCCGACCGCCGCCTACCACTGGGCTGGCCCACCGTCGGTCGAGCGCACGAACGCCAGAAGCCTCGCCAGGCGCCGCTTCAGAGGCGAAGACGTGCCGTACGCTGGGGCTGGTTGTCATGCCGGGCTGCTCCTCCTGCTACCTGG
>DATAED010000369.1:0-10818 GCA_036258195.1 Ktedonobacterales bacterium
CCGAGTGAGCGCGGAACCTCTCCCTCTGTCTCCCTCCCCTCCGAGGGGAGGGAGAACCCAAGGCAGGAGTGAAGCGCGGAGCAGGCCAATCCGCGGGCCAGCGACCTCGCGCCGCACGTCATAGCTCCCCTCTCCCGCAAAGCGGGGGAGGGGCCGGGGGAGGGGGCTTCACCCCGGCAGGCGAATCGCGATGTAGCGATCCCATCCGGCGTAGTCGGCGCCGAGGCGCAGGGCGGCCTGCGGGAAGGCGGCGCGCGCCAGCCGCTCGATGGCGGCGCCCTGGTCGTAGCCGAACTCCAGATAGAGCGAGGCGCCGGGGCGCAGGTGGGCGGGGGCCTGCTCCAGCAGTCGGCGGATGTGGCCCAGCCCATCGTCGGCGCCGTAGAGCGCCAGTGGCGGCTCATATGCGCTGACCGTGCGCGGCACGTCGGGGTCACCCAGCGCGACGTAGGGCAGGTTGGCGGTCAGCACATCCACTGGCTCTGGCAGCGGCGCCAGCAGATCGCCCTGCACGAAGGTGATGCGCGCGGCGACGCCCAGCCGCGCGGCGTTCTCGCGGGCCAACGCCAGCGCGTCGGACGAGAGGTCGCTGGCGTAGAGGCGCGGCAGGCGCGGCTCGCTGACCGCCAGTGCGATGGGGATGGCCCCGCTGCCCACGCCGATGTCGGCCACCAGCGGCGGCGATTGTGGCGCGCGGGCCAACCGCTCGGTCAGGTCGCGCAGCGCCGCCTCCACCAGCAGCTCCGTCTCTGGCCGAGGGATCAGCGCGCGACGATCCACCAGCAGATCCAGCCCCAGAAACTCGCGATGGCCCGTCAGATAGGCGACTGGCTCGTGCGCCGCTCGCCGCGCGATCAGCTCCGCATAGCGCGCTGCCTGCTCAGCAGTGAGCGCGCGCTCCGGGTAGGCCAGCGTGGCGGCGCGGCTGGCGCCCGTCACCTGCCCCAGCAAGACCTGCGCGTCGAGGACAGGCGTCTCGCCGACCTGCGCCGCGCGCAGCCAGCCCTCCGCCAGCGCCAGCGCCGTGCCTACCGTGCGCGCCTCGGCCAGCGCTGCCCGTCGCGCCACGTCATCCTCAGCCATCCGGCGCCCTCGCCTTCATCCGGCTACCAGGAGTAGGACACGACCGTGTTCTGGGTCAGCGGCCCTTTGAAGGCCTGCTGCGCCTTGGCGGTCAGGCCGTTGAAGGTTCCCAGGTCGGTGATCTGCTGTGGGCCGGAGATGTTCCCACGTGTCACATAGACCGCCAGCGTCGGCTGGTCGCCCGCCTGCTTCTCCACCAGCTCAGCATAGTGGCCATGGCCACTGGCGTCCACCGTATAAGCGTGCGGCGTGTACCACGAGAGGAAGATGGTCTGGGTGTGCGGCTGCGGATTGCTCGCGCAATCTGGAGACTCTTGCTGATTGGAGTTGTAGCTGCCCCAGTCAAGTTGCGGCGTCGAACCACACATCACCAGCAGCGGCCCCATCACCATCTCGCGTCCGGCCACATCGCTGTTGGTCGAGACGCCGAAGATGCCATGCGCCTGCGAACAATCGCTGATGATGCTGGCGTAGGGCTGGCCAGTGTTCGAGCAGTCATCGGGATACAGGCCATCAGGCACAAAGCCCGACCAGCCGGTGAGCGTGGCATCGCCGGGCAGATAGGTGCGCTGCATGTCGCTGTAGTCGTAGAATGGCGAGCCGGGATTGAAGACGCTGCCCGTCTTGTTGTAGGTCACGGAGATGGCCAGGCGGTGGTACGCGTCGCCGTTGGGCAGCAGCGTCACGAGGTCGGTCTGCGTCTCGGTGACATAGAGGTTGGCCTTGTTGCCGCCGTCGTTGGTATCCACGACGAAGAAGCCATCGCTGCCGCCGGTGGCCACCGATGAGGAGAGCCCCAACTGCTGCAAGATCAGCTCGGCGCGCGGGTCGGATAGATAGACCTGCAAATCCTTCGACTTGATGGCCTGCTCGGCGATATTGAAGATGGTCTTGAGGCCAGAGCCGTGCAGCGACTTGAGCCGCGTCAGCAGTTGCGACGCCAGATCGTGCGTGAACTGCTTGCGATCCTGCCCGTCGGCGGTCGGCTTGTCGAGCTGATATTTGTGAATCTCAGTCTCCAGGTTGCTCGCCGTCACCGTCACATGGTAATCGGGCATCGGCAGCGGGCCGGTCGCCTGCAAGATGTCCTCGATCAGCACTGGCGTGAAGGCCACGACTCCCTGGATTGGCGCGCCAGCCGGTGTGCCGCCTGCCCCCTGTGCGATCTGAATCGCCGCGCGCGCATTGGTGGGGAAGTCGGGCGACATGTTCGAGTCGCGCAGGCCCCAGCCATACTGGTTCACGCAGCGCACCGGCCACCACCACGCGCTGTTGGGCGGCTCCGTCACAGCGTGGGGACACTGCGGCGTCACCGCGCCAAACTTCTGCGAATAGAGTTGATCGAGCACATAGGTGTTCTTCAGCCCGAACGGCGGATCCTTCGATTGCTTGCCGCCATCCAGCTCCAGAATGCCATAGTTGCCCTGGAATCCGCCGCCAGCGCGTAGCTCGGTGCGATCCATGGCGATGGCCAGGAAGTAAGCAGGCTGGCCCACCCCCAGCAGCGCGGGCGCGGCGTCGAGCAGATTCTTTAGCTCGCCAAAGACCTTCTGAGCCAGCGGCAGCAGCGCCAGATAGTCGCCATACTTCGTGCCGGGCTTGAGCTGCGCGGGGAGCGCGCTCTGGTCGAGCTGATGGTAGACGGCCACGGCGTCCAGCGTGCGCGCGTCGGCGTCGGCCAGCAGCACGCGCGCCTGCTGGATATCCGCTGGCGAGATGCCGGGCGTCGAGCTGTTGGCCGAGAGCGCGCCGCCCTCCAGCGGGGTCAGCAGCGACTGCGCCACCTGGATGCTCTCGTTGGCCGCGCCGGTCAGGTCATAGCCGATGCGCACGAGCAACTGGTAGTTGCGTATGGTCGGGCTGACCGCGCCGAGCGGCGCTCCTACGACGGCCACCGCGCCGTTGATCTCATAGAGATCGCTATTGATGGCGGCGATGTCAGCCTGCGCCTCGCTCAGCTTGCTGCCGTTGATGAGGGTGGCCGTGCCGCCAGCGGCCATCTGTTGCAAGTGCGTGACGTGGCGGGCCAGATCGACGGTGTCGTAGCCCAGCCGCGCCAGCGGAATCAGTGGGGCGCAGCAGGTCAGCATGAAACCCAGCAGGAAGAACGCCAGCATCGCCGCCGCCGCTGGCCGTCGCCGCATCAGCAGCCGCAGCCGCGAGACGCGCGAGAGCGGGCGGGTGACGGCGCCAAGCTGCGCCAGCGTGTTGAGCGATTCGGCCAGCGCATCGTCATCCAGCGCCTGACGCAGATCGCCGATCAGGGCGCCGCCGGAGTCGCGCACGGCTGGCTCTGGGCGGCGTCGGCTATTGCCTCTTCCACCTCGGCGGCGCGGCGGGTATGGCTCCAGCGGCTCGTCATCCGCCGCCCACGCGGTATCCCATGAACCCGTTTCCCAGGCGCCATCCCAGGCGCCATCCAGCTCCGGATCATCCCAGCTCTCGCGCCGCGCTCGGCTATTGCGGCGTCCGTCGCTGCGATCATCGCGCCCACCCCGACCATTGCGATGCCCGTCACGCCCATTCGCGCGGCGATCATCCTGGCGGTCATCCTGGCGGTCATCGCGGCGCGCTGGGACGTCGGGGTCTGGCGGCATCTCGAAGGGCACGTTGCCGTGGCGATCCCAGTGGTCGAGGTCACCGGTGGAGAAGTCGGTGGCGCGCCAGTCGCGGGCGCCGGGCTGGCGGGACTGCTCGCCGTCGGTGTGGCGGCGCAGGTTCTCGCCGAGGCGACGCGCGCCACCCGCCAGCCTGCCCCAGCCACGCTGAGACTGCGCCGGGGCGTCGTCAGCGGCGGCGCCATTGGAAGAGGGAGCGAAGCGGCTCAGCAGGCCGCCGGAGCTGGGGGGATTGCGCGGTGGGTCATCGCGGTTCAGCGGGCCAGAGCGGGCGCCATCATGTCCGCCGGTTCCGACTGATCCGGCGTCGTGATACTGGCCAGAGAGCAAGCCGCGACGAGGCTGAGACGGTGGATCACGGTCATCCATGTAGTCTCATCTCCTCTGCCGCGCCGCCCCGACGGCAGCCCGATAACGCGCCCTTGCGAGACTAACACTCCCAGCGAAGCAGCGTCAAGCTGGCTAGGAATCGCTCAGCGCATTTTCAGGGCTGCGTCCACCTCAGGCGCCGTCTTGCCGCATACCATCGCGCAAAACGCAAGATGCGAGCCAGACGAGCAGAGACAGGTTGGCCGCTACGACGCCGACGAGAGGACGTGCACCGCCGGATGATCGGTGCGCACGAAGTGGGCGGGCGCGCCAAACAGGGTCGTGCGAGTAATCTCGCCGATGCGGAAATTCGAGGCCGGCGTGCGCGTCGTCACATAGCGCTGCACCAGCAGCCCCAGCGGGCGCGAGGCGACGATGGATGCGGTGGTGGCCAGCATGACGTTGTTAAAGTTGTTGTAGGGCTTGCGGCTGCGCGCCACCAGCATCGCCGAGAGCGCCGTCAGCATGCCGGTGACGGCCAGATTCGTCCCGCAGCGCTCGTGGATGGCCATCTCTGGCTCGCCGCCCCGCAAGCGCGCCAGCGCCTGATCCGCCGCCGGACGGATGGCCGCCGTGGGAACCTCGCCAAAGACGAAGAAGCCAGAGGCGAATGAGATGCCAGAGAAGCGCACATCCGGATGATTCTTGCTGAGCAGCACAATCGTCGCATGCTCCAGCGCGTGGTTCTCGCGCACCGGCGCGCCGAGCGTGAGCTGGTAGTAGGCCTGCTGCAACACGTTCATGGGGCGACTCCTTATCTTTGCTTCATGCTAGCGCCTGGCGGATTCGTTGGCTGTATGTGCGCCGTCATCGCGCCGAATCGCCAGCACGAACAGGTGATATCCCAGCGGGCCGAGCGGAATGATGTCTTCGGCGAGATAGACGGCATAGTACGCGAAGGCGACTATCTGGTAAAGCGTATCCCACTGGATGACCCAGCGCAAGAGAACGAGCAGCGGCAGGTTGACCAGCTCGGCGAAGCCCAGCCCCGTCCGCGTGACCCGCCGAATCTCGAAGCGGTCGCCCAGCAGCGCCTGTATGTGCCCCAGCGCGTAGTGGCGATGGATGCCAGTCGCGGCGATCTCTGGCGGGAAGAGGCCGTGGCGTGTGGCGCGCACGAGCGCGGCGTAGAGGTTGAGCGAGTCGAGCCGCCACAGCGCGCCCCGGTGCGGCACGCTCAGCGCCAGCGCGCCGCCGGGCCGCAGCGTGCGGGCGATCTCGTCCAGCGCGCCGCGCTCGTCGGCCAGATGCTCCAGCACATCGAGGAAGAGCACGCCATCGCAGGAGGCGTCGGGCAGGCCAGTGTGCGCGGCGTCGGCCAGCCGATAGTCGCCGCGCGGGTCGGCGCGACGGGCACGGGCGATGTAGGCAGGCGAGGCGTCCACGCCGACGGCGTCGTAGCCAGCGCGCTCCAGCAGCCGCGTCGCGAAGCCAAACGCGCAGCCCAGGTCGAGCACGCGCCCACCGCGAAACGGCAGCGCGCGAATGGCGCGAGTCCAGCGAGCCACGACGCCTCCTTTCATGCGATCATGAGCGGGCGCGACCCTCACCCCAGCCCTCTCCCAGAGGGAGAGGGAGCAGAGGGTTCGCTACCACGATCATAGCGAGCGGAGGATGGCTGCGGCTATCTCCGCAGTATGGCGCGATGTGTTGCGATGGGATGGGTCGCGCGTCTCTACCAGTGCGACCACGCGACAGAAACGGCAGAACTGGAAGGGAGGGCGCCACAGCCATGCGCTACGTGCGGATCGTGAACACGACAACCGGAGAGACGCTGGCGGAGCGCGCCGAGCTGGCGGAGACGTTCCTGTCGCGCTTCCTGGGATTGCAGGGGCGTCGCGAGCTGCCTGCGGGCACGGGGCTGGCGCTGGCGCCCACCAGCAGCATCCACATGTTCTTCATGCGCTTCCCCATCGACGCCATCTTCATCGACGCCGAGCAGCGAGTGACGCGCGTCGGGCGACGCCTGCGCCCGTGGACCATCGGCCCGCTCGCGCCGGGCGCGCTCGTCTGCATCGAGCTGCCCGCTGGGCGCGCCGACGCCACCCAGCCAGGCCACATCATCGCGATGCAGCCCGTGCAAGCTGGCGAGCAGTAAGCGCAAAAAGCCCCTCTCCCGCAGAGCAGGGGAGGGGTTGGGGTGGGGCCGCGATTCAACGGCTAGAAGTCCCGGCGCGGTTCGTGCCGTTTGTTCTTGCCGGGCTTCTTGTTGCGACGCGAGGCGCCCCAATCGTTGTCCTCTTCGTCCTCTTCCTCGTCGTAGTCGAAGAAGTCTTCGTCCTGGCTGGCCGTCGCCGTCTCTGGCTCATCAGCGGCGGAGTCGGTCTCGACATTGTAATCGAGGCCCGGAACGCTCGGCGGCAGATGCTCGCCGATGCCTGCGGTGATATCTGGTGTGACGGTGTCGTCCATCGCGGCGGAGCTGCGCATCAGCTCCTCGATGTTCGCCAGATCAGCGAAGGACGTCAGCGGCTGGCGACCCGTGTCGGGCTTCTTCTCGGCGGGCTTGCTGGCCTTGGGCTGCGGCTCCACTTTGGGCGCCGCGAATGCCATATCGTCGTCCTCTTCTTCCTCGAGGTCGGCCCCAGCGGGGGCAACCACAGCCGACGCAGCGGGCTTGCCCATCGCCACGTCGATCCAGTATTGGGAATAGAAATGTGGGCGGTCGGAATCCGGCTTGCTATCTGCTCTGACCATGCTCTCTCTCGCTCAACCTGCATGCCGCGACTGCGCCTGTCGTACAGCCACGACAGAACGACGCCAACGCGGGCGCCTCAAGCGATTGTATGTGCGCGCCGCTGCCCGTGTCAAGCGAAATCAGCGATTGTGCCGCAGTCAACGCTCCGGTCAGTCAAGGCCGAGAGCGTCATCGCTACTTCATAAGCCCTGACGTTCGTTCCCTGCCACCGGGCGCCCGGTGGCCTCCTCCGTGCGGCGCGCATTATGGAGGTTGCCGAGCGCGCCAACCGATGCTACACTCTGCCCGGGCCACCTGTGGCATGAGACGCGCTATGGGACGAACGGTAGACCGTGTGAGAGCCAGGCGTCGTCTCTCGTATACATAGATGGCCGCGAGCGATGCGCTACCGCAGTGGCGACTGGCGCAGGCAGGGTTCGCAGCGATTGGGGTATCCGCGCACGAGCTGCGCAGAATGCAAATGAGGTTATGGCGCATGCCGATGACCCGCGTGATGAATGAAGCTGACCGGCTCGCGCGCGCGCTGGAGCTGCTCGATCACCGCTTTGATCCTGCCATCGAGCGGATCTTCCCGACCCTGCAGGAGCGCATCCTGGCGCAGGCGCTCGAAAATGTCGAGCAGGCCGAGCGCCGTCTGCGCGAGATTCAGGATCTGATGGGTGACGCCGCCCTCGCCGCCAGCCGGTAGCGACCTCACCCCCAGCCCCCCTGTCCCACAGGGAGAGGGGGAGCCACTGTAGCCGAACATGCCAGCAGGCCCGCTCTCCATGAGAGGAGAGCGGGCCTGCTGCTGTGTCCCAGTCCGCGCAGGCGGCAGGCGGAGCCGCGCTTCGCGGCCCCGTCAGGGCCTCCCAGGCGCAAGTTTCAACCGCCAGCCCGTCGGCGCCGCGAATCGCCTGCGTCGACCGCACTATGCGCCTTCTATCCCGATAGCCGGAGCGCCCGTCGCCGGGGTCGCGCCCACCGGAGGCGTAATGGCCTCGGCCATGCCATCGGCCTCGAGCTCGAAGGCGAGTTCGCTGCCCTCGGCCAGGCGGGCGCGTGTCGAGCCGATTAGTGGCACATCCTTCAGGAACAGCGTGATGATGAACACCAGCCCCGCCACGATCAGCGCCGCCAGGAAGGCTGTGTGGATGCCGTGCGCCAGCGCCTCGCGGCCCACATCGAGCACCTGCCCATAAAGGGTGGCTACCTGGTGCGGCACGGTCGCCTGCACCGTCGCCGTCACCTTGGCGGTGATCGCCGCGATGACATCGGCATAGTGCGGGGTCGAGGGCGGCACCTGCGCGGTCGCCTGCGCCACCGCCGCATGGGTCGCCTGCGCGGTCGCCGCCTGCTGCGCCTTCACCAGAACGTCGTCGCGCAGGGTCGGGTTGGTCAGCAGCGGCTGGAGCGCCTGCGAGTTTGTCAGCGTGCCGGTGGCCGTGCGCAGACCATCCATCATCTGGCTGGAGCCCTGGATGTTCGCCAGGTGCGGGTTCAGGTAGCCCTCCGAGGCGTTGACAACGATGGAGCCGACGATGGCGGTACCCAGCGTCGAGCCAAGCGTGCGCAGATACGTCACCGCGCCCGTGCCAGCCCCCAGCCGCGACCGCGGAATAGCGTTCTGCACGGCGAGTGTCAGCACCGGCTGGAGCAGGCCCAGGCCGATGCCCAGCACGATCATGAAGATGATCACCGTGCGCTCAGTCGTCGAGACGCCCAACGTCGAGAGCAGGTAGACGCCGCCTGCCAGCACCAGTGAGCCGGTGATGGCGACGAACTGGTAGCGCCCCACTTTCGAGATCAGGAATCCGACCAGCCCGGCAGCGATAGCCATTGCCACCACCAACGGCGTGATGATCAGGCCAGAGTTGGTCGCCTTCACATTCAAGACGCCCTGCAGGTAGATCGGCAGGTAGATGACCACCGCGAAGAGCAGCAGGCCAACCGTTAGCGACAGCAGCGCGCTGGCGGTGAAGATCTGATTCTTGAACAGATCGAGCGGCAGAATCGGGTCAGAGACGTTCAGCTCGGCGATGATGAAGGCGATGTAGAGCACGACCGCGCCGACCAGCGACCCAATCACCTGCCACGACATCCACGGATAGGTCGTGCCGCCCCAGGTGAGGCCCAGCAATAGCAGGATGGTCGCCGTCGCCGAGGTAAACGCGCCGATCCAGTCGATGCGCCTGAAGGCGTTCTTACCGGTCGCCGTGCGGACGGAGATATTGGAGGGCAGCAGGAAGAAGAGCAGGAACAGCGCCAGGATGCCAAACGGCACGTTGACATAGAACACCCAACGCCACGAGGTGTTGTCGGTGATCCAGCCACCAGCCGTCGGGCCGACGACGCTGGCCAGCCCGAAGACGCCAGAGAAGAGGCCCTGCCAACTGGCGCGCTCGGCGGGCGTGAAGATGTCGCCGATCAGCGTGAAGACCAGCGCGGCGAGCATGCCGCCGCCAACGCCCTGCAACGCGCGGAAGGCGATCAGCTGGTTCATCGTCTGTGAGGCGCCTGAGAGCGCCGAACCAATCAGGAAGATGACCACCGCCGTCAGGAGGAACCACTTGCGGCCAAACTGGTCGGAGAGCTTCGAGACCATCGGGATGACGGTCGTAGAGGTGAGCAGATAGGCGGTAATCACCCAGGTATAGTTGTTGACGCCGTTGAGATCGGCAACGATGGTGGGCAGCGCTGTGCCGACGATTGTCTGGTCGAGCGCGGAGAGCAACAGGGTAATCATGAGGGCAGCGAGCACTCCTGCGAGCGACGCGCCTGCGAGCTTCGGATGAACCGCCGGAGTCTCAGTCGCCCTGACCGTGGGCGGATTAGCTTCCACTGAGATACTCGATCCTTTCATGGATGGAAAGCGCTTGATGAGGCGGCTGGGCCGCGCTGGAAGTGTTCTGGAGTAACGTTGATCGTCTCATGCACGAGGGACATCAGGGGTGTCAGACAGCAGAGGAGGCATCGGCAAGCGTCCCAGCCAGGGCTGGCGCAGCGCGCGACTCATCGGGCAATGCGTCCGGCGGCCCGCTGGCTGGCTCCTGTGGTACCAGGCGCAGGCCGCGCATCAGCGTGTCGGTGATGGCGACGGCGGCGGCCTGTGGATCGCCGCCTGCCTGAGCGCCTGCCTGAGCGCCGCCATGCGACCAGCGCAGGCTCGACGCCACGCCACCCACCAGGAACATCGCTACGACCTGCGTATTGACGGGCCGCAGCCGCCCCAGCGCCACCTGGCGGTCGAGGTAGTCGCGCACCTCCATCACGATCAGGTCGACCGTCTCGCGCATGCGCAGCTTGCAGTCGTAGAGCGGGCCGTCGCGCCAGTCGTGATGCGCCATCGTGTGCATCATCAACCGGCTGATGCTCATCAGGGTCGGCGAGTGCAGCGTATCGAGGAAGCGCGCCAGCAGCGGCGTGAGCGCCACCTCCGGCGGCTCGTCGCTGTGGGCGAGCGCGGACAGATCGAGCTGTTTGAGAGCGCGCTCCAGTGCATACTCGAACGCGGCCTTGTACAGATCCTCTTTGGATTTGAAATAGAAGTAGATCAGGCCATGAGTGACCTCGGCCCGCTCGGCGATGTCTTTGGACGTTGCGCCTGCGAGTCCCTGCTCCGCAAAGAGGTCGAGCGCCGCTTCCAATATCTGCTGGCGGCGATCACTCCCTGGCGGGGCTGGCTTGCGCGCCATGTGAATGTCTCCCGTATCTCCGTGCCGCGTGGGTGTCGACGCGCGTCGACGCGCGCCGACGCCACAGCAATCCCAGGCTCCAGAACAAGCTTCAAAACAGGTACGCCGAACGGCTTCGTCTGCAATCGGCGAAGGCGCGTGGCTGATGCGCGAGGACGATGCGCAGTCCCCAGCCACGACGGCGATGTCAGGTGAGGGTGACAGGAATTAACTGTCCGGACAAATAATACGACGCAGGCGCCAGCGCCGACAAGAGTATTCGATATATCTTTTGTCGCAATGCGATAGGATTGGTCAGATTGCGCGGCGCGCTACCACGGCAGCGGAGCGGAGAACAGCGCGATGGCCGCGCCCAGCGCCATGAACACGCCGAACG
>DATAED010000370.1:0-1707 GCA_036258195.1 Ktedonobacterales bacterium
TTCAGCAGCTCCAGCGTGGCGGGCGCGGGAACAGGCAGCGCGCCATGCGCGGCGCGCACTCGCCCGGAGGTCAGTGGCAGCTCCGAGCAGTAGAGGTCGTCCACGCCGAGCAGCTCCAGCCCCAGCGCCACGCCCACCGTATCCACGATGCTATCCACCGCACCGACCTCATGGAAGGTGATCTCCTCCGGCGTGACGCCATGCACGGCGCCCTCCGCCTCGGCCAGCCGCCGGAAGATCGCCAGCGCACGCTGCTCGGCGCGCTGCGGTAGCCCGCCCGCCGCGATGATGGCGCTGACATCGGCCAGCCGCCGATGGGCATGCTCTGTCTGCGTCTGGCGCACGCGCGCCCGCACGCCGCGAATGCCATGCTCGCTGACCGCATCGGCCTCCAGCGTGTAGCCTGCTAGCGGCAGCCGCGCCAGCCCCGCGCGCAGATCATCCAGCGCGACGCCCGCGTGCAGCAGCGCGCCCAGCAGCATATCGCCGCTGACGCCAGAGAAGCAGTCAACGTAGGCCAGCATCGTCATCCTGCTCCTCGCCGATCTCCTCGCCATGCGCCATCAGTCGCTCCCACTCGGCGCGCTCCAGCGCATACTCCACATCGTCGCCATCCCACAGCTCGCCGCCCGCGACGAAGGTATCGCCCTCAACGGCGAGCAGCTCAGGCGTCATGCGGAACGTGCGCGCCAGCCGCAGCCCGGCCTTCTCCATGACGCGGCGCGAGGCGAGATTGTCCTGATAGGTCGTGGCAACGACCCGCCGCGCTCCCAGCTCCGTGAAGCCCTGCCGAATCAGCGCCCGCGCGCCCTCGGTGGCATAACCCCGGCCCCAGACCCCGCGCCGCAGCCGATAGCCCAGCGAGACCTCGCCCGCCGCGCCACCCTCATGCGGCCCAAAGCCAAACCAGCCGACAAACGCGCACGTCGCCCGCTCGATGGCCGCCCACACGCCGTAGCCATCGCCCTGCTGCGACGAGGCGATGAAGCGCGGCAAAACCTCGCGCTCGATCACCTCGCGCGGTGTCGGAACGCCGCCATTCAGGTAGCGCATCACAGCAGGATCGCTGTCCAGCGCGGTCAGATCGTCCACGTCGTCGGACGTGAACGCGCGCAAGATCAGCCGCTCAGTTTCCAGCGCAATCCGCATTGCTCACTATCCTCCACGTCGTTGATATAGCGACCAGGCGCGACCTCACCCCCAGCCCCCTCTCCCACAGGAGAGGGGAGTCGGAGGATCCGCGCTCGCCGCGCCATGCAGTCCACCCCAGACGGATGCAGTAGCTCCCCTCTCCCGCAAAGCGGGGGAGGGGCTGGGGGTGGGGGCTCACCCGTGGTCACGTCCGGCGATCTCGATGGCGCCCGGTGGCGTGTCGGGCTGCGCGGCGAACCACTGCAGCGCCTCGGCCACCAGATAGAGCGAGCCAGTGGCGCAGACCAGATCGCGCGGCCCAGCCAGCGCCACCGCGCGCGCCACCGCCGAGGCTACATCTGGCTCCGCCTCGACCGTGGCGCCCGTCGCCTCGCGCACCCGCACCGCCAGCGTCGCCGCATCGACCGCCCGCAGGCTGTGCGCCGCCGTCGCCACCAGCGTGTCCACCTGCGCGCTCGCCAGCTCGCGCAGCATGCCATCCAGGTCTTTATCGGCCATCACGCCAAACGCCACGATCAGCCGCTCGAAGCGGAAGTGGCGGCGCAGCGCGGCCAA
>DATAED010000371.1:0-6943 GCA_036258195.1 Ktedonobacterales bacterium
CTGACGCCGTCGCAGGCGCGCACGCTCTCCGCCCGGCTGGATGAGCTGACGACGCTGGGGCTGGAACTACAACCCTTCGGCGGCGCGGCCTTTCTGGCGCGCTCGCTGCCTGGCGCGGCAGGCGCGGCACAGAGCGCGGCGGGCTTCGCGCAGGAGCTGATACAGGACGCCGCCGAGGAGGGCGACGACTGGCTCGATCACCTGCGCGTCTCGCTGGCCTGCCGCTCGGCCATCCGCCGAGGGCAGCCGCTGAGCGAGGGCGAGCAGCGCGCCCTGCTGGCCGATCTGCGCGCGGTCACGGCGCCCGCCATCTGCCCACACGGCAGCCCGCTCATCATCCGCCACAGCCGCGCCGCCCTCACCCGCCTCTTTGAGTGGTAGTCCTGGTTTCGGCTCGGCCATGGTAATGTGACAGCACAGCGACCGTCATGCATCCAGGATTCGGGATGGCCTCGCTCCAACTGCGTCAACGAAGCTGGAGCCAGACGGCATTGGACAGGGAGTATGCAAATGAAGATCGTTCCTTTCAGCGAGGCCGATCTGGAAGAAGCCTCAGCGTTGCTGGCCCGCCGTCATCAGGAGGATTGTGCGCACGAGGCGACATTGCCTGAGCGTTTTACCAGCCCAGATCAGGCATGGGTCGAGTTGGAAAAGACCTGGAAAGCCGCGACGGCTCATGAGGGGAGCGGAGGGGGCGTCGTGGCGCGGGAAGGCGGAACAATGATCGGGTATATGATCGGCGTTCCGAAGATTGATGAGGTCTGGGGACGCAGCGTCTGGGTGGAGTTGGCTGGGCACGCGATTGACCGCAGCTCTAGCGCGGAGATCTATCGAGATATGTACGCGGCCCTCTCGCCAGGCTGGGTGGCTCAGGGCTGTCTCTACCATGTGAGCAACATCCCGGCGCACGACCGCGACGCACTGGAAGCCTGGTACAATCTGAGCTTTGGCAAGGAACACGTCTATGGGGTGCGTGAAACTGCCGCCGCTCAGGGTGATGAGGCGCCTGCTGACCCGACGCTGCGGATTCGCCGCGCTACCGCCGCTGACGTTGACCTGGCAATGGAGCTTGATCTGGTGCTTCCATCCCATCAGGCGCGCGCTCCGGTCTACTCCATTCTCATGCCCTATCACAAGGCAGAAGAGCGGCAGGATGTTCTGGAAGAATTGCAGAAGGAAGACTGGAAAACCTGGCTGGCGCTTCGCGATGGGCGGTTGGTCGGCATTCAAATTTATCTCCCCGCGCGACCAGGTCAGGGGATAGGCGCGTTGCCCATTCCAGACAACAGTAGTTTTCTGGGCTTTGCGGCTACCAGGGAAGATGAGCAGGGACATGGGATTGGGCGGCTGCTGACCGCGCGTGGCCTGGCTGACGCCCATGAGTCGGGGTACACCACCTGCTTTACCGACTGGCGCGCTACGAACCTGCTCTCCTCGCGTTTCTGGCCCAGGCGAGGGTGGAGGCCCGTGGTCTATCGGCTCTCGCGTCGTCTGGATAGTCGTATCCTCTGGTCACACAACCAGGCCTCATCCGATCCCTGGCGTATGCATACATTCAGCGACCGCTAAGGCGACCCTGAGTGCGGTCACAGCGCCCGCCGTCTGCTCGCACGGCGGCCCGCTCATCATCCGTCACAGCCGCGCCGCGCTCACTCGCCTCTTCAAGTGGTGAGCCAAACGACTCTGTGCTACTATGCGGAAAACGCGCAAGGGGAATCGTATGCCGCTGCCTGCGCTTCGCGCTGATGGTACTCTGCCTCCTGGCGTACACAGCGCATCGCTAGAGGAAGTCTTCGCACACTTTCCAGCCACAACCGCGCAGCGGCAGGCGCTCGATGCCGCTCTCTCATCCTGCGTGGTAGTAGCAAAGCGTTTGCGGCTGGCGGATAAGATGGCGCTCGATGGGAGCTACATTACGGACAAGCAGCAGCCTTCCGATGTAGATGTGATAGTGTTTGACGCCAGGTGTGTATCAACTCACTGGCGAGCAGCAATATGCTGCTGAGGGCATTGATACAAACCTGCTCGACATCCAGTTCGCGCACGATGATACTGACTTCGACGGGTGGCTGGCATTTTTCTCGATGACGCGAGCCCATCTTTCAAAAGGCATCGTCTTGCTCACAGATCTGGAGACGCCATGAAGACCTCACAGCCGCCGATTGCGAACGATCAGGAGCTTGCAGGCTATCGCGCTGGCGCAGACCGCCTGCGCGCGATGATCGAGCGCCACGAAATGGATCTGCTGGCAGAGCGCCAGCGGGTTCCGGCTGATCTTCGCCATCTGGATCAGATACGCTATCAACTCCACCACCTCTACGGCTACTACAAAGGCATTCAGGGCGCCATTGACGCCTACCTCCAGCGCCTGAATCTCCCCAGCTCGCCGCGCCGCGTAGTGCGCCTGCCAGGCGTACTGTGAGGCAGGTCACAGCTTGCCGCTGCGCGCGCGTGTGAAGATGGAGCAGGCAATCCTCGCGTTTCCCTGACAGCATCGCGGGCCGCGCTCGGCCCGCCACAAGGAGGCGCAACCATGAGCCGTGACCATCGCCGTTCACGACCGCCGCTGGCGCGCTGGGGATGGAGTTCCGCGCTCGGCCTGCTCTGCCTGGCGCTGGCCGCGTGTGGCGGCGCAGCAGCCCAGCAGTCGCCGACGCCGACGACCCCGCCGCCGACCGCTACCATCAACACCAAAGGCGCCGAGCCGAATCCAACGCCGTATGCCACCACGACGCCGCCCTATGCGTTCCCTGCCGCCTGGACCATGGCGCCGGGGCTGTCATCGGTGGGCGGCGCTGGCTCCTTCACGTTCGCGCCGTCGGATGGCCGTATTGGCTACCTGTGCAGCGCCGCCACTGGCCATCTCTACATCACGCGCGACAGTGGCGCGAGCTGGAGTCAGCTCCATCTGAGCGCCACAACCGGCTGCAGCGACGTCTTTGTCGATGGGCACGACGCCAGCGACCTTTTCATGACCAGCGCCACCGTAGCCCAGACCAACGGCTTTCCCACAGGCTACGATCTGTGGCGCAGCCGCGACAGCGGCGCAAGCTGGAGCAAGCTCGGCAGCGTGCAAAAGCCCACGGATCCACGGCTGGCGTGGTCGCAACTGGTGGTGTATGGCTCGCGGCTGATTGGCGCCGTGCAGGTCGATCAGGAAGGCTTCGTGCAGAACGACCTGTTCACCAGCAGCGATGGCGGCGCGACATGGAAGCCCTTCGCGCAGGGTGTCGCCAACCAGGGGTACATTATCGGCGGGTTCACAGTGCTCGGCTCTGCTATCTACATCGATTCGACGCAGGGGACGAATCCCGGCGGCCAGGAACCGCAGCTCTGGCCAGATCATGGCGGCGCGCAGTCTGGCGCCCATGCGCTGGAGGCGCCGCTCTCTGGCAACCCGCCCAGCGGCTCGATCTATTGGCGCTCGCTGGATGGCGGCGCGACATGGCGACAGGTCACACTCCCTGGAACAGACGCAGCGCGTCTGTATGCGGCGGGTAGCTACGCGCTCGCAGTATCCTCCACCGACATCTCCACTGATAACCAGAATCCACTGTACGATTCTCAGATGTGGTGGAGCGCGGATAGCGGCGCGACCTGGAAGCGCCTGCCCGATATGCGCGGCCTGGAGAACGGCTACGTCATCGCTGGTGGCGACTCCAATGGCGAGCTTGCCCTGGCGCCCGATGGCTCGGTGATCGCGGCGGCGCAGCATGCGACCCAGAGTTATGGCGACGATGCGGGCGCCTTCCGCATCCAGCCCCGCGCGGCCTCGCCCGCTTGGAGTCCGCTGGTCACGGGTGGCGTGCAGTACTGGCAGACCAGCCAGACATCCGCTGGCATGCGCCTGTGGGGTACAGGCGCATTCGGGAACGCCCAACCGCTGGAATACGTGGACGTGGCGTGAGCTAGCGGCCCCACCCTCAGCCCCTCCCCCGCTTTGCCGGAGAGGGGAGCCACAGGCGCGCGGCGTAGAGCAGCGTTCCGATTCCCCCTCTCCTCGCGGGAGAGGGGGCCAGGGAGTAAGGTCAGCCTGCGTCCACGGCGGCGAGCGAATAGCGCCAGTAGTAGTAGGCGCGGGCGGCGATGACGGCGGCCAGCGAGAAGGAGAGCAGCGTCGCGGTGATCAGCCCGGTCGCCACGCCAGCGGCGGTATGCTCTTTGCCCAGCCCCGCCAGCGCGAAGTCGGCGATGCCCTTGACGGCGATGAGCACGAGCCAGAGCGCCACGCTCAGCGGCGTCCCCTTGACGCGAATGACGCCCGCCTGAGGATCGACGGTCAGCTTCGTCAGCGCGCCACGGATGACGCCTGCCACCAGCCCCAGCACGAAGCCCGCTGCGATGATCGCTGGACTCCAGATGGTGTCGAAGAGGTCGTGCTGGATGCTGGTGTAGCTGAAGAGCAGCGCCAGCGCAGGCAAGACCCACAGCCGCCCCACGCGCGTCTGTTTCTCGCGGAACTGGCGAATGGTCAGAAAGCCGACGACGACCAGCGCAATCACGTCGAAGAGGATGGTCTGCTGTGTCGGGATCGAAGGCATCCGCTGTCTTCCCCTGCGCGCCGCCCCGTGTGACCCCTCCGCCCTTCGGAAGACCAGACACCCCTGGCGCGCCCGTAGATTGTACGTCAGGCAGGCGCGCGGTGTCACATGGCGCCGAACAACCGGACGCCGACACATGGCGCGTCGGCGTCCAGTCGTGGCTCACCCCACGCTATTTGCAGGGCGGCAGGAAGTTGTTGGTGAAGGCCGCCGCATAGTCGGGCGGCGTGGTGATCGGATTGCCGTTGGCGTCGAGGATGGCCTGGTGATTGAACATGAAGCGCGGATAGTTCGTCCACTTGGCGAGCGTCTGCTGACCCCAGCACTTCGCTCCGGCGGCATAGAGTGGGCTGAGATAGTTCTGGCTGGCGTAGACCAGTCCCGTATCGTCAAATGTCCCCTTCGGCGCGCCCTTGATCAGCATGTCGGCGGCGGGTTTCGGATGCTGGATGGCGTAGGTGTAGCCCTCCGCCGTGGCCGCCAGGAAGCGCTTGATGACCGCTGGATGCTGCTGGATCATGCTCTGGCTCGTCACGATGACGGGCGACGAGTAGTCGGGCATGCAGTAGTCCAGCAGCGGGAAGACATTCACCTGCAAGCCTTCGCGCTGCGCCTGGATGACCTCCCAACCCTCATAGACCCAGGCGAAGTCGAACTGCTTGCTCTTGAGCGCCTCCACCGGATCGAGGGAGGTCGTGATGTTCTGGAAGCTCGGATTGGTCGCGCCGCCGCATTTGAGCGCCTGCTCGACGACCGGCTGCTCGTAGGGCGCGCCGAAGCCCGCGTAGCGCTTGCCCGCCAGGCTGGCCACCGTGTCCAGCCCGCTGCTCTTGAGCGAGATGAGCGCCGAGGTATTGCTCTGGATGACGGCGGCGACCGAGACGAGTGGCTGCCCCTGCGCGCGCAGCGTGGTGATGGACTCCGGGAAGCTGATGGCGAAATCCGCCTGGCCAGTCGTCACCAGCTGCTCTGGCGCGACCTGGCTGGAATAGGGTGTCAGCTTCAGATCAATCCCCTGCTGCCGATAATAGCCCTGCGCCAGCGCCGCGTAGATGCCGGTGTGATTGGTGTTGGGCGTCCAGTCGAGGGCCAGGGTGACGGGCGTGAGCGCGCCGCCCGATGCGGAGCCGCCGCTGGCGCCGCCCGATGGGGCGCACGCCACCAGCGCGAGCGGCAGCGCCAGCAGCAGCGCGGCCAGCGCCAGACTGGCGCCGCGCAGCCGCCCAAACAATCCCGCTGACATGATGAAGATCTCCTTTGATCGGTGGATGATGACGAAGAAGCAGAGCGGGCGCCGAAGCCCCCACCCCCAACCCCTCCCCCGCCGAGGCGGGAGAGGGGAGCCAGACGTCAGACGCCGCTGGCGCGACCCTGCTGGTAGTACCACGGCAGGGCCAGCCTTTCGACCAGCGCCACCAGCGCGAAGAGCGCGAAGCTGAGCAGCGCCGTGACGACGAAGGTCGCCAGCACGCCTGCCGTCGAGAATGAGTGCTGTTTGAGCGTCATATACAAGCCCAGCCCCGCCTCCGCGCCGACGTATTCCGCGATCACCGCGCCGATCACGCTGTAGGCGATGGCGATGCGCACGCCAGAGAAGAGCGCAGGCAGCGCGCCGGGCAGCCGCGCCGACCAGAAGACCCGTAGCGGCCTCGCACCAAACGAGCGAAAGAGCTTGAGCAGCTCAGGGTCGGCGCTGCGCAGGCCATCAGCCAGCGCTACGACGATCGGGAAGAAGCACATCAGCGTGACGACAATCACCTTCGAGGTCATCCCATAGCCGAACCACAGCACCAGCATCGGCGCCAGCGCGATCAGTGGGATGGCCTGCGTCGCCACCAGCAGCGGATAGAGCGCCCGCCGCAGCCACGGCGAGAGGTCGATGGCGACGCCGCAGGCGATGCCAGTGGCGACAGCCACGGCGAAGCCGATGATGGTCTCCCCCAGTGTCACCAGCGTGTTCTCCCACAGCGCCTCGCGCTGGGCGATCAGCGCATTCCAGACGGCGCCCGGCGTAGGCAGCAATTGCTGATCGACGCCGGAGAAGACTACATAACCCTGCCAGAGCAGCAGCAGCGCCACCAGCGCGATGAGGCTGGGCCAGGCGCCCGCCAGCGAGCGCCAGGAGCGCCGCGCCGCGATCTGGAGCCACAGCCCGCTCATCACGGGGACGGCCTTCAGTCCCTGCGCCGCGTCTTCGATTGTCAGCGTGGATGGCTCGTCGCGTTGGAGCATCGGCGCGGATTTCATTGGGCGCCTCCTTCCCACTGGTCGGCTGGCGCGGTCGGCGCGGCGCCGGGGAATGCGCTGGCGTCCAGCAGCGCATCGAGCAGCTCGGCCTTCAGCGCGCCCATCTCTGGTCGGGCGAGGTCGGCCTGCGTGCGCGGACGTGGCGCCGGGACGCG
>DATAED010000372.1:0-16417 GCA_036258195.1 Ktedonobacterales bacterium
GCGCGCTGGCCGAGGCTGATGTGGCGCTGCTGATCACGCATGCCGCCATCGAGGGGCTGGCGCGACCCAATGAGGCCGAGCGCACGGTGACGCAGGCCAGCCTGGCGGCGTTGCCCGCGCAGGTGCGCCTGGTGGTGGCAGGGCATATCCATCGCTACGCGCGCCAGCGCATCGGCGGGCGCGATGTGGTTGTGGTGGGCGCGACCGAGCGCAGGTAGTTTGGCGCGCAGGAGGGCGAGTCAGGCTTTGTCTGGGCCGAGCTGGCACGCGATGGCGTTCGCAAAGTCGAGCATATCCGCACGGAGGAGCAGCCACGCGCCGACCTGACCATTCACACCAGCAGCCTCTGGCCCACCGAGGAGGAGGCTCCCGCGACCAATGGCGCCCGGCCGCACGAGCCAGCCTGGCAAGCGGGCCACGCGCTGGACGTGATTCGCGGCGAGCTGGAGGCGGCTTGTACGCCTGAGACCATCACACGCTTGAAGCTGACCGGCCCGCTTAGCCGCGAGCAATACCATCAGCTCGCGCTGCGCGAGGTAATCGCGCTGGGCCAGCAGCGCGCCTTCTCGCTGGATGTGGATACCAGCGGCCTGACGCTGATCGACCGCGCCTTTGCGCTGCCCGATCTGGGGCCGCAGGCGGAGGCCATCGCGCCCGCGCAGATGATCGCACGGGTGGTGGAGGAGACGCTGCATCGCCGTGAGCAGGGCGAATCCATCGCCTTCGATCCAGAGGAATTGCGCAGCGCGAGCGAGCTGCTGCTGGCGCGGCTGCGGGCGAGTGGCGAGGAAGGGGCCTAACGACATGATCACACTCAAGCGTCTCAGCGCCCCCGCATTGAAGCACCTGCGCGATGTCGATCTCTGGCTGCCACGACGCGGCGCGACGCTGATCGAGGGCGCTAACGAATCGGGCAAATCGACGCTCTTCGAGGCGATCTATTTCGCGCTCTATGGGCGTCCGCTGGTGGGCGAGGAGCCGGGCAAGGCGACGCTCAATGCGCTGATCCCGCATGATGGGCAGCAGGCACAGGTGACGCTCACGCTTATGTCTGGCGAGACGGAGCTTGAGGTGACGCGCACGCTGACGCGCGCCCGCAGCGGTGGCCCGGCCTCTGAGGCGACACTGGTGGTGCGCCAGCCCGGGCGCCCGGAGGAGCGCATCAGCGCGGTGAGCGCCGTCAATGACCGCATCCTGGCGGAGCTGCGCGGGCTGGATGGCGAGACGCTGCGCAATTCGTGCTTCATGGAGCAGAAGGGCCTCGAACGGCTGGAATCGCTGCGGCGCGATGAGCGCGAGGAGGCCATCTCGCGCCTGCTGGGGCTGGAGCGTCTCGTCGCGGCGGAGCGCGCGCTGTCGCCCAGCGCCGAGGAGCGTCGGCGGGTCGAGCGGCTGCGCGAGCAAGCCCAGGTGGCCACACAACGCCGCGCGCTGCGTGAGGCGACCGCGCACGAAGGCGACGTGGCGCAGCGCCTGCAAGCGGCAGAGGTGCGCGCCTGGCTGGACGAGCGCGATACGCTGGTCGCCCGCATGGACGCTCTGGCAGAGAACGAGCTGCGCCTGACGCGCGAGCTGGCCGATCAGGAGGCCCTGCTGGCGCGCATCGACACGCTGCGTTCGGCTGAGCGGCGGCTGGCCGAGACGGAGCGCCAGCGCTGGCGGGCGCGCCAGGCTACCCAGGATACTGCCCTGCTGACCTCGCAGCTTCAGCAGCTCGAAGGCGCCGAGGGGAAGAGCGCGCCCGAAGTCCAGCGCAATCTCGAAGACATCGTGCGGCTGGAGTCTGGAATGCGCGAGGCTGCTACCCAGCGCGCCCAGCTTGCGGAGGCCGATATCTTCGCGCAGCGCGTGCAGGCTGCCGAGCAGACAGCGCGGCGCGCGCGGCAGGCGCTCAGCGAGGCGGAGCAGGGTCGCAGCTCGACGGCGACCGCGCTGGCGCGGTCGCAGGCCCGCGACACGCTCGCCGAGTGGATTCTGGCCCGCGAGCACCTGGATATGCGCGAGGGCCGTACGCAGCAGCTCGCGGCGCTGCAATCGGCGCGCGGACAGCATGCCCACGACGCCGCCGAGAGGCGTGCTCAGTCGTGGCAATGGCTGGCGCTGACCTGGGCCTCGCTGGTCTTCTTGCTGATCTCGGCGGCGCTCGCTATTCGCTTCTCGATTGGCGCGCTGTGGGTGTTTGTCGTGCTGGCGGCTATCGGCGTTGTCGGGCTGGGCCTGCGCTGGCGTCTGGAGGCCTCGGCCAGTCGCGCGCACCGCTGGAAGGTGAGCGAGGCCGAAGACACCATCTCCACCGTGCATGTAGAGGCCAATCTGGCGCAGCGGCTGCGCAGCGACGAACTCTCGCGGCTGGAGGCGCGGCTGCGTGCGGCGGGCGTGCCGATCCCCGCCGGCGCCGCAGAGGGCGAGGCGCTGCTGGCGAACCTGCCGCATCCCACCGATGTATCGGGAGTCGAGACACAGGCGCGCGATGCGGAGTCGCGGGCGGCGCGCGCGCGCTTCGATCTGGAGCGTGCGCTCGGCGACGCGGATGGCGCCTACGCCGCGCTGCGCAACCTCGGCTACGACCCTGAGCAGGCCGGACAGATTCACCAGCGACTGGTAGAGATCGAGTCGCAAGAGCAAGCGCTTGTGAGCGAGGCGCGTGAATTGGGGCTGCCAGAGGATGTTGGTGGGCTGGCTGCCGCGCGCGGCGCCGCACAGGTGACGCTCTCGTCGCTGGTGGATAGCATGGGCAGCCGCGACGAGCTGCACACACGCCTGCTGGAGAGCGCCGAGGGCCTGGATGAGCTGCTGCGGTCATGGGCGGAGGCGCTGGAGGGCATCGCGCGGGATCTGGAGCCGCTGAGCGTAGTCGATCACATCGCGCTGCCCGACCCGCTGGAGACCCACGCGCTGGAGGAGCTGCACGACCTGCTGGGCGCCCACGCCCAGCAGGCGTTGGCCCGCGACGACGAGCCAGCCGCCCGCGCGCGCCTGGGCGGGCTGATTGCTGAGCGTGAGCGCCTCTCGTCGCAGAGCGATGAGACGTGCAACCGGCACGACCAACTGCGCGAGCAGCTTCGCGGACGGCTGGCCGAGCGGGAGATCACCGCGCAGGGCGATGAATCGCTGACCACGTTGATGCAATCGTGGCCGTTGCTGGGCGAGGTCACAGCGGAGGACGTGGCGCAGTTGCGCGCCGAGCGCGACGACGCTCGCCTGAACACCTTTCACACCCAGGCGCTGGCGGCGGAGCGTGCGCGCGACGCCCGGCTCGACAGCGCCCCGCTCGACGAAGGCGACGTGCAGGCCCAGCTTGCCGCCGCCGAGCGCGACCTGCGTGTGCGCGAGATGGCCTGCGATCTGGCCAGCGAGACGCGCTCGCGCATCATTCGCCGCGCCCTGCCAGAGACGGAGATCTACATGCGCGCCATCCTGCCGGAGCTGACGGCGGGGCGCTATCACGATGTCACGCTGCTGCGTGAGGATGGGTCGGGCGCTGGCGGCGAGACGGATATCGCCATTCGCATGTGGGATCAGGCGGCAGGGCGCTATGTGCGCAAGAATCTCTTCTCCGGTGGCGCGCGCGATCAGGCCTCGCTGGCGCTGCGGCTGGCGTTCGCGCTGGCCACGCTGCCCAAGGAGCTGGGCGCGATTCCCGGCTTCATCTTTCTCGATGAGCCGCTCAGCGCGTTCGATGATGAGCGCTCGCTGGCGCTGACGCGCGTGCTGACGAGTGGCGCCATCGCCGACCACTTCGACCAGATCTTTCTCATCTCGCACAGTCAGGTGGTCGAGCCGGGCGCCTTCGATTACAGCCTGCGCATGGAGGACGGGCGCGTGGCGGCTTCCACGCTCCCCAGCGGCGCGTTGGCCGAGGCGCTCTGGGAGGCCGAATCAGAGGTCGGCGGCGCCCGCGTTCGCGCGCTGGCCTGAGCCGCCCGTCGCATCTCGCCATTGCTGGCCCGATGTGGCCCGATGTGGTCGCATCCCTTCCCTCCCCTTCTCTCCCAGTAGCGACCTGCCTTGCGCCCGTGCTCTGCGCCGCCGTAGACTCAACAGTAGATGACGCGGCATGTGGAGGCTGAGCGTGGCAGCGGGAGGATGAAGGTATGAGCGCATCCTATCCCATCAGCGTGGGAACTATTCCGACCATCAATCTGGAGCAGGTGAGCAAGCAGGGACGCATTGGTATCGCGTACAGCGGGGGCGGCGAGCGCATCGCCCTGCATCTGGGCATCGCGCAGGCGTTCATCCAGGCGGGTATCAAGCCAGAGCGCATCGCCGGGGTCAGCGCGGGCGCCTTCGCGGGCGTCTTCCATGCGTTGGATACCGACTCCATGCAGTATCTCCCGCTAGTCGTCTCTACCGTGCAGCGGGCGCTGCCACTCTTGCAGCCCTCGCGCCTGGGACTGGTCTTCCGGCTGCTGCCCGCGCTCATCAAGGGCCTCTTCCTTGGCGCCAACGCGGTCGATCTGATGAGCCTGAACACCAGTGATCGTATAGCGCGGCTGCTCAGAAAGAAGCTGCCCGTCCAGACGTTCAGCGCGCTGCACACCCCCGTCAGCATCGCCGCCACCAATCTGCTCGACGGGAGTGAGACCTGGTTCGAGGACGACGCAGTGGAGCTGATTCCGGCGCTGCTGGCCTCAGCGGCGATTCCGGGGATGTTCCCGCCCGTCCAGATCGGCGGTCAGTATTATGTGGACGGCTCCGTCGCTGATAACCTGCCGCTGTTCCATCTGGCTCAGCAAGGGTGCACGATCATCTATGCGTGCAACGTCGGCTTCGCGGGGCAGACGACCAGAGCGCCGCACAATCTGCTGGATGTGGTGGTGCAGAGCGAGAGCATCGGCCAATTCGTCGCCGACACCCGCGAACAGGAGATTCTGCGGCTGACGTATCCAAAGATTCGAGTCATCCCCGTGCGGCCGCAGGTGGCGCTCGACTCCCTGCCCAGCGACATCGAGCCAGCGGATGTGCCAGGCATCGTGGCCGCCGCCGCCACCGAGACCGCGCGCATCCTCAGCCAGGCGCGGCTGACGGCGTGAGTCGGTGGCGCAGGTTCGGAATCCGCGTCCCAGTCCGCCTGCGCAGTCTTCGCGGCCCAACCGGCCACCCAGGCGCGGTTTCAACCGCCAGCGCCAGCGTCAGATGTAGTACATCGCTGCGGCCTCCTGGCCGATGGCATGGTGGCGCTCTGCAAGCTGATCGAGGGTGGTGGCGCTGAGCAGGTCGCGCGCGAAGGTGTCGATCTGCGCCCAGATGTCGCGCATGGCGCAGCCGGGGGCGAGCTGGCAGCTCCCGGGCTGCGGCACGCAATCGAGCGAGGCGGGCGCGCCCTCCAGCGCCACCAGCACGTTGTACATCGAGATCTGCGAGGGGGGCTTGGCCAGCATGTGGCCGCCCTGTGGCCCGCGCTGACTCTTCACCAGGCCAGCGCGCCGCAATGTGATCAGCACTTGATCCAGAAAATGCTCCGGAATGGCCTGGCGGCGCGCAATCTCAGCGCTGGTTGTGGGCCCCTGGCCGACGCGCGTGGCCAGCTCGATCATGGCGCGCAGCCCATAATCGCCCTTCATGGTCAACCGCATGGTAGTCGCTGCCCTGGCGTGATCGAGAATGACGGTTCCAGACGGCGCCGATCACGCCAATTCACAGCATAGAGCCTGGCCTGCCAGCGCGTCAACACAAATATGACCGCTAATGTCAAGAATAGGCTCACGGCAGGCCGAGCAACTGCACGAGGTGGCTGGTGGAGTAGTTCTCGATGCGCGGCGTCACCACGCGCAGCTCGACCCCCACAGCGCTCATCGCCACGCGCTTCTGCTCCAGATAGGGATCGTCAGCGGTGACGGCGATGTAGCGCGCTCCCAGCGGAGCCAGCAGCTCGGCATAGTAGGGCGGATCAACCCGCTCACCCGCGATCAGGAAGACCTCATCGACCACCCGCAGCGCCCTCAGCAGATCGAGCCGGTCATCCTCCGTCTGGATGGGGCGATTGGGGCCTTTCCAGCGGCGCACCCGCTCATCGCTCTCCACGCCGACTACCAGCCGGTCGCCCAGATGGCGCGCGGCCTCCAGAAAGCGCAGGTGGCCGATGTGCAGCAGGTCGAAGACCCCCGTAACGACGACGATGGCGTGCGCGGCGGACTCTTCGACCACAGGGATATCCTCTCGCATGGCGCTGGGAACGATGGCATCACTTCAGGCTGCATGGCTGCATGATAGCAGCGCCATTCATTATAGCAGGCTGAGCGGGCCAGACGCAGAGTGTGCAGCCACTGGCGCCAGCGCCCCTGTTACCGATACGGCGAAGTCGGAGGGCCAGCGTCCAGTTGATCGTCCCAGAAGGTCTCGCCGCTGAGGGTAAAGTAGTGCAGACCATCGCTCGCAGATGTATGTCCAAGGAATTGCCATTGCTGAGCGCCAGAGGTCAGACGATAGAAGCCGCCTGGCCCCATGGCCAGCAGCGCGCCGTCGCTGGTCATCGCGCCCACCCGCCCCAGATCTTGCGGGCTATCCGTGACGCTCGGCGCCAGTGTGAGGGCTGGCAGACGGCTCCACGTCTTTCCGCCATCGCCGCTGCACACCAGCGGATCGCCGCCAATGGTTGATCCGCTCACCGCGACAGTATCGCTACAGATCGTCCACGGCTTCCCTGCGCCGGGGATCATGGCGAAATAGCCGACGCTGTAGATGGCGAATGCATAGAGGTCGGGAAGGCTGAGTTGGCTCCAGTGCGCGCCGCCGTCCGGCGAGCTCCACAGCGACGTCACTTCGTCTGGCTCGCCGTATTGCACGAGGAGCGCATCGGAGAATGGCGACAGCCAGAAGGTCATCGCGTCAACGGTCTGTCCCGGCGGGTCGATCAGGCGCCAGGACGACATCGCGTCGTGGCTGACCCACAGGCCATAGTGGACGCCATTGCCTGTTAGCACGCCGCGAATGGCGTAGGTCGTCCCATTCACCGTGGCCGTGCGCCACATTTCGAAGGGCTGCGCATCGGTCAGTTTGCGCCAGGTCGCGCCGCTGTTGAAGCTCACATAGTTGGTGGAGTCGCGGATGTCCGGGCCAGCGCCAGCGCCGCGTGGCGTCCAGGTGAGCAGGGCGACGACGATGGCCGGATTGCGCTGATCGACGTACAAGATGCAGCCATTGTTCAGGTGATCGGCGGGGATGCTCGCCATCTGGCTCCAGCTCTGGGCGTGGTCGCGTGTGAGCCAGACGAGCGGGCGCCCGATGGGGTCGCTGCTCTGGTCGCTCGCAGGGGCCAGGCAAGCATAGGCGACCGCGCCATCACTCGGCGCGACATAGAAGGAGGCGCTCGCGATCTGCGCGGGCATCGCGGCTGAGCGCCACTGGAGCGGCGCGGCAGGCAGCGGCGTCATGGTCGCGTTCGGCGCGGAGATGGTCGCCGATGTCGCAGTCGCCTGCGGTGGCGTTCCGCTGGCCTGAGCGCAGCCCGCCAGCAGAGCCGCCACCACGAGGAAACAGACCTCAAACGCGAGTAATCCCCTGCGCCTGGCAGACGACCAGACTGCCATGTATGAGCTCCTTCTTCGCTGCAGAAAGCAGTCTGCGAAATACTAGCGCTCAGTATAAAGACGTAGGTAGCGGGTGTCAATCGCCAGCCAACATGCCGCTGTAGCTCCCCTTTCCCGCAAAGCGGGGGAGGGGCTGGGGGTGGGGGATCGCTACAACGTGAGCGGCGCCCCAGAGACAGTGCTCTGGGGCGCCGCTTGCGCACGATGCAGGTTGGGTGGGAATTAGTGAACGCGCGCGATGAAGTTAGACCAGCGCATGGCCACCGAACAGGCGATTGCGACGCTGACCCACCAGCAGATAGATCAGCGGGCCAATCCCCCACAGCACCCACACGACGATCAGCCAGATGACCTTCTCGGTGCGCGACATGTAATCCGTGGCGATATACGCCGTCAGCACGACGTGACCCACGATAGGCAGCAGCACACAGATCAGGATCAGCGCGATGGTCGTCAGCAGATTGCGGTGTGCTGTTGGTTGTTGCGTATACACGCTCCGTACCCTCCAGGGGATTCCTCCCCAAGACGCCTCGATGAGACACGCCCGCGAACCAGTCGCCCCGATGGCGTCGGCGTTCGCATGTCCCTGCGGTCTCGCACTCTAGTACGGCTGTGTCGCCGCAGGGTTGCGTCTCGCTTCGGCCCAGATTGACGACGGATTAATGGAAGGTGAAGGAAGCCAGCAGCGGCTGGTAGACCAGCGTATTCTCGGAGTCGGCGACCGACGATGGGCTGGAGGTCTGGATGGTGTAGACCAGCCCTGCGTGCAGATCCACGTACAGCGTCACCACGCGCGTCGCGCCATCTGCGCCCGTCACGCTGCCCGTGCGCTGCTCCCACTGGTCGCCTGCGATCTGCTCAGGCGCCGCCGATTGTAGTCCCTGCTGCGCCGCCAGCGTATCGGCCACGCCAGGCGCCGTCTGCCCGGCCTGCGCCGCCGCCACGCTGATCGTCAGCGTATTGGCGCCGCTGCTATCTGCCAGCAGCGCGCCATCCGCGCGTGGTGTCACCGTCCACAGGGTTGGCTCCTGGAACGAGAAGCGCGCCTGCGGATCGTGGTAGACGGTCGTCTTGGAGACGGGAGGCGTGGCCAGCAGCGCGCGTGCGCCGATGACGCCGCCTGTGGCCAGCAGCGCCACCACCACCAGCGCGCCGATCACCAGTGGCCAGCGCACACGACGCGGCGGGCGTGGCGCGACCATAACCGGGTGATAGCTCGTGCCGACAGTCAGCGGACGCGGCGGGCCGGGCGGCGTGGCCGACGCCACTGGCGTGGCCTGCTGCTCGGCCTGCGAGGTAGCTGGCGAGGCAGCCACCGCCACGGGCGCAGGCTCGGCAGCGGGTCGGCGCGGCGCGCGCACCGGCTGCGTGGGCGTCTCCAGCTCGCCGATGGAGGCTCCACAGGTGAAGCACACGGTCGCGCCCTCGTCGTAAGGAGCGCCACAGCGCAGACAACGTCGCTCCTCCATGCGGTTTCACCTCCAGGCCGGGTCACGCCAGATCACGCTGAGCCAGGCGAGCGCCGATGCGCCGCTACGCCTCTTCTGTCGTTCATTCTAACGCACGAACAGAGCGGTTGAGACACGTGGAACCACCGGCGCCTCGATTCAATCTCGATTCAATCGACGCCGTGCTCCTTGAGATAGTCGCGCCACGAGAGCGGCTGAAAGCCAAAGTGGAAGGGAACCGAGTCGAGCGCGGTCGCGTTCTCGAACTCGAACAGCTCCAGCGCGGCTGGGGTGATGGGCGGCTTCGACAGCGCCTTCTCCATGAGCGTCGCGCCCAGCGCGGCGAGCGGCTTCGGGCTGGGCAGCTTGATGCGATGACGCCCCAGCGCCAGCATCAGCATATCCAGAATCTCGTTATAGGTGTAGATCTCCGGGCCGCCCACCTCGATGACCTTGCCATCATAGTTCTCTGGCTGCTGCGCCATCTTGAGCAGGCAGGTGGTGACATCCTCCACCCAGATCGGCTGAAAGCGGATATTGCCCGTGCCGATGACCGGGGTGACCAGCGGCATCGAGCGGATGAGATCGGCCAGCCCTCTGAAGAACGCCGCGCCTTTGCCAAACTGGATCGACGGCCCCAGGATGCTCCATGCCAGCCCACTGCCCTTGATCTCCTGATCGGCCTGATAGCGCGTCTGCATATACGTCCCTGCCGGGGCAGGCTGCGTGCCGAGCCCTCCCAGCTCCACGATGCGCTTGACGCCAGCTTTGCGCGCGGCGGCGAGCAGGTTGTGCGTGCCATCAATATTGGTCTGATAATAGTTGACGTCGCGCCCTTGCTTGCGATCCGCCGTGATGAAGGCGCAGTGGATGATCGTCTCGACCCCTGCGACTGCGGCGCCGAGCGTTTGGGGCTGCGTCGTGTCGCCGACGACGACCTCCAGGCCGTCCTGTGGCAGGCGCGTTCTGGCTTGCGCCGCCGAGCGCACCAGCGCACGTGGCCGCGCTCCCTGCTCCACCAGCCGATGGATGATGCGGCTGCCCGCGAATCCGGCGGCTCCGGTCACGAGAATCATGCGTTCACCTCCATCTGTGTGAGCGAGCTGTGGCGTCCCGTAGAGCGGCCCTCAGCGCGCGTCGAATCAGCGTCGCCAACAGGCGATGACCTGCGCTTGAATCACTTGGATTATGGGCGCTGGTGGAAGCATGGCGCAAGCGGTCGCGAGTTGGCGGACGCGCACAAAAAGAGCAGGCCAGGCTTCTCGGATGGAGAGCCTGGCCTGTGTGGTCGCGAGCGTGTGGGCTACTGCGCCGAGTCGGGAACGTAGTGCGGCGCCTCGGTGCGCGAGACTCCGCGAGCGATGATGCTGTAGATGAAGGCGCCCAGGGCTGTGATGCCTATCGCCAGCACCGGCAACGCGATGGCGCCAATGAGGCCATTGAGGAAGGTATCATTGCCCTGATTGACATAGAAGGTCGCTGCGATACCCGAGCAGATGAAGACAATGCCTACAGGCAGGCCCCACCACTGAACTTGCGGAATCTTGTAGGTATCTTGCGCCACGTCGCACACTCCTGTTGGTAGTCGCAGGAAGGCTGAACGCGACCGCCGGTTGTCGCTACCGCACGGACGACCATTCCTCCTGCGCAGATACGCCACACTTGCTACAAAGCAGTATAGCATATCACTTTGCGACGTCACGCCCCGCGCGCCGCACACAACGCCGCTCGTGGCGAGCGTGCGGAGGCGTGGCGTGTTAGCGTTCCGCTAGAATCCTCCCACATCTTCCCCAATGGCTCCTATTCGCGCAACCCCTGTACCGGAATCGCGTAGATATGGCAGAATAATTGTGTAGATTGCATTCACGAATCTACAGGATTGGTCACCGCGGCCTTGACGTTCGGTCGAGTGGCGCGGTATAAATAATGTAGGTGAGTGCCATGGATATACACAATTTACCGCAAGACGATGAGGGCGCCTGGAGCATTACCTATCACTTCGTCTGGGGTCCAATGCGCTCTAAGCCGTGCCTGACCGGCGAGGTCGCCGAGCGGCTACGCGCGTTGATCGAGGAGCGCGCCAGCGCCGTGGAGTTTCATCCACTGCTGGTGGTGGTGCTGCCCGACCGGGTCTACCTGGCGGCGGCGGCTCCGCCTACGCTGGCTCCACATCGCATCGTCTGCCAGATCAAGGCCCACACCTCGCGCATCTTGCGCGATGAGTTTCCGGAGTTGACTCGCATTCCGACCTTGTGGACGCGCGCCTATCTGGTGATGGCGGGCGATCAGCTCACCGCAGACGAGGTGTTCGAGCGGTTCGAGGCGGCCCAGCCGCCACGTAAGCCGCGCGGACGCCCCAGGAAATCCCATTCGCAGTTGATCCCTGGTGAGGCGACTGCCGAAGACTGAACTGCACACGCCAGGGGTGCTCGGCGATGGCATTGGTTGACATCGGATGACGCCCCGCCTGAAGAGAGACAACCCGCGCGGAGAGGCCGCAAGACCGTGTAGAGCCCGCGCGAGAACCCTATAGAGGGGGACCATAGAATGCAAAAATGTGAGCGCTGCAACATCAACGACGCCCGTGTGCGCCTCAACACGCTGACGAACGGTCGCCGCGAGCAGCACTTCTACTGCAAAGAGTGCGCCCAGGAGCTGCTTGGCCAGATGAACCCCGAGGCCAGCGGCGGTGACCTCGGCGGCATGTTCAATTCGTTCTTCAACAACGGCGGCGGCTTCAACATGAACGGCATGAACGGCATGAACGGCGCTGCGATGGGCGCGAGTCGGCCCAATGGCACGACCACGGCGCAGCGCGAGCCGAACAAGCATAGCAAGACGCCGACCATTGACCAGTATGGCCGCGATCTGACCCAGGACGCCCGCGATGGCAAGCTCGACCCCGCCAGTGGCCGCGACCGTGAGATTCGGCGTGTGCTGACGGTGCTGGGCCGCCGCCAGAAGAACAATCCTGTGCTGATTGGCGAGCCGGGCGTCGGCAAGACGGCCATCGTCGAGGGCATCGCCCGCCGCGTGGCCGAGGGCAACGTGCCGCCGACCCTGCGCGATGCGCGCATCGTCAACATCGCCATCGGTGGCATGGTGGCGGGCGCGATGTTCCGTGGCCAGTTCGAGGAGCGGGTCAAGAACATCATCGAAGAGGCGCGCGCGAACCCTGAGATCATCCTCTTCATCGACGAGCTGCATACCGTCGTCGGGGCGGGCGCGGCTGAGGGCGCGGTGGGCGCAGGCGATCTGCTGAAGCCGGCACTGGCGCGTGGCGAGCTGCGTGTCATCGGCGCGACCACGCTCGATGAGTATCGCAAGCACATCGAGAAGGATGCGGCGCTGGAGCGGCGTTTCCAGCCAGTGAAGGTCGGCGAGCCGTCGGTCGAGGAAGCTATCACGATGTTGAAGGTGCTGCGGCCCAGCTATGAGGCGCACCACAGTGTCAGCATCACCGATGAGGCGGTGGACGCGGCGGTGAAGCTCTCTGACCGCTACATCAATGACCGCTTCCTGCCAGACAAGGCCATCGACGTGATGGACGAGGCGGCGGCATCGCTGCGGCTGGAGGCCATCGAGAGCGGGCTAATCGGCCCGGAGGCGGTGCATGATCTGGAGCGCGAGCTGACCGAGCTGCAGCAGCAGAAGGAAGGCGCCGCGCTGGCCGAGGAGTATGAGAAGGCCGCCAAGCTGCGCCAGCATGAGCTGCAGCTCCAGCAGAAGCTGGACGAGGCTCAGGCGAAGACCAATGGCTCGCCAACGCTGCTGGTGACCCCCGCCGAGATCGCTCGCGCGGTGGAGAACTGGACGGGCGTGCCGGTCAGCGCGATGCTGGAGTCGGAGCGCGTCAACCTGATCAACCTGGAAGGTGACCTGCATAAGCGCGTCATCGGGCAGGATGAGGCCATCAGCGCGGTGGCGCGGGCCATCCGTCGGTCGCGCGCGGGGATGAAAGACCCGCGTCGCCCCATCGGGTCGTTCCTCTTCATGGGGCCGACTGGCGTGGGCAAGACGGAGCTGGCGCGGGCGCTGGCCGCCGAGATCTTCGGCAGCCAGGATGCGCTGATCCGGCTGGATATGTCGGAGTACATGGAAGGGCATACGGTGTCGCGGCTGTTCGGTAGCCCTCCGGGCTATGTCGGCTACGACGAGGGCGGCCAGCTCACCGAGCAGGTGCGCCGACGCCCCTATAGCGTGGTGCTCTTCGATGAGATCGAGAAGGCGCATCCAGAGGTCTTCAACGCGCTGTTGCAGATTCTGGATGACGGGCGGCTGACGGACGGTCAGGGACGCACGGTGGACTTCAAGAACACCGTCATCATCATGACCAGCAACGCCGCCTCGGAAGACATTCGCCGCGCCAATATCGGTTTCCTGCCCAGCAAGTGGGGCGACGCCGAGACAGCGCAGGATGCCGAGGAGGCCCAGAAGCGCGCCAAAGCGCTGGAAGGGCTGCGCCGCGCCTTCCGGCCAGAGTTCATCAACCGTATTGACCAGATCGTCGTCTTCCACTCGCTGGGGCGCGACGATCTGCGCCAGATCGTTGACCTGCTGCTGGAGCAGTCTGAGACACGCCTGCGCGAGCAGGGGATCGAGCTGAAGTTTGGTGATGACCTGCGCGAGTATCTGATGCGCGTGGGCTTCGATCCAGAGTTCGGGGCGCGACCTCTGCGCCGGGCCATCCAGACGAACGTGGACGATACGCTGGCGGATGCGCTGCTCAACGACGCAGTGCAGCCGGGGCAGACGGCCACGCTGACGGTGGAGAATGATGTGGTGAAGGTGACGGCCAGCGGCGAGCCGATCGTGCGCCAGGCGGCCAACCCACAACTGCATCCCCAGCAGGCGTAAGTGACCTTTCGCCTGAGTTGACATAGAGCCGAGGCCCCCATTCCCACGCAAGCGGGAGTGGGGGCCTTGTCGTGCGCTGGCTGGCGCGGCGGAACCTCTCCCCTTGACCCCCTCCCCTCCGAGGGAGGGGGGACCCATTGCGAGATTTGTCGCGCGGGGCAGATGCGGAAATGCGTGTTACCTTTCGACGGGCGTTGGGTGTTGATGAGTAGAGAGCGATGGCGACAGTCGGAAGGATAGGAACTTTTGAAGAGCGTGAATGCCAGCGGTGGCGTGGCGCTGACCTCGCTGCTCATGCGCATCTGGACGCCCGCAGGCGCGGCGCCGCTCGTCAGCGCGCAATGGCTGCGGCGCTTAACGTCAGTGTCGGCGCTGGCTGCCTTTGCCTCTACCCAGGCGGGCGAGACGAGCGTGGAGCAGGACTTCGAGCGCTTCATTCAGCTTCACGAGCGCGACATCTTCGGGTATCTCTGGCGCATGACCGGCAACGAGCAGGCGGCATACGATCTCAGCCAGGAGACGTTTTTGCGGGCCTGGCGTCACTTCGCGAAAGTGCGCGCCTATGATGAGCCGCGCGCATGGCTGCTGCATGTGGCTACGCGCATCGCGCTCAACTATCGCCGCGACCGCCGCGCCGATCCCCAGCCGCTCGACCTCGCCGAAGAGGGTGAGCGCCACATGGTCGCGCAAGATCAGATGGCGCGGCTGGTGGAACGCGAGGTCATCGAGGCGGCATTGATTGCGCTGCCCCGACGCCAGCGCGCGGCGCTCATCCTGCGCGATGTCTATGGCTACCGCTCGGCTGAGATCGCGCGCTTCCTCGATGTCTCGCCAGCCGCCGCCAAGATGACCATCTCACGCGCCCGCGAGCAGTTTCGCGCGCAGTACGACCAGGAGGAGGCAGGCGAATGAGCGGTATCCAGACGGTCTGCCCGCTACATATGGGAGCCGAGCAGGTCTCGGCGTTCTACGATGGCGACCTCGACGCGCCCACAGCGGCGGCGCTCCGTGAACATCTGGCGACCTGCGATGTCTGCCAGCAGCGGCTGGATTCCTACACGCGCATCGCTGCCACCCTGCGCGCCCAGATCGCGCCGCAGCCCGATGCGCGGCTGCGGCAGGGCATCCTCGCGGCGCGCGAGCGTGGCGCTGGCGTCAGTCGTGCTGGCTCAGCGTGGCGCGCGGTCGCCTTGGCGGCGACCATCGCGGTGATTGTGGGGAGCTTTGCGGGCGTTCTGTTGCGCCAGGCGCGGTTGCACAGCACTGGGGTGTCATCGGGTCCGACAGTCGCAGCGCATGCTCCCACGCCGCCAACGGAGCTGGCGCCTCCCGGTTGGCGAACGCTGCTGCCTGGGCGCGACTTCTCGACCAGCTCGCGTGGGCTGGCAGTCAGTCGCGCGCGACCGGGGCGATTAGTGGGGTGCAGTGTTTCCGCGCCATTCGGGGCGATGGTCGGCGATCCGACGCTGGAGATCAGCGACGATGGCGGCCACTCCTGGCAGGGGTCGCTAATCCCAGACCTTCAGCCAGGGCAAAATTGCATCATCGTCGTAGATCAGGTTCATCCAGACACCTTTGTCGTCGGAGTCGACAATGGAGGGCAGGGAACAGGCCAGCTCGTCGTCACCACGGACGCAGGTCAGAGCTGGCGCACGCTCGATATGCGAACTGGCCTGTTCGAGCTGGATGGTTTACTCCCGCCGACGCTGGTCAACAGCCACCTGATTGGCATGGTCAATCTGAGCACTCCGAACGTCGCGGACGAGCAGGCGCTGGGAGACTTGTCACTCGATGGCAAACTGACGTTCCCGGATTCGACGCTCCCCTACCCCGACAGCGCCTCCAGTTCAATTGGCATCCTGGCGTTTGCGGTTGATCCCACCAACGCCGCGCACATCTCCGCCATGGTACGGGGTCAGTCCAATCTGACGCATCCCGGCAACGATTTGTGCCTCTACACCACGACCAACGCAGGCGTGACGTGGCGTATGACGGATACTATGACGCGCACCTTCCCCCTAAGCTTGCGTGATGATATTCATCTCTGGGCGCCGACGCCTGGCGCGCTCTATTTCTGGGAAAGGTATCCAGAGAACTCGCAAACCAGCAACTTGCTCCAGATGAGCACAGATGGTGGTGTGACCTGGCGCGCTGTGACATCAGCAAGTCTGAGGATCGTCTCAGTCTGGTTTGGCCCCGATGGACGGATTGTGCTCCTGGACGTTCCCTCCGGCGACTTCAGCTCGAGGTTGGATGAGTTGAACCCCACCACAGGCGGACTCACACCGCTGGGCGCGTTCCCTCAACGTAACATCGACGCCAGTACGATAGTCATCACCGGGGGCGCTGATCCGCAAATCATCGTCGCCGACTGGGTCTCTACCTTCGCGCGACCGCTGCCCTGACATCTGCCCGCTCGCGCCCGCGTAAATCCTCTCGCGCCGTCGCCGTCACACAGGAGAGAGAGTTGGCGCGGCGGATGGGCGCCAGCGAGGGAGGGGCAAGTCGTGATGGCGACGGCGATGCGCGAGTGGACAGATGCAGGCGCACGGGTGATCGTGGCGCTGCTCGTTGGCGCGGGGC
>DATAED010000373.1:0-10088 GCA_036258195.1 Ktedonobacterales bacterium
GGCAAGATCACCGATGTGCAGTTCCTGCAATATCCCAATGAGCGCCAGTACTCCGTGCAGGTCAACAGCTATGCTGACCCTCAGCTGACCCAGGAGGCCATCCAGGCGCAGAGCGCGCAGGTCGATATTATCACCGGAGCCACCGATTCAAGCGAGGCGTTCATGCAGTCGCTGAGCGATGCGCTGAGCCAGGCGCAGGCATAAGTCGGTGGCCAGAGAGAGGGCCAGCGAGAGAGGGCCAGATGGTGAAAGAGACGCGCCTGCTGATGGGTATGCCCATCACAGTGCTGGCGCAGGACTCCGACGCGACGCAGGATGACCTCGACCTGGTCTTCGCCTATTTTCAATCGGTGGATGAGCGATTCAGCCCGTACAAGGCGGGCAGCGAGGTGTCGCGCCTCAACCGTGGCGAGCTGAACGCCGATGCGTGCAGCGACGACCTGCGCGAGGCGCTGGCGCTGGGTGAGCAGACGCGCCGCGAGACCAACGGCTACTTCGATATGACGCGCGATGGCGTCTGCGACCCCTCTGGCGTGGTGAAGGGCTGGGCCATCCAGCGGGCGGCGGATCTGCTGCGTGCGCGTGGGCGCTCCAGCTTCTATATCGACGCCGGCGGCGACATCGCCGTGGCGGGCCTGCGCGATGGCGCGCTATGGCGTGTCGGCATCCGCAATCCGTTCGACCGCTCGCAGATCGTGAAGGCGCTGGCGGTCACTGATTGCGGCGTGGCGACCTCTGGCACAGCCGTGCGCGGCCAGCACATCTACAATCCACACGACCCCGACTCACCGCTCGATGAGATCGTGAGCCTGACGGTGATAGGGCCGAATGTCTGCGACGCCGACCGCTTCGCCACGGGCGCGTTTGCGATGGGTCGCGCGGGAGTGCGCTTCATCGAAGACCTGCCAGGCTTCGAGGCATACATGATCGATCGCGATGGCATGGCGACCTACACCAGCGGCTTTGAGAGGCACACACTCCACGTATGAAGACATTCCCACTGCTGCGCATGATCGATGCGTTCCTCGACCGCACCACCATGTATCGGCTGCTGTTGTATGTTCTGCTGGCCAATCTGGGGATTGCGGCGCTGCTGGCGGCGCTGGGGCTGCTGGCGTTCTCGCCGCTGGCCCTGCTGCTCTCGGCGGGCTTTCTGGTGGCGATGTGCTGGGCCGCCAATACGCTGTTGGCCTGGGTCTTTCACGTCTCCACGAATGTCGAATCCGCACTCATCACGGCGCTGATTCTGGCCCTGATGCTCGATCCGGCGACGACCAGTGATGGCTGGCAGTTCCTCGGCTGGGCGGCCATTCTGGCGATGGCGAGCAAATTCGTGATCGGCCTGTGGAGCAAGCACATCTTCAATCCTGCCGCCATCGCGGTCATCATCACGGCGGTCGCGCTGGGCGATACGGCGAGCTGGTGGGTCGCCTCTGGCCCCATGCTGCCGGTGACGCTGATCGGCGGCTACCTGATCGTGCGCAAGATTCGGCAAGAAGCGATGGTTGGGATCTTTCTGCTGGCGGCGCTCGTGACGACCTTTCTCGCCAGCGTCTTGCTCCACCTGGCCCTGCTGGGCGAGCTGCGCACACTGGTAGTGGAGTCGCCGCTGATCTTCGTGGGCTCCATCATGCTGACCGAGCCGCTCACCGCGCCGCCCACCCAGCGCCTGCGCCTGATCTACGGCGCGCTGGTTGGCGTGCTGATCGTCCCGCAGATGCATCTGGGGCCGATCTATTCGACGCCGGAACTGGCGCTAATTCTGGGCAACCTCTACTCCTACGCCGTCAGCCCGAAGCGCCGGTTGACGCTGCATCTGCGCAAACGTGTTCGCCTGGCGCCCGACATCATGGAGTTCGTCTTCCGGCCCGCGCAGAAGCTGGCCTTCGCGCCGGGGCAATATATGGAGTTCACGCTGGGGCATCCGCAGATCGACGAGCGCGGCAACCGCCGCTACTTTACGCTAGCCTCTTCACCCACGGAGGAGCAGATTCGGCTGGGGGTGCGCTTCTATCCGCAGGGGAGCAGCTTCAAGCGGGCGCTAGCGCGGCTGGATGGTCGGTCAGGTGTGCTGGCAGGCCAGCTCGCGGGCGACTTCACGCTGCCCGAGGACGCCAGCCGCAAGCTGGCGTTCATCGCTGGCGGCATCGGCATCACGCCCTTCCGCAGCATGCTGAAGTACCTGATTGACACACGTCAGCAGCGCGACATCGTGACACTCTACGCCAATAGCGCCCCGCAGGACATCGTGTATCAGGATGTGCTGACCGACGCGCAGGCCAGGCTGGGTGCGCGCGTCATCTACACGCTGACCGATCCGACGCAGATTCCGCGCGGCTGGCAGGGCGCGCGGGGGCGCATCGACGAGCGGATGATCGCCGCCGCGATTCCTGACTACCGCGAGCGCGCCTTCTATCTCTCTGGCCCGCCGCCAATGGTGCGCGCGACAGAGGCGGCGCTGCATCGTCTGGGCGTGCCGCGCCGCCACATCAAGACCGACTACTTCCCCGGCCTCACCTGAGCGATTGGCACATGACAACCACTACACGCTGAGACATCGGCGGGGTAGATAGCCGCCTGACAAGCTGCCCGCCGGGCGCGGAAAACCAGGCCCCCAACCCCTACGTAGAGATTGCAAGATGACGCATGCTGGCCAGTGTTCCAACCAAGTTTAACGTGAATCTTGGATAAGGAAAGTGGCCAGGTGTGCATTCATCGGCGGAGCAGCGGCGCTACAGGATCCGTCTCAGCCCCGATGGCTAGGGCATCCAGGCTTGTTGCTTATCCAAGATTCACGTTAAAATGCGAGCGACAGTGCAGGCTCGCCGGACTGGAGATCAGTGGTAGACTTGAGCCATGAGCATGCTCGATAGCGTTTGGGCGCCACCGCCAGGAGACCTCGCTCTGAAACACGATGAGGTCCATGTCTGGTGCGCCGATCTCGCGCTTGCCGCCACGGCGCCGCATCTGCCGTGGCTCACCCGGACGCTCTCTCACGACGAGCGCCTCCGCGCCACACAGTTTCACGTCGAGCGAGATTGCGCCTATTTCAGCGCCGCCCGTGGCCTGTTGCGAAGCCTTCTGGGAGGCTATGTGGGGGCCGAGCCTGCTCGGCTCGTCTTCACCTACGGTCGATACGGCAAGCCTGCGCTATCCGATGTCCCTGTCGCCTCCGATCTCCAATTCAACCTGGCCCACGCGGGTGGGTTCGCCGTCTATGCATTCACTCGTGCGCGACGGATTGGCATCGACCTTGAGCATCTCCGGCCTTTCCCCGATGCTGACCAGATCGCTGGGCGCTTCTTCTCGATCCGCGAGCGGGAAAGGCTCGCCGCACTGTCACCGGACGAGCTACAGATCGGCTTCTTCAACTGCTGGACGCGCAAAGAGGCGTATGTGAAAGCCATTGGAGAGGGACTGTCCCGGCCGTTGGATCAGTTCGACGTCACGCTGGCGCCGGGAGAGCCGTCACGTCTACTCGCCACCACTGGCAGCCCGGAGGAGCCAGAGCGGTGGCGCTATCAGGAGCTAACACCCGCTGATGACTACATCGGCGCGTTGGCGGTGGAAGGGCACGATTGGCGGCTCAGCTGCTGGCGGTGGATTCCCGCAGTGGGGCGCTCGTGAACCGCTGAAGGACGGACGGCGTGCGGCAGTACACTACCTCGACGCAGGGGTACGCGCGGTAGCGTCCACGCATGCGCGCATGTGCGACACCATGTCGTCAACGTACTCGTTTCTGCAGCTCTCGCGATTGCCCCGTATGAACTGGATCTCGACCTCTTTGGCTTCGCTGACGAACCCCTTCGTCCCTGCCCTCTGGCTGCCGCGTTCATCTTGTGCCCACAGGTAGGTCAACTTCCCTGGATACCTGCGTGGTCGATACAGGGAGACCATCCAGACAAAGGCGCTGATCCAATCCTGCCGCAGAAATGCGCGGGTAGGGGCGAGTGGCAACGGCATCCAGTTCTTGTAGTTGGTGTTGTAGCGCCTGTTTTGGAGCAGTCTGTAGCGCACCAGCCGGTAGCTGTGCCTGAGCAGGAGGAACAAGTCAATTTGACGCTCGGGGCGAAGCCGCGCGAGCGTCCCGACTCCACGCACAAGATTGCCCATCAGACGCGCGCTGATCATTCTGACGAAGTCCGGGCCAGCCCGTGGCTCTACCATGAGCAGAAGATCAACCGGTTGGCCCTGGGCGTGCAACTGCTGCGCCATCTCAAAGGCAATCAAAGCCCCGCCGCAAAAGCCCCCAAGGAGATACGGGCCTTCTGGTTGAATGCGCCTCAACGACTCGACATAGTCCGCTGCCATCGTCTCGAAGGTGGGCAATGTCTCCAGGTCGTCCAGGCGATAGGGCTCGAGGACATAGAACGGCTGGTCGGGGCCTAAGGCTCTGGAGAGCGTGAAGCAATAGTAGGCGCCTCCTTCGACGTGCACATGCGAGAAGAAGAACGGAGGCTTGGAGCCGCCCACCTGGATTGGCAGCACCGAAGACCGAAGATCAGACAGTGCGGGCACGGGCGCTGGCTCTGTCTGGGCGCTCGCGGCATCGGTCTCCGTGCGCGGCGCCGCCTGGGCAAGGTCGCCGCCCAGATATTTCGCCAGCAAGGCGCGCTTCGCGTCGGAGAGCTCTGGAGTGTCTGCCATCACCTGTAGTCCTTTCTCGCCATCACGCGGGCTTGCCTCTGCGCCGCCATCGGCGGACGAACCACCTCACGTCTCGACATGTATGCTTGCCCGCAGCCTTTAGAAGGTGACGTGCAGCGCCGTGAGGCCACGGAGGCCCAGGTTCTCCCGCCAGATCACCGGCCCAGCCTCCAACTGGATAGCTGGCATACGGCGCACTACTGTCTCAAATGCGGTCCGCCCCTCGATACGGGCCAATGGCGCGCCAAAGCAGAAGTGGCTTGCCCACGCGAAGGCAAGATGCCGATTGTCTTCGCGGCAAATGTCGAGCCGGTCTGGGTCGGGGAAGCGTTCGGGGTCGCGATTCGCCGCCCCCATGACGGCGATCACGGCCTGCCGCTGCTTGATCAATCTTCCACGTATTTCCACATCCTCCGGGGCAAGTCGTGCGGTCTGCTGGCTGGGGCTTTCATAACGCAGCAGCTCCTCGACCGCTGAGGGAATCAGCGACAGGTCTGCACGGAGCTTCTCGAGCTGGTCGGGGTTGCGCAGAAGACTGAGAAGCCCATTGCCGATCAGGTTGGTTGTCGTTTCCTGCCCGCCTACCATGGTCACAATGGTATTCGCGACGATCTCTTCCTCGCTGAGCCGGTCGCCGTCGATCTCAGCGGCCAGAAACGCGCTGATGAGGCCATCGCGTGGATGTGCTTGTTGGTCGCGCACGGCGGACTGGAAATACGCGGTCATCTCTTCTAAGGTGCGCAAGACCTGTGGGATGTGATCAGGATTATGCTGAAAGTTTCCCAGAACCTGCGCGAAATCTGCTGACCATGCGGTCAACTGGCGCCAGTCGGAGGTCGGCACGCCAAGCATCTCGGCGGTTACAATGGCGGGGAGTGGATAGGCCAGGTCGGCGATGACGTCCATGCGTCCGGTGGCCTGCACCTTGTCCAGCAAGCTGTTTGTAATGTTCTGGATATGTGTGCGCAGTGACTCTACACGTCGAGCGGTAAATGCCTTGGAGGCCAACCCCCGGATGCGCCCATGGGCAGGGGGATCCAGGAAGAGCATTTGTCGCACCATGACTTGCGCCAGCGGCGTGAGCGCCGATAGCCCCATAGCTGTAAGCTGTTCGGGGGTCGGCGTGCGGTTCGCCGAGAAGTGCTGGAACACGTGCACCACGTCGGCATAACGGGTAACCACCCAGGCATGCAAGAAGGGATCCCAGTGAACAGGATCCTCATTCTGGAGCCGATGGTACAACGGATATGGGTTGGCGAGCACTTCCGGCTCCAAAAGATGGTACAAGCTCAGGCTTGGATCCGGATTGCCTGCAAGGGGGGTCGTCTTCGCTGGTCCAGTCATCTACATCTCTCCCCTGCCGAGACACAATATGGTTCTTGGAGCACGGCCTCAGCGCGCGAGACGCTCCGCCTCATCCTCACTCATCGCCTGGATCTTCGCTAGGATTTGCTGTTCAATCGTGTCGGAGAGCCCGCGCACGGTGGGCGCTTCGAACAGGCTGCGTAGCGGCAATTCGACACCGAATGTCTCGGCGACCTTCACAAGGAGCTGTGCTCCGAGCATTGAATGGCCCCCAAGCAGGAAGAAGTTGTCGTCAAGAGTCACCTGATCAGGCTCCCTGTCCAACACGCTCGCGACGATGCCAGCTACCCGGCGCTGGAGGGGCGTCCAGTGTGTGGTTTCGGTCACGTCTTGCAGGGTGTTAGTGGAAGAGGGTGCAGGGAGCGCGGCTCGATCCAGTTTGCCATTGGTTGTCATTGGCAGGTCCTCCAGTGCTACGAACGTTGAGGGAATCATGTACTCGGGAAGGCGTGCGCCGAGTACATCGCGCAGTGATGAGACAGTCAGCTCGGTAGCTGGTTCACGTACAATGTAGGCGACAAGGCGTCTGTCTCCGGGGCTGTCCTCACGCGCCACGACGAGGCTCGTTTGGACGGCAGGGTGCTCGTTGAGTACGGCGATGATCTCGTCCGGCTCAATACGGTAGCCCCGGATCTTGATCTGCTCGTCGGCTCGTCCCTGGAACGCGAGTTGGCCATCTGGCAGGAAGCGAACCAAATCCCCTGATTTGTACAGACGCGCGGCAGGGTCGGAGCTGAATGGGTTGTGGATGAATCGCTCCGCGGTGAGCGCGGGGCGGTGGAGATAGCCTCGCGCGAGGCCTGCCCCCGCGATGTAGAGCTCACCCGTCTCCCCGATGGGTACCTGTTGCAGGCGCTCGTCCAGCACGTACACCTGTACATTGGCGATAGGCCGACCGATTGAGGGGGGCGCCTTCGGATGGGGAGACGGTAGCACGCGCCCAGAGGTTGCCACCACAGTGTTTTCTGTGGGGCCGTAGTTGTTGACAACCACGAACGGCAGGCTGTCCGGGGGATGGCTATGCAGCGTATCGCCGCCAGTCAACAGCAGGCGAAGAGCAGTTGTTGGTGGCCACGTCAGCGCTATAACCGCCTCGGCGAGGGGTGTGGGCAGGAAGCTGATGGTGATGCCCCGCGCCACGAGCCAATCGCAGAGCCTCATGGGCACGATACGGATCTCTTCGCCTGGTATATGTACGCTCGCGCCGGCCGTCAGGTAGGGCCAAATCTCCCAGCCGGCGGCGTCAAACGCCGTGCTAGCGATCTGTGTAGCGCGGTCGTCAGAGGTGACCTTGAAGGCGTGCTGATGCCAGAATATGAGGTTGAGCAGACTGCGATGAGTGATCTCCACGCCTTTGGGGCGGCCCGTGGAGCCTGACGTATAGATGACATAGGCCAGATCGTCGGGTGTAGCCCCAGAAGGTGGGTCAGTTGCATTTTCGGTCGCCAGGAGGGGAGCATCAGCATCCAGACACAGGACGTGAGCCGTGCAGTCACTGAAGAGCGCGCTGGCGAGCGCCTGTTGTGTGACCAGCACGGATGCTTTCATGTCTTCCAGCATGAAGGCGAGGCGGTCTGCGGGGTACGCCGCGTCCATCGGGACATAGGCGCCACCTGCCTTCAGGATGCCCAACAACCCAACAACGAAGTCCAGCGAAGACTTCATGCAGACGCCCACGAGCACATTGCGCCCAACGCCAAGCGCCTGCAACCGATGAGCAAGTTGATTGGCGCGGCGGTTCAACGCTCCATAGCTGAGCGTGGCGTCTTGCGTGACGAGCGCAAGGGCGTCTGGCATGGTAGCAGCTCGCGCTGCCACTAGCTCGTGGACACATCTGTCCTGAGGATAGTGTCGATCGGTGTCGTTCCATGCCGCCAACTGCTGTTGGTCAGACTCCGATAAGGCGGACTCGTCCCTCCCTTGTCTGAGCATCACCGCCTGCTGAACCCTGGTAGAACGGACAGCGCCCGTGGCATTTGTTCGCTTATCCTGCATGCTCCCGACCTACCTCTGATACGGTCTGGATCGATGGATCCAACTCATCCGGGGCGGACTACAACATTGTCGTCGCGACCGCGAAGAGCAACCAATCTGACCACATCAGGGTGGGCACAGCGTCACTCGTTCGCCCATGAGGTACTTTTCGTCTCAGTGGAGTGAGGATGGATACGTTAGACTCCTCAGGCTCCTTGTTGTCTTGCGTACGACTGTAATTGAACAGCGTGGCGGTAAGGTTTGTGCCGAAGTTGCGATTTGGTAGCGACAGCTTGCACGGTGGCGCCTATTTGCACTCATGATCTCCCACCCCAACCACCCGCTACACCCGCTACTACTGGCGCACTGACCTGGCGACAAGCTGACCCGCTAGCGCCCAGCGCCCGGGCGCCAAGCAGCGCTGCCTGACGATCGATGGATTGTGGGATTATGCGCCGAGCGCTCGCGCTGCGCCGCCAGCCCCCCGCACGATGCGCCTGCGGGGGCGCGCGCTGCCCGGGGCGAGTGGCGCACTGGCGGACGAGGTAGCGACCGCGCTAGAAGGCGGGTCATCCAGGCTGAGGAAGGCCTCGGCGGGCGCGCCGCGCACCAGCGACTCGCGGGCAAGCGTCTCCGCCGTCTTGAGCGCGCTAACACTCGGCTGGCCGTGCGGCGTCTCGGCCTCCTGGCGCGCCGTGGCCCAGGCGTCTTCCAGCGCCCGCGCGCCGATGCGCAGCCAGCGCGAGCTGGCGGAGACGCGCACGAGCGCCACGCCCTGCCGGAAGCCGCAGAAGGTGTAGCGTCCCCACTCCTCCGGAGCGATCACCTCTGGGGCAAGCGCCGCCAGCGCATCGGCGCGCGGGTCGCCCAGCAGGCGCGGGTCATCGCAGACGCGCATCCCCATGAAGAGCAGCGCGGTGGTACGCGGAAACTCTGGCAGGGGGAATCGCTGCCAGAGTCGGTCGAGCGAGGCCTCGCGCACGCTCTGCGGGTGTGGGTAGGCGTGGTAGTCGGAGCGATGATTGGCGCGCAGGGCCGTCAGCGCATCGCCCAGCCGCCGAAACGCCCAGACATAGCGCTCGCCCAGGCTCCCCTGCGCCACCTCGCGCGCGATCTGCGCCATCCGCGCGGCGGACGCCTCCTGCCCACAGTTGGCCAGCGCCTCGGCGAAGTCCTCCAGCGCGGCGGCGCCCACGCAGACCTCCGCAGGCGAGGTCTGCTCGTGAGCCAGCGTGTACCAGGAGCACATCGCCGGACGCATCGGCGTTTGCGCCATTGGCGCAGTAGATATCGCCATATCGCTCACTTGCCTCTTCTCTCTAAGCGTCGGGCGCTCATTCCACGCGCAGCGCACGATGGGATCGAGCCGCGCCGCACGCAGCGCGGGATAGAAGCCAAAGATGACGCCGATCACCATGCTGACGCCGACGCTCTGCGAGATGGCAGCGATGCCGATCAGCAGCGTCGCCAGGAATCCGCAACAGGCGCGAGCTGGCTCACATCATCAGCCAGCCTCCACGAGTCAATCATGCCCATCATACGGAGGGGTGGTATGAGCGACATGGGAAGCGTGTGAGAATACTCTCATGCAGGCGTGGCGGCGAGCCCCCACCTCCAGCCCCTCTCCCGCAAAGCGGGGGAGGGGAGGTACACGGAGCCTGGCCTACGATCACCCTCTGCTCCCTCTCCCTCTGGGAGAGGGCTGGGGTGAGGGCGCTCGCCCGACGCCAGTCCCTGCGCATATTGCGACGAAGGGCGAGATAGTCTACACTTTTCAGAGAGCGCGGCGCCCGGTGAAGCTGATCATGGGCTTGCGTGTTTCGCGTGCGGCGGGCGTCCACACCTTCAACCTTCATTGTCCCCCTCGAAATTGGATGAGGCGAATCATGCGGAGCGGTCAAACTTCTGAGAGCGCGGCGACCGGGCGCTGGGCGCAGACGCAGCGCGGGCTGGGGCGATTCAACTGGCCCCTCATCATGTGCTGGCTGGGCGTCGTCACCTCGGCGGTGCTGTTCCTGGTGCATGTGATGGGCTCGATCGTGACCGACACTGGCTCACAGGATGGCTGCGGCAATTCGTGGCCGCTCTGCCGGGGGCAATTC
>DATAED010000374.1:0-4340 GCA_036258195.1 Ktedonobacterales bacterium
CAGATCATCCACCGTATAGATGCGCTTGAGATCCACGCCGTCCGCGTCGAGCTTGGCGCGCTCCTCGTCGGTGCGCGGCCAGATGCGGCAGAGCATCTGCCCGCCGACGCACTTCAGCGCCGCCGCCGCCAGCACCGCCTCGGGCGCGCCGCCCGTGCCGTAATACACGTCGGTCGCGTCATATTGCTCCATCGCCGCATGGATCGCCGCCGCCACATCACCATCCATGATGAGCTGGATGCGGGCGCCCGCTGCGCGCACCTGCTCGATGATGTCGGCATGGCGCGGGCGGTCGAGCACCGTCACCGTGAGGTCTTCGACGCGCGTATCGCGTGATTTGGCAATGGCGGCCAGATTCTGCGCGATGGGAGCGTCCAGATCGATCACCTTGGCTGAGGCGCGCGAAACGGCCAGCTTCTCCATGTAGTAGACGCCAGGAGGCGCGCTGAACATCGCGCCACGGTCGGCGGTGGCCACTACCGCAATCGCGCCGGGCAGGCCCAGCGCCGTCAGTCGCGTGCCATCGACGGGATCGACGGCTACATCCACCTCGGGCGGCAGGCCATTGCCGATCTCCTCGCCGACGTAGAGCATCGGCGCCTCGTCCTTCTCGCCCTCGCCGATGACCACCACGCCATGCATATCCACGCCATCCACGGCGCTGCGCATGGCATCCACCGCCGCCTGATCGACGGCGATCTTGTCGCCGCGCCCCATGAAGCGCGAGGCGGCATAGGCGGCGGCCTCGGTCACGCGCACCAGCTCCAGGCCGAGGTTGCGCTCCTTCATGCCAGCGCGCACGTAGCGTCCATTATCGATATCTTGCTGACTCACTGCGGTCCTCCTGTCGTTGGCGTATGGCGAGCCTCACGCCGTTGTGGGGTCGCTCCGGCGCCAGAGCGGGCCGGGCGCGGCGAAATTTCATCAGGGTTGTGCGAGCACACCACGCAAAGCTGAGTTCACAGCTTTGGGCGGCGCGGGAAGACGCGGCTATGCTCCGCCCAGAGTATCGCGCGGAGCTGGTTGGCCGCCTCGTCGAGCCGATCATCACGATTGACGATCAGATAGTCATATTTGGGCAGCTCGGCCATCTCGCGCTCGGCGTTGAGCAGGCGCAGCGCGCGTTGCTCGGGGCTATCATGCCCACGCAAACCCACCCGCCGCGTCAGCACATCCAGCGTCTCCGGCGCGAGGAAGATGAAGATGGCGTCCTCGACCTTCGTGCGCACGGTCTGCGCGCCCTGTGGGTCGATCGTCAGGATGACATCCTGCCCGGCGGCCAGGCGCTCGCGCACCGTCGTCGCTGGCACGCCATACCAATTGCCATGCACCTCGGCATGCTCCAGCAGCTCGTTGCGCATCTGCATCTCGCGGAACTGCTCCGCCGTGCGGAAATGGTAGTGGATGCCATCGATCTCGAGTGGGCGTGGGCGACGCGTCGTCACCGTGACCACCACATGTCCTTCCCAGCCCTGCTCGACCAATTTCCCTGTCAGCGTGGTCTTGCCCACACCCGATGGCCCCGATAGCACGATTAGCAAGGGCGATGGCGTGGCGTCGTAGTGAAAGGCGCCGCTCGATGGCTCGCTCGGAGATGTCGTCATACACTCTCTTTTCGACAGCACAGCGGGAACACCGGCGGCACGCTGCGTGTTGGCCCCGCAACGCAGCGTGCTATACTGGATCGCCCGCCACACACCAGACAGCATCGGCGTCATGAGCCGAAGCCGCTCATGGCTGCCCATCGCTTCTCACAAGGATAGCACGAGGATTCGCCCACCATGCAGATGGACGCGCTCACCCTGGCTGCGCTCGCCGACGAGTTCGAGCGTGAGATGCGGGGCGCTCGGGTGGATGATGTCATCCAGCCGACACCACATTCTATCGCATTACAGCTATGGGGCGGCGGACACAACCGCTGGCTGGTTCTCTCAGCGCATCCGCAGCTTGCCCATGTCCGTCTGACCAACGCGAAACCGCGCAAGCTGGCCACCGATCCGCCCGCCTTCGTCATGCTGCTGCGCAAGCATCTGGAGGGCGCGCGGCTGGTGGCGGCGCGACAGCCCCCCTGGGAGCGCATCATCGAGCTGGGGTTCGCGCGTGGCGCCGATCTGGCCGAGGGCCGCGCCGCTACCTGGCTGATCGCCGAGGTAATGGGGCGCTTCAGCAACGTCATCCTGGTGGACGCCGAGCGGGTCATCCTGGGCGCGCTGCGGCTGGCCAGCGCGCAGACCAACGCCTACCGCACGATCACGCCGCATGAGCCGTACCAGTCGCCGCCGCCGCAGACGCGCACGCTGGCGGGCCTCACGCTGCCACAGCTTCCCGGCGAGGATGTGACGGCCACCGCCCTGCGCGAGGCCGCGCTCGACGCCTTCGATGTCTTCGAGGCCAGCCGCGTATCAGGAGCCGAGCAGAAGGAGCCAGCGAAAGGCAAGCGCGCCCGCCGCGCCGCCGCGCCAACCGTGGCCACCGTGATCGCCACCAGCGTGCTGGGCTTCGGGCGCGAGCTGGGACGCGAGGTGGCCGCCCGCGCGCTTGGCTCGCCCGAGGCGGCGGTCGATCCGGCGACGCCGTGGGAGCAGTGGGAAACGGCGGCCAGCGAGGCGCGCACGCTGGCGCATCTGGCCGAGAGCCGCGCGTGGCGTCCGACGCTGGTGATGGCGCCTGCCACAGCGGAGTCGCCCGCGCGACCTGCCGCGCTGGCGGTCTATGAGCCGCGCCAGTATCCGCCAGAGGATGAGCTGCGCGCCGTCGCCAGCGTTAACGATGCGCTCGATCTCTTCTTCGCGGGGGCCGAGTGGCGCGTGGAGCTGGAGCAGGCCAAGGGCGACCTGCGCCGCTTGCTCCAGACGCAGCGCGACCGCTGCCAACGCAAGGCCGAGGCGCTGCGCGCGGAGATGGATTCCGAGGCGGAGGCGAGCAAGCTGCGACGCGAGGCGGAGATTCTGCTGGCCTTCTGGCCAGAGGTCGCGGCGGGCGCCAGCCAGGCGACGCTGCCCGATCCCTACGCCGAGGGCGAGGAAACGCAGCTCCAGATCGCGCTCGACCCGCGCCTGAGCGCCATCGAGAACGCCAACCGCCGCTACGACCGCTACCACAAGTTGCAGCGCGCGCTCAAGCTGCTGCCGGAACAGGTGGAGGCAAATGACCTGGAGCTGGCGCGTGTGCAGCAACTGCTGACCGATCTGGCGATGGCCGAGACGCCCGCCGAAGTCTCGCTGGTGCGTGCGGAGGTGGCCGAGGCGGGCTACATCAAGGGCGGAGCCGAGGCGCGGCGGCTGGCGAAAGAGCAGCGCAAGGGTGGCAAGAAGGGCAAGCAGGGCGGCAAGGCGGGCGGGAAATCCGGCGCGAAGGGCGCGCAGAGCAAGCCAAGCAGGCCCGACGGCGGGGCGCCACTGCGGCGGCGGCTGGGCGACGATACGCTGGCGCTAGTGGGCAAGAACAGCCGCCAGAACGAGGATGTCACCTTCCACCAGGCGGCGCCGAATGATCTGTGGCTGCACGCGCGCGGCGCCCCCGGCGCGCACGTCATCCTGAAGGTGGCGGGTCGCCCAGCGGCAGAGGAGACGCTACGCGAGGCGGCCAGCCTGGCGGCGTGGTACAGCCAGCTGCGCGAGGCGGGCAGCGTCGCGGTGGACTACACCGAGGCGCGCTATGTGCGCCACATGAAGGGCGGCGGCCCCGGTATGGTCATCTACGAGCGCGAGCGCACCATCCACGCGCCGCCCGCCGACCTCGGCGAGCCGGTGAAGGCGTAACAGCGTCCCATCCACATGGCGAGAGGAAATCTGTGCTCCCCTCTCCCGCAAAGCGGGGGAGGGGCTGGGGGAGGGGGCCAACCAATAGACGCCAGAGTCTATTCCCAGCGCCTGGGGCCGATCACGCCAGCGCAGTTGCAGGCCGCGCTGAGCCGCTTCGGGCTGGGAACGTTCATGCGCGCGGCGCCGACCTTCGGCGGTCTCTTTGGCCAGAATCTCGTTCTCACCAGCGATCAGGGCGAGTACGTGCTGCGCGGCAAGCCGCATTATCCCTGGCAATTTCCGACTGAGCAGTTCTTCGCGCAGCTGCTGCACGAGCGCACGGTTGCGCCGACACCCTGGCCGTACCTGCTCGACCCCAGCGCCGACATATTTGGCTGGCCCTATGCCCTGATGCCACGCATGCCCGGCTTCCATTTCGCCGACGACGCCTGGCTGGAAACGCTCGACCCCGCCGACCACCTGGGCATCGCGGCGGCGATGGGCGAGACGCTGGCCGACCTGCACGCGCTGGACTGGCCGACCGCCGGACGCTACAACGCCGACACGGCGCAGATCGAGCCGTACGCTGGCGGCTTC
>DATAED010000375.1:0-16217 GCA_036258195.1 Ktedonobacterales bacterium
GGTTGTCCTCGCCATCCAGGCCCAGCTCGTTCGAGGTCCACGCGCCGATCGCCAGCAGCACCGCGTCGAACCCCTCCTTGAAGAGGTCGTCAATCGTGAAGTCGCGGCCCAGCTTGACGTTGTACTGCACGTCTACGCCCAGCTTCCAGACGCCTTCGAACTCCTTGTCCACCATGTCCTTCGGCAGACGGTACTCCGGGATGCCGTAGCGCAGCATGCCGCCCGACTGGGGCATCATGTCAAAGACCTTGACGTAGTGGCCCTTGAGCGCCAGATAGTAGGCGCAGGTTAGCCCACATGGCCCCGCGCCGACGATGGCGACCTTCTTCCCGGTCGCCGCTTCCTGCACCCACGGCGCTGGCGGATCGTCCATACATTGCTCGGCGGCGAAGCCGTGCATGCGGCAGATGGCGATCTCTTCCTCCACCAGACCGCGACGGCAGACCTCCTGGCAGGGCGCCGGGCAGGTCAGGCCGAGGATGTACGGGAAGGGCAGCACTTCCTTCACCAGACGCGCCGCCTCTCGATTCTGCCCCTTCGCGATCAACTCCAGATAGCCGGGGATGTCGATGTGCGTCGGGCAGCCCACCTGGCACGGCGGCTGGCAGTAGGCGTTGTGATCCGACAGCATCATCTCCAGATTGGTGCGGCGGATGTGCGTTAGCCGGTCAGACTTGGTGCGCACGACCATGTTGGGGGTCGCCGCCGTGTTGCACGACGGCAGAGGGCGGTCGGCGCCGTCAATCTCCACCAGGCACATGCGACAGGCCGAGGTGGGTTCCAGCTTGTCGTCGTTACACAGATTCGGGATGTCCGCGATCCCGTTCTCAATCGCCACGCTCAGCAGGGTCTGCCCCTCGTACGCCTGCATCTTGCGACCGTCAATCGTGACTTCGAATGACGGCTGCCCACGCTCATCGCGCTTGAAGGGCTGCTGCCCCTGCGGGGTCGCGGCGTCATCGCGTATCGTGACAGCCATATCTACCTCGTCTCCCACGCCCGACTAGTTGGATCGCTTATCGTTCAGCTTCGGTCAGCTTCGGTCAACTCTTGTTCAGAGCGGTCTAGAGCACATGCTTCGTTGCATAGCGATGCGCCCGCACCGGCTCGCACGTTCCCGTCGGGCAATGCCCATCAAGGTGCGCGCTGAAGTCGTCCGGGAAGTTCTGCATCGCCGTCACCAGCGGATGAACCGCGTTGACGCCGAAGCCGCAGAGCGAGCCATCCGGGATGTACTGCGAGAACTCATTGAGCACGGTCAGGTCGTTCTGCGACCCCAGCCCGCTCGTGATGCCCTCCAGCAGCCCGGCCACCCGCTTCACACCGACGCGGCATGGCACGCACTTTCCGCACGACTCTTTCGCCAGGTACGTCGCGCGCTCCATCGCCCAGTGCGCCATGCAGGTGTTGGCGGGCAGCGCCTCGATCACCGCCGCGCCGACGATCGCGCCGACCTCTTGCAGCGACTCGAAGTCGAAGGGCGTCGTGATCTGCGCCAGTGGCAGCGCGCCGCCCTCCATGCCGCCCACCACGATGGCGCGAGTGGTTGCCTCGCTGACCTCGACTCCGGCATCGCGCAGGGCCTGCGCCAACGTCGCGCCGAAGGGCAGCTCGATCAGCTTCCCGGCGGTCGCGCCCGGCCCCAGCACCGTCACCAGCTTGGCGCCGCTGGTCGTCTTCGAGCCGGTCGCGCGGAAGGCCTGCGCGCCGCGTGCGATGATGGTGGGCAGATTGGCCAGCGTCTCGGCGTTTTGCACGAGGGTAGGCTTCGAGTAGAGGCCCGCATCCGTTGGATACGGCGGGCGCTGCTGGGCCTTCATCGGGCGGCCCTTGATGATCTCGATCATGGCGGTCTCTTCGCCGCCCATGAAGCCGCGCTCAACCCCCACCGCCGTGATGGCCAGCGAGAAGCGCGAGCCGAAGATGTTGTGGCCCAGCGCGCCCTGCTCCAGCGCCTCGGCCAGCGCGGCCTGCGCCGTCTGGGCGGCCGCGTCGCGCGTGCTGCGCATGTAGAGGAACGCTTCGCTGGCGCCGACCGCGAAGGCCGCCAGGGCGATGCCCTCCAGCACGGCGTGTGGGTTGCGCTCCAACAGCGCTTGCGTGGCCAGCGAGCGTGTGTCGGCGTCGTAGGCGTTGCAGACGACGTAGCGCTGGTCGTCCTGCGCGCTGGCGACCAGCGTCATCTTGCTGGCAGCGGAGACGCCGGAGCCGCCGCGCCCGCGCAGGCCCGCCGCCTTGACCTCGGCGATGATGTCGGCGGGCGACATCTGGCCGAGCGCCTGGCGCAGCGCCTGATAGCCGCCCTGCTGGGTGTAGGCCGCGAAACTGGTGAGCGCCGCTTTGCCGTCGGCGACCAGGAGGCTCGTGGAGGTATCAGGCACGTTGGGCTCTCCTGTGGTTGATGCTGCCATATTTGCCGCGAGAGGAGGGTGATGGGCCGCGCTCGACCTGATCGTCGCGCAGCACGCCCGCCATCGCCGCCTTGGCGGGAGCGAACTGGTGGCTGGCTGTGATGATGCCGAAGAGGTCGCTGATGTCCACACCGCGCCGCTCGACCACGCGCCAGGCCACCTGCAACGGCATGCCGCCGTAGGCCGTCATCAGCTCGTCGAGAGTCTGCGTCAGATCCCAGGCGTCGAGCGAGGAGCGGTCGAGAATCGCGTCGGCCTGCGCCAGATCGACGGGCGCCTCCAGCTTGGACGCCACGGGTGTGAGCGTCGGCGGCGAGAACGGGCGATTAGGATAGTTCACCGCGTACTCAGAGTAGCGCGGCGTGTAGTAGCCCGCGATCGAGGTTGGCGAGAAGTAGGGGCGGCGGCGGAAGCGATAGGTGGGGCGCGCGTCAATCGTGATGGCGCGCGGCGGGCAGACCTTCTCACAGAGCAGGCACGCCTCGCACTTGAGATTGAAGGGCGTATCCTGATCCGCTTCCTGAATGAGCTGGATCAGCCCACGGCTGCGCTCCGGCAGCACGCGCTTTTCATAAGGGTAGAGGCGCGTCACTTTGGGTCGGGTCACGTGACTCAGCGTCAGCCCTAGCCCTTGCAGGATTCCGCGCATCGGCTACTCCTCACCTTTGATCTTCAGACCCTGCTTCTCGATCTTCTCGCGCAGCTTCAGCAGCCCTTCGATCAGCGCCTCCGGACGTGGTGGGCAGCCAGGGACGTAGACATCCACCGGCACCAGCGTATCGACACCCTGCACGGTGTAGTAGCTGTCGTAGAACTCTCCGCCTGACGTGGCGCACTGGCCCATCGAGATGACCCACTTCGGGTCGGCCATCTGCTCCCACAGGCGCACCAGGCGCGGCCCCATCTTGGTCGAGACGGTGCCAGCCACGATCATCAGGTCGGCCTGACGCGGGCTGGAGCGGAAGACCTCGGAGCCAAAGCGCGCCATGTCGTAGTGTGGCTGCCCTGCCGCCATCATCTCGATCGCGCAGCAGGCCAGCCCATAGCCCAGCGGCCAGATGGAGCGGCTGCGCGCGTAGTTTTGCGCCCACTTGAGCATATCGGCCAGGCTGGTCAGCGCGACCGGCGCTTCCTGCTGTCCGGGGATATACTCCGCTGGCGTGCGGGGCGCCATCGGCAACGCGATCCCACGCGGAGTGTTTGTGCTCATAACTCGATGTGATCCCTTCTGGTTCGTCTCATCCTTCTCTGGCCTGACATGCGGAATATCAGGCGTGCAGGGGAGAGCCTGTTTGTCCACCAGGGAGCGCGGTATGAAGGCGCGAGCCGCGCCGGGGGCAGCGGTCTCGCAGTCTGCTGCGCATCTGCGGTGTGTCTGCGGAAGACACCCCACCTGGCATTATAACATGGCTCCCCCAGCCATGCACGCGCAAAACCAGCCAGTCGGGCAGGCGCATCATCGCTGGCCCTGGCGGGTGAACGGGCGACTGAAGCCGCAGCTACATGGCCTGCGGGCCGCAAAGCCCGCCTGCGCGGGCTGGGAGACAGATGTGTTCCTGGCCAACCGAACGCTACCCTTATGCTGCTCCATTTCTATTAGGGACGACTGGGCGCGGACGCCTGCCACAACGGTGTGGTATAGCGTGGGTGGCGCAGCGCCGCTGGCACGACACGCAAGGGAGGGATGACATGGCCCGCACGCTCACCCTGGACGACATCTTCGCCATCGAGCGCGTCACCGACGCGCGCCTCAGCCCCGACGGCTCGCGCGTCGCCTTCACCGTGACGCGCGAATACACCGAGGGCGAGCACAGCAGCCCCGCTGCGAGCGTGTGGATCGCTCCCTTCGACGGCAGCGCTCCTGCACGCCAGTTCACGGCGAGCCTGCATGCTGACCATAGCCCACGCTGGAGTCCCGACGGCCAGGCGCTGGCCTTCCTCTCGGATCGCGAGAAGGCCGACACGGCGCAGGTGTATGTGATGCCAGCGAACGGTGGCGAGGCGCGCAAGCTGACCGACGCCAAAGCAGGCGTCGGCGAGTTCGCCTGGAGTCCGGATGGCCAGCGCATCGCCTATCTGGCCGCCGACGCCAAGAGCGAGGACGAGGAGAAGCGCGAGAAGGAGCGCGACGACGCCATCCACGTCGATCACGATTACAAGTTCACGCGGCTGTGGGTGGTGGATGCGGCGGGCGGCGAGGCGCGCGCGCTGACGCCTCCGGAGTATCAGGTGCGCGCCTTCGCGTGGCGAAACGACGGCTGGGCCATCGTCACCAGTCCGACCCCCAAAGAGGACGACTCTGCGCTGCCCTGGCCGCTGCGCCTGGTGGGGGGAGATGCCGACGTCCAGCCATTCTGGGAGGGTAAATATCCCATCACCCTCGCCAGCTCAGCCGATGGCCGGTCGCTGGCCTGGGTACACGGCGGCGTGCTGGGCGAGGAGTCGGCGGATGAGGTGTGGGCGGCGCTGGAGGGCGGGCAGCCGCGCATCGCCACACGCGACTACGTGGGCGGCGTCGTCTCAGCGGAGTTCCTGCCTGATGGCAAGTCGCTGCTGCTGATCGGCATCAACGGCACGCGCACGGTGGCCGGGCGGCTCGCTCTGGCCACGGGCGAGATCACGACGCTGCTGGCTGACCGCACGCTGGAATCGAGCTTTGCCAGCAGCTATCAGATCAGCTTCAGCGCCGATGGCAGCCGCATGTCCTGCGTGCTGGAGGAGGTGGATCAGCCGGGCGAAGTCTTCGTAGGTGAGACAAGCGGCGAGCTGCGCCAGGTCAGCCATTTCAACACGCATCTGGCGGATGTGACGCTGGGCAAGGGTGAGACGGTAACGTGGACGGCGCCCGATGGCCTGCGAATCGAGGGTGTGCTGGTCTACCCCGCCGGATACGAGGAGGGTAAGCGCTACCCGCTGATCGCGCACATCCACGGCGGCCCGACCTGGCAATGGCTGATGCGCTGGGTGGGCGGCTGGCACGACTGGGGCCAGTGGCTGGCGGCGCAGAGCTACGCGGTGCTGCTGCCGAACCCGCGCGGCAGCTTCGGGCGCGGGCGCGAGTACGCCTGGCGCAACCAGCGCAACTGGGGTCATGGCGACTTCGACGACGTGCTGAGCGGCATCGATGCGCTGGTGGAGCGCGGCATCGCCGACCCTGACCGGCTGGGCATCGGCGGCTGGAGCTACGGCGGCTACCTGACCTCCTGGGCCATCGGCCACACCGACCGCTTCAAGGCGGCCATCGTGGGAGCGGGCGTGACCGATCTACTCAGCTTCCAGGCAGCGGACATCCCCACCTGGCTGCCCACGCAGATGATGCTGGCGCCATCGTACCGCGACCCGGAGGTCTACCTGCGCTCTTCGCCCATCACCTACGTGGCGGAGGCGAAGACGCCCACGCTGATTTTGCATGGGGCCGCCGATGAGCGCGTGCGGCTGGGCCAGGGCAAGGAGCTGTACCACGCGCTCCAGGCGCTCGGCGTACCGACGGAGATGGTGATCTATCCGCGCGAGCCGCACATCTTCCAGGAGCGCCACCACCAGCGCGATGTGCTGACGCGCGTGGCCGACTGGTTCAACCGCTGGCTGAAGGGCGAGCAGGGATAAGCCTCACCCCCTGTTCCCTCTCTCCCTGCGGGGAGAGAGGGAACAGCTTCACTCGCTCGGCATGCGGGCGCTCTCCTCGAAGACGCCCGCCTCGCGCAGATGCGAGATGTCGTTGAGCGCCATCAGCAGGCGGCGCTGGCCCTGCACGCGCGCCACGGAGACGCTGGTATTGGCGGCGGGGAAGAAGTAGTCGCGATCCAGCCTCAACAGATCGGCGAAGAAGGCGTTGATGGCGCCGCCGTGCGAGAAGATGGCCACCCGCTCGCCGGGGTGGCGCTGGTGGATGCGCGCGACCGCGCCTGTGATGCGCGCGCGCAGATGAGCAGTCGTCTCGCTACCGGGGATGGCGCTCCACTGGCCGCCTGTGACGGCGATCTCCGCGATCTCGCGCAGGCGGCGGCGCAGCAGCTTCGAGACCTCGGCGGGATCGGTGATGTTGAGGTCGCCGCCGATGGCGCCAAGCTCGACCTCGCGCAGGTCATCATCAATGGCGATAGTGAGGCCGAGCGCGTCGGCGGTGGGGCGCGCGGTCTGCACGGCGCGGCCGACCGGGCTGCTGTAGATGGCGGTGGGCTTATAGAGCGCCATGCGAGCTGCCAGCGCCTGCGCCTGTCGCCGCCCCAGCTCGCTGAGCGCCTGCGCATCGTAGTCGCCCAGCACCACTTCATCCTGCCCCGGCAGCGCGTCGCCGTGCCGCACGAAATAGATCTCCGTGCTGCCGGCCTTCAGGCTGAGGAAGGTATCTGGCTCGGCGGCCTCTTCCGCCGTCTCGATGATCGCGTCTGGCTGATCTGTCATGGAACCTCACAAGATGTATTTGGCGAAGCGCCTCACATGCTCACATGCGTGCACTGCAATACTGACATGGACAGTGTACGCCGTACTGCCATCAGGTCAGCCAGCGCATGATGGCCTCGCATCTGGCGGGGTCCTCGGTCAGGCCAGCGCTGAGCGCCCAGAGCCAGTAGTCCACGCAGCGCACCAGCGTCCAGGCGCGCGCCCGCAATGGATCGCAGCCCGCCGTCTCGATGATCTGGTGGAAGGCGCGCTCCAGTCCGCCGCTTGCCTGGATGTCCTCCAGCCGCGTCCAGAGCAGTTGCGCGATGCCATACTCTGGATCGCCGCTAACCACCTTGGGATCCACGGCCAGCCAGGGCTCCCGCGTTCCCCGCAGCACATCTTCGTAGACCAGATCGTAGTTGACCAGCAACGCGGCGCTGGATGCTCCCAACTGCGTTGCCATTGCGCGGGCTTGCTCCACCCAGCGTTTGGGCATCGGTCGGCCAGCGCGCACCCAGCGCCCCGGGAGCGTCGCGCTGAGGTCGCGCGCCACCGCGTCGAGCGAGCGGAAGCCCGACGGCGCGGGAATCGCCAGGCGACGCAGCAGGCTGCTAGCCACCGCAAGCGCCTCCTCGATGGCGACATCGTTCAGAGAGCGCCGCACATCAAGCCGCTCCAGCAGCATCGCCGCATGCGCTGGCTCCGAGGCGAGCAGCCGCACGGCGCCCTGCCCGTCCCACGCGGCCAGCGCCGCCGCCTCGTCGGCATTGGACTCATCTCGCCACGACACCTTGAGCGCGCACGCCTCGCCAGCGCGACGCACGGGGATGACGAGCCCAAGATAGCCGTGCATAGGCGGGCCATCGACTTCCAACCGCCAGCGCTGGCATAGCTCCTCGACCAGCGCAGGGAGCGCGGCGATCCATGCGCGGCCCGCGTCGCCTGCGCTGGCCACGCGCGCCGCCGCGAAGTCTGCTGGAACCGTGATCCTGGTCGTTGGTCGTCGCCCTCCCGCTTCCGTCAAGCCACCTACACGCCCGCGCTGCCCTCGCAGACCGCTAGCGCGCGCCGCGCCAGCATTGGAACACCCTGGCCGAGGCTGGCGAAGAAGGGGTCATCGGTCGTGCCGGCCAGATGGCGCTTGTAGCTGCCCTCCAGCAAGATGGCCAGCTTCCAGATGGCCAGCGCGACGTAGAAGGCGACGTGATCCATCTGGCGGCCCGTGCGCGCGGCATAGCGCTCCACCAGCTCTGCGCGGCTGGGGAAGCCGGGCTGCGCCGAGATATTCCAGGCGGCGTCGCCCAGCGCGCCGTAGTCGGGATCGTTCGGCTCACGCCAGAAGGAGAGCAGATAGCCGACATCCGCCAGCGGGTCGCCCAGCGTGGCCATCTCCCAGTCGAGGATGGCGACAGCGCGGGCGGGCGGCTCCGGCTCGAATATCAGATTGTCGAGGCGGTAGTCGCCGTGCACCAGCGTGGCGCCGCCCGACTCCGGCAGATGGGCGTGCAGCCAGGCTGTCACGGCATCGAGATCGGGCAGCGGGCGATTGCGCGAAGCGTCGAGCTGGCCAGTCCAGCGGCGCAACTGACGCTCCAGATAGCCCTGCGGCTTGCCCAGATCGGCCAACCCGACGGCCTGCCAGTCCACGGCGTGCAGGTCGGCCAGGCGGTCAATCACCTCATCGCCCAGCCCATGCCGCGCCGCCACATCAGCCTGGAACGCAGGCGGCAGCGTCGCGCGGATCACCACGCCCGGCGCCCACTCCATCAGGTAGAACGGCGCGCCGATGATGGCCACATCCTCGCAGAGCAGCAGCGGGCGCGGCACAGGCACGTTGGTCTGCGCCAGCCCGCGCAGCACGCGATACTCGCGCCCCACATCGTGCGCGGTGGGCAGCAGCGGGCCGCGCGGCGGGCGACGCAGCGCCCAGTGATCGCGCCCACGCCAGATGGAGAACGTCTCATTGGAGTGGCCGCCACGGACGCGCTCGACCTGGAGCGGCGCGGCGGCGTCTGGCCCCGGCAGCGCGGCGGCCAGGTAGCGGCCCAGCGCGTCGGCGTTGACCAATGCTGGCGATGTGGCTGGCTGATCACTCATGCAGATGCTCCCCCCAACGCTGCGACGAACGCGCTCCTACTGGCCCACAGTATACGCCGCAGACTGCACGGCAATGGGCAGGCAACAGGCAGGCAACAGGCAGGCAACAGGCAGGCAACGGGCAGGCAACGGGCAGGCAATGGTCGTATCCACTGGCAATCGAGCGAACACCCAATGTATGCTGAAGGCGCTGGTTGCGGGCGATCTGGATGGGTCGACGATGTGATGAGGGGGCGTGCGCTATGCTGGATGTGGAGAGCCTGTCGCCGATTCCGTATCGCATCATGTATCTCGTGCGACACGGGCAGTATGAAGCGACGCTGGCAGCGCCTGACCCGGGCGATGGCCCGCTGACGGAGGTAGGCCGCGAGCAGGCCCATCGCGTCGGGCGGCGGCTCAGCAGCCTTTCGGTCAGCGTCATTCACCACAGCACGCTAATGCGCGCCACCGAGACCGCGCAGATCATCGCCAGCTACTTCCCCGAGGTCGAGGTGCGCTCGTCGCCTCTGCTGAAGGAGTGCCTGCCCAGCGTCCCAGCCCCCGCAGTCGCTCTGCTGGGCGAGAGCGCCACCCCCGACCACCTGCGCCGCAGTGATCGCCAGGCGCAGCAGGTCTATCGGCAATGGTTCCAGTTCCCCGCCGCCGATGCCGAGCAGACGACCAGGGAGATCGTCGTCTCCAGCGGCAACCTCATCAGCTATCTCATCGCCCGACTGATCGGCGCATCGGGCAGGCAGTGGATTCACACCACCATCCAGCACTGCGGCGTCAGCGAGGTCGTGCTGGGTGGCGGGCGCGAGCGGCTGGTGCTGCGGCACAACGACACGGGCCACCTGCCCATCCGCCTGCAAACGATCTGATATCCCCGCCCGGAGCCTCAACCGCTCAGGGGGCGGAGGTCAGAGCGATGGCGCAAACCCTCCCTATGCGCACCAGGGTTTTACACTCATGCTGGTAGCGGCTCACAGGCCCGATGGGTCTGTCCCCCATCCGCGCGCCAGGGAGGTCAGTGAAAGTCATATGACAGACGAGATCACGATTCGCGGCGCCCGCCTGCACAACCTGAAAAATGTCACACTCAGCATCCCCAGGGGCAAGCTCGTCGTCCTGACGGGCATCTCCGGCTCTGGCAAGTCCACACTGGCGTTCGACATCCTGCACAAGGAGGCGTTGCGCCAACTCTTCGAGTCCATTGGCATGGTGACGATGGGACTGACGAAGGCGCCCGTCTCATCCATCACCGGACTCTCGCCCACCATCAGCGTCGATCAGCGGCTCACCAACCACAGCCCACGCTCGACGGTTGGCACCTCGACCGAGGTCTATACCTATCTGCGTGTGTTGTATGCCCGCGTGGGGCGTCGGCCCTGTCCGCACTGCGGCGCCGACATCCCGCCGCTCTTCGACCTCTCCGATGCAGCGTGGGAGGGCGAAGCGGAGGCCGAGGCAAGCTCCCCCGCAACGGAGGAGCAGACCTTTCCCTGCCCACACTGCGGCGCGTCTGTGCCGGAGATCGGCATGGAGCATTTCTCGTTCAACAAGCCAGAGGGCGCCTGCCCCACCTGCACCGGTCTGGGCAATGTGACGCAGGCCAATATCGCGCGCCTGGTAGATGACGCGAAAAGCATCCCGGAAGGCGCGGTCGCTGGCTGGGATGGGCAGTATCGCGCGTACAATTCCGCCTCGCTGCAAGCGGCGGCTCACCATTTTGGCATCGATCTCGACCTCTCGACGCCTGTTCGCGCGTACACCCCGGCGCAGCGCGACCTGCTGTTCTATGGCGCGGAGAGCCCGCGCTTCCGCCGCCACTTCCCGCAGGTCGAGCCGCCTGCCACCGTGCGCGCGGGGCGCTTCGAGGGAGTCGCCACCACGCTGCTGCGCCGCTATGCAGAGCACATCAATGATCCTGACTATCGCGAGAAGATGGCCGATCTGCTGATTACCGACACCTGCCCCGATTGCGCTGGCGCCCGCCTGCGCCCGGAGAGCCGCGCCGTGACCGTTAGCGGGCAGAGCATCATTGCCGTCTCTGGCCTGCCACTGAGCGAGCTGGGGGCATGGCTCGACGCCCTGCCCGCCACGCTCAGCGCCGATGAGATGGTCATCGCCGCGCCAATTCTGACGGATCTGCGCGAGCGCATCGCGCGGCTGGTGGAAGTCGGCGCGGGCTACCTGAGCATGGAGCGCGCCTCGCCGACGCTCTCGGCGGGCGAGGCCCAGCGGCTGCGGCTGGCGTCGCTGCTGGGCTCCAGCCTGACTGGCCTGATCTACATCTTCGATGAGCCGACCATTGGTCTGCACCAGCGCGACACGCGCCGCCTGATCGGCGTGCTGCGCCGCCTGCGCGATCTGGGCAACACCGTGCTGGTCGTCGAGCACGATCTGGAGATGATCACCGCCGCCGACGAGGTGATCGACTTCGGGCCGGGCGCGGGCAAGCATGGTGGGCAGGTGGTCGTCAGGGGCGCGCCCGCCGAGCTTGCCGCGCGGCGCGACTCCATCACCGGCGACTATCTGGCCGGGCGCGCATCCATCCCCATCCCGGCGCGGCGGCGGACGCCGACGGAGCGCGCCATTACCATCTACGGCGCGCGTCAGCACAACCTGAAGGATGTCACGGTGCGCCTGCCGCTGGGATTGCTGGTGGCTGTGACGGGCGTCTCGGGGTCGGGCAAGTCGTCGCTGATCTTCGACATCCTCGGCCGCGCCCTGCGCCAGCGCCTCTATGGCGCGAGCGAGGCTCCCGGCGCACATGATCGCCTCGACGGCTGCGACGCGCTCGATAAGGTCATCACCATCGACCAGGAGCACATAGGACGCATCCCTCGCTCGAATGCCGCGACCTATTCAGACGTGTTCACGCCGATCCGTGAGGCCTTCGCCGCCACGCCCGAGGCCCGCCAGCGCGGGTTCACCGCTCGCCGCTTCTCCTTCAACGTGCCCGGCGGGCGCTGCGAGCGCTGCGAGGGCGCAGGGACGCTGACGGTGCAGATGCACTTCTTGCCCGCCGTGGAGGTGCGCTGCCCCGTCTGCCACGGGCGGCGCTTCACCCGCGAGACGCTGGAGGCGCGCTACCGAGGCTACGACATCGCGCAGACGCTGGAGATGACAGTCGAAGAGGCGCTGGCGCTCTTCGCCGATGTTCCCGCCGCCCGCTTACGGCTCCAGGTGTTGTCAGATGTTGGCCTGGGCTACCTGCAGCTAGGGCAGCCAGCCACGACGCTCTCTGGCGGCGAGGCGCAGCGCGTGAAGCTGGCGAAGGAACTGGGGCGGCGGGCCAACGGACGCACGCTCTATCTGCTGGATGAGCCAACCACAGGGCTGCATCTGGCCGATACCGCGCGCCTGCTGGGCGTGCTCCAGCGACTGGTGGAGGCGGGCAATAGCGTGGTCGTAGTCGAGCACAATCTGGAGCTGGTCAAGGCCGCCGACTGGATCATCGACCTGGGGCCAGAGGGCGGCGAGGCGGGCGGTCGGCTGCTGGCCGAGGGCACGCCAGAGCAGGTCGCCCGGGCGCCGGAGTCGATCACAGGCCAATTCCTGCGCGCGACGCTGGGGTAGCGCCCCACCCCCAGCCCTTCCCCCGCTTTGCGGGAGAGGAGAGCTACACGCCTCTCAGTTGACCAGCGCCACGCTCCCCTCGCCCTCTGGGAAAGGGGCTGAGGTGAGGGCGCGTCCATCAATCTCGACGTGGGGGCTGGCCAGGTGGGATGGGCCGACGCCCTGACCGCGCGTTGGGTGAGACGGCGCTGGTGGGGCCAGAGGAGCGCAGGTCGCCACTGGCGCCGGTCTTCGCGGCTCCCCTTGCTCTCCTCGCGTCATTTGCGCCGTTCGCACGTGTGGAGCGCGCAGCGCTGGAGCGCACCGGACGTGACACACTCTGCGCGAGCCGCGCAAGCGGCTTGATGGCCTCCAGGCTGAGGGTGTTCTTGCGCACACGCTTACGTCTGCCCGTGGCCACCTTGGGCAGGGTCTGGTCGCCGACGCGGCGGGCAGCGGGCAGCAGCACGGTGAAGACGCTGCCCTTGCCAGGCGCGCTCTCCACCTTGATCTCGCCGTGGTGCGCCTCGGCGATCCATTTGGCGATGGCCAGCCCCAGCCCGCTGCCGTGCTCGTCGCGCTCGCGGGCGCGATCAGCGCGATAGAAGCGCTCGAAGATGTGCGGAAAATCCTCCGCGCTGATGCCGATGCCCGTATCGCTGACGGTGAGCGTGGCGAAGGGGCCAAGCTGTGCGACGGCGATGTGGATGGAGCCATCGCGCGGGGTGTATTTGATGGCGTTATCCAGCAGGATCATCCCCAGCTGGCGCGCCTGCCCCGGATCGGCCATCACGCTGACAGGGGCAATCTCCGTCACCGAGAGGTTGATGTGCTTGCGCAGAGCGCGCAGGTGCGACTGGCCAGAGCGGTACAGCTCCATCGCCAGCTGATCCATCTCGACCAGCTCGCGGCGGCCCGAGAGCTGTTCATCCAGTAGGGTCGCGCGGGCGCCACGGCTGGCCGATGCGGCATCCACGCGCGCCAGCATCAGCAGGTCACTCACCAGAGTCGCCATGCGCTCGGATTCGAGATAGGCGTCGTCGATGATCTCGGCGCGATCTTCCGGCGAGAGGTGCGGCCGCTGGCGCAGCAACTCCAGATTGCCGCGAATGGTCGTCAGCGGAGCGCGCAGCTCGTGCGAGGCATCGCTGACGAAGCGGCGCTGAGCGTCGGCCACCTGTTCGAGCGAGGCCAGCATCTCGTTGAAGGTGCTGACCAGCTCGCCCACCTCATCTTTGGCGCCACGGTAGCGCACGCGCGTCCCCAGCCCCGCCGCGCTGGCGTCGCGGGCGATGGCTTTGGCGGCACGCGTGATGGTGGTGATGGGACGCAGGCTGCTCTCGGCGATCAGCCAGCCGCCCAGCAGCGCGCAGAAGATCGCCACCAGGTCGCCGATCAGCAGGATGCGTCCTAGCGTGCTGAGCGCGTTGTTGACATCTTCCTCAGACTTCGCCACCAGCACCACGCCAGCCACCTGCTGGCTGGCGGTGGGCGCATGGGCGTTGGCCGGGGTGGGAGTCGCCGTCGCGCCAGCGCCCGCCGCGCGCCCGCTCGTGCGCGGTGAGATGACGATGGGCTGCGCATAGATCGCCAGCAGCGCGCCGTCCACCCGCGCCGAATACGAGCCAGCCACCCCGCGCAGCGCGTCGTTGATCACGGCATAGTTGACGGGCAGCGAGCGACCGTTCAGCGAAGGGGCCAGGTACTTGAGCCGTCCACCTGAATCCAGCACCTCAAAGCCCAGATCGAGCCGCCCCAGCACATCGGGCACCGTCACCGTCAGTTGCTTCTGGATGGCGGCATTGGTCGCGGGGTCGGGAGTTGTCTGTGGCGAAGGGATGGCGGTGGGCGTCTCGCTCGCGCCGCCAGTCGGCGTGGAGTTCGCGGAGGCGCTGGCGGTGGCTTTGGCGGTAGCGCTAGGCGTCGGAACCACAACCGTGCTGGTCGCAGAGCCAGGCGGCAGCACACTCGACCCGCCATCCGACGAGTACTGCTCATGTTGCAGCGCCCCCGCGATGGCGATGGCGCGGGTGCGGATGTCGGAGTTGAGGTTGGTCTGGATCTGGTTCTCGGCGACGGTGAAAGTCACGGCGGAGAGCAGGGTGAGCAGCGCGATGAGCAGCGTGGCGTACCACAGCGTGAGGCGCTGGCGGATCGAGAGGCGCTCGGCCAGCCAGTTGCGCAGCCGTCGGAAGGGCGTCACACGACGCGCCCCACGCGAGGCGTTGCTCTCGAGCGGGTCACTGGCATTGCGGTCACGTTGTTTGCTGTCCGCGCCACCGGATGATCCAGGTGGTACCTCGATGGCCATCTCATCCTCCGCGTCGCCGCTCCGTCGCGCCAGCCACGCTAGCTCTTCGGGTCGCCCTCATTCTTCTCGCGCAGGGTGTAGCCTGCCCCGCGCACGGTATGCAGCAGGCGCGGCTCGCCGCCGGCCTCCAGCTTGGAGCGCAGATAGCCGACATAGACCTCCAGCACGTTCGATGCGCCGCCAAAGTCGTAGCCCCAGACCCGCTCCATGATGATATCGCGCGTCAGTACCTGGCGCGGGCGGCGCATGAAGAGCTGAAGCAATTCGTATTCCGTCGTCGAAAGCTCGATCTCGCGCTGGCCGCGATGCGCGACGCGGGTGCCGGTGTCCAGCTCCAGGTCGTTGAAGCGCAGCACCTCGGTCTGCTCTGGGTTGCGCCGCCGCAGCAGCGCTCGCACGCGCGCCTGTAGCTCATCCAGTTGGGCGGGCTTCACCAGATAGTCATCTGCTCCGGTGTCCAACCCCTTCACACGGTCGGTAACGGCGTCGCGCGCTGTCACCATCAGGATCGGAGTCTGGTCGCCAGAATGGCGCAGCCGCTCGCAGATCTCGAATCCTGTCATGCCGGGCAGCATCAGATCGAGGATATAGAGATCGGGCGGGCGCTCCAGGGCCTTTTGCAGCGCCTCTGGGCCGGTGTGCGCCACATCGACACTATAGCCTTCATAGGCCAGCGCGCGTCGCCACGTCTCGGTGATGCGGCGGTCATCATCGACGACTAAGATATGAGCTTTCATGCGGTAATCGCTGTCCTTTCGCGCGCGTTGATTACGTCTATTGTACGCCACACGCGCGGCCAGGGATGGATACGCCCGCCAAAGGCGCTACAGAACCCGATGGCAACGGGATTGCGCAGATGAACGCAGATGAGCGCGGTTGACCGGATGGACGTTTTGCACTCTTACCTGCAATTCAGGTGTGGCTCACGTGCGTCTCATGCCCGCGTGACAGACTTATTCCCGACACACCACACTTGAAGGAGGGACGCATGACCTGGAGGCCCAGTCATGGACGCGGCGATACGGCGACGTCCGCCACCCGACCAGCGCTCGATCTGCGCAGGGGCGTAGCGGATCGTACAGAAGGAACCACAGAACGCCAGGGCGCCGGGAGCCAGCGCATCATTCTCGTCAGCAATCGCGGGCCAGTGAGCTTCAGCGTCGATCCGCAGACGGGCAAATTCCAGAGCCAGCCGGGGGCTGGTGGCGTGGTGAGCGGGCTGCTCAGCGCCACTCGTCAGCGTCCCGTGACATGGGTCGCGGTGGCCATGAGCGACGCCGATCGCGCCATCGCGCGGGCGCATGCGGGCGGCGAGGGCCATGTCGTGCGCGACTTCCCCACTATCTCGCTGCGCCTGGTGGATACGGACGAGGATGTCTATCGCCGCTACTATGATGGCGTGAGTAACAAGGTATTGTGGTTCATCCAGCATTACCTGTTGCAGCCGGCCCGTAGCCCGCTGCGAGCGCGCG
>DATAED010000376.1:0-3783 GCA_036258195.1 Ktedonobacterales bacterium
CGATGTCTTTGGACGTTGCGCCTGCGAGTCCCTGCTCCGCAAAGAGGTCGAGCGCCGCTTCCAATATCTGCTGGCGGCGATCACTCCCTGGCGGGGCTGGCTTGCGCGCCATGTGAATGTCTCCCGTGTCTCCGTGCTGCGTGGGCGTCGACGCGCGCCGATGCCACAGCAATCCCAGGCTCCAGAGCAAGCTTCAAAACAGGTACGCCGAACGGCTTCGTCTGCAATCGGCGAAGGCGCGTGGCTGATGCGCGAGGACAATGCGCAGTCCCCAGCCACGACGGCGATGTCAGGTGAGGGTGACAGGAATTAACTGTCCGGACAAATAATACGACGCAGGCGCCAGCGCCGACAAGAGTATTCGATATATCTTTTGTCGCGATGCGATAGGATTGGTCAGATTGCGCGGCGCGCTACCACGGCAGCGGAGCGGAGAACAGCGCGATGGCCGCGCCCAGCGCCATGAACACGCCGAACGGGATATACGTGCGGCGCTCGGCGGCGCCGCTGGCCAGCAGCAGCAGGCTCAGGACGGCGGCGATGATAGTCGTGGCGAAGAGCGCCGTCACGAGGCCTGGCCAGCCCACCAGCGCGCCGATCAGCAGCGCCAGCTTCACATCGCCGAGTCCCAGCGCCTCCTGGCGATAGAGCAGCCAGCCCAGCCCGTAGAAGAGCAGGAAGATCAGCCCGCTCAGCGCGGCGGCCAGCAGCAGCGGGATCAGGCGATGGCGGTCGAAGATCCCCACCACCGCCAGCGTGACCACCAGCGGCGCGAAGACCGCGAGGTCGAAGATCAGCCGATGCTCCAGATCGACGACGAAGATGAAGGTCAGCGCGACGCCCGCCAGCGCCACCAGCAGAAAGAGCGCCCACGGCGGCAGGTCGCCCAGCCCAGGTGTGGCGTAGGCGCGCCAGAGCGCCGCAAGCGCCCAGAGCGCCAGCGCCAGTTGGGTGAGCGGCCGGCGCAGCGATGTCGTCTGCCCGCAGGCGGCGCAGACGCGGCGGCGCCTCAGCTCGCCCAGCGCAAGTGGTGTGGCTGGCCCCAGCGGCGCGAGGCACTTGCGGCACTGGCTGGCGCTCCAGATGGGCTCATCCACCCCCACCACACGGTCGGCGAGCGCATTCACCAGCGCGCCCGCCAGCAGTCCCACGGCAAGCGCGCCCAGCCCACCCAGCGCCAGGTACACAACCGAAACCATCTCACCAGCCTTCCGCGCCACCATCGCGGGCGTGTTCTTGCACGAAGAACGGGCGGCTGAAGCCGCAGCTAAGTGGCCCTGCGGGGCCGCGAAGCCCGCCTGTGCGGGCCAAGATACGCCCCGCCATTCCTCAGCCTGCGGGTTTAACCGCCCGTGCCTGCCACTACTCGCCCTTGTCAGCCGACTCGTCGGCGCTCGCAGACGCCTCCGCGTGCGTGGTGGCCTGCTCGGCCTCCGCTGCCGTCAGCGGCTCCTGTTCGCCAGCCTCGGTCGCCACTTCCTCCGCCGTCTCGACGCGCGGCGCCTTGATCGTGATGACCGGCTCGTTGGGATCGACGTGCAACTGCACGTTCGAGGGCGCCTTGATGTCTTTGGCGGTCAGGGTCGAGTTCAGCTCCGTCAGGCCGCTGATGTCGATGGTGACTGCCTCAGGCAGGTTGCGCGGCAACGCCTCGACCTCGACGCTCTCCAGGATGTGCAGCAGAATCCCATTATAGAGCTTGACGGCGGGCGCGTCTCCCTCGGTATGCAAAGGTACGCGCGCCTTGACGGGCTGGGTGAGCACGACCCTCCGGAAGTCGACATGCAGCACGGCGGCGCTCACGGCGTCGCGCTCGACGCGGGCCAGCAGAGCGGTATCGGTGTCGCCGCCCGGCTCCACGGTGATGCGCAGAATCGGCGCGCCAGCCGCCTTGAGGATGTCGTGCAGCTCGTGTGGGTCGAGCTGGATGGCGGTGGAAGGCTTGCCGCCGCCGCTGATATTGGCGGGGATCAACCCCTGCGCGCGTAACTTCTTCGCATGGCGGCCCAGCGCCTCGCGTGTCTGGGCGCGCACTTTGATTTCATTGGCCATGAACGTCCTCCTTCAACTGGTCGTCCCTCTGGTCGTACGAATGGTCGTTCTGGGCTGCTCCTGCTCGTCCCGCGAGCCACATGCGACGGCATGAGCCAGCATCAGCCCGGAACCTGCCAGGCGCATGCGCGGCGCCAGTGTGCGTCCTCGCGCCCAGAGGCGGAGCAGGGCTTGAACGCATGGCGAAGCACGCATTCAAGCCCTGCGGGGATCGCGACGCGACGAGGGTAATCCACTGGCGAGCGGGGAAGGCCCTGCCCGCCAGATCAGCGCCCTCGCGCTCTACTTCGCGGATTTCTCGAGCGCGACGATGGCCTGCGCGCGCAGGAAGAATTTGTTGGTTCCCAGGTCACGCACGGTCTTGATGTTGAATGCCTTCTTCAGCAGATCAGCGTCGCCCGCGGAGACGCCTTCCAGTGCATCAACAGGGGCGTCGGCCAGCTCGGCGAAATCCTTGGACTCATAGGCTTTGTCCATCAGATGCGTGATGTCTGCCATGTCTCTTGTCCTTCCGCATCGTAGGCCAGAGCATGTGGCGTTGACGCCATTCATCAGCGCCATCTTCTGGCTCACACAACGACGTGAACCACGGAATGCGCGAGGAAGGTTCAGGAACTCCCGGAGTTCCTGCGCATATTGTACAGCACACGATGCGACGAATGTTCAATGCGCGCCAGCATTCATGGCTGCACAGGCCATTAAGCTTGCCACGCGGGTCGCCACTCAACCCATCTGGCGTCTCGCTCGTATGCTGGGACAGGAGGTCTTGCGCCATGCGATACGTGATCCGCGAGAAGTTCTTTCGTCTGGGCGAAGATTCACAGATTACCGACGAGAGCGGGCGGCCCATCTACGAGGTGGATGGCAAGGTGCTGAGCCTGCACAACACGCTGAAGGTACGCGACATGAGCGGGAACGAGGTGGCGACGGTCAAGCGCCAGCTCATCGCGCTGACGCCCACCTACACCATCGACCGGCCCGGGCAGGACGAGACGACGGTGCGCAAGCACTTCATCAACATCCTCGGCGACCACTTCACCATCGACATCCCCGGCCCGGACGACCTGGAGATGGATGGCAATCTCTTCGAGCACGAGTACCGCATCACACAGGGCGGCGCGACGGTGGCGACCGTCTCGAAACACTGGATCGCGCTGACCGATACCTACGGCATCGAGACAGCGCCCGGGCAGGACGATGTGCTGATCCTGGCCGCCGTGCTGGCGCTCGACCTGGCCGAGGATCGCGAGCGCCGCGAGTAGCCACGCGAGCGGCAGCGTCGTCTTCCAGCGCGCTGGCCACGCTGCCCGGCGCATGTCTGCTGCGATGTTGACATGCAAAGGCCCCTTTTCCTCGTGGAAGAGGGGGCATCGGACAGGCCAGGCGGAACCTCTCCCCCTGTCCCCCTCCCCTCCGAGGGAGGGGGAACCCAGGCCAGGCGAGGCGCGCGGGGCAGGCGATGAGACCTCTGCCCAACTGTAACCGAAAGCCCCTCTCCCCGGGGGAGGGTGAGGTCTAAATGCCCATCACGCCGACCAGCTCCTTCACGGAGTCGGCGGACTTCTTCAGGGCGGCCTGCTCGTCCTCGGTCAGGTCGAGCTTGATGATCTCCTCGACGCCTTTCGCGCCCAGCTTGGCGGGCACGCCGACGAAGAGGCCGTTGATGCCATACTCGCCTTCGAGATAGACCGAGCACGGCATGATCATCTTCTTATCCAGCAGGATCGAGTC
>DATAED010000377.1:0-1957 GCA_036258195.1 Ktedonobacterales bacterium
GTCCCTGGTGGGGATGATGATCGAGACGCGCTCATGCTGTACGGGCCAGGTCACGCGCAGCCGCCCATCGTCCGTATAGGCCGCCTGCGCGCCTGCGAGGCCGCCGCGCTCCAGATGGTTGACGACGGCCTGGCGCTGCCGCGCGAAGACGTAGGGCTTGGCAGCCACGTCGCCAGCGGCGGATGCAGGCGCCTTGCGCCAGTGGTAGAGTGGCCGGGCGATGTGGTGGATGCGCTGACTGCGCTCGGTCGCCTTCAGCAGCAGATCCCAGTCCTGGGCGCCATCGAACTGCGGGTCACAGCCGCCCACCTCCTGAAAGAGCGAGCGGCGCAGGGCGCAGTGGGTCAGATAGTTGACGCTCAGCAGCAGCTCCGGCGACCAGTCGGGCTTGAAGAACGGCTCCTCGCGCCGCGCGCCATCGGCGGTCAGCTTGTCCTCATCGCAATAGAGGATGTCGAGCGTGGGGTCGGCTTGCAGCGCCTTGACCATCTCGAAGAGCGTATCGGGCTCGATGGTGTCGTCGTGGTCGAAGAGCAGCACAAACTCGCCCGTCGCCAGCTCCGCCGCCGCATTCGTGTTGCCCGCGATGCCCAGGTTGCGCTCCAGCCGCCGCGTGCGGATGCGTGGGTCGCGCCGCGCATACTGCGCGATCAGCGCGGCGACGGCAGGCTGCGAGCCGCCATCCGCCAGACAAAGCTCCCAATGTAGGTAGGTCTGCGCGCTGACCGATTCGATGGCGTCGCGCAGCGCCTGGATCGGCGGATCATAGACCGGCGTGATCAGGCTGATGGTCGGCTGATACGTCCAGCGCGCCATCTCTTGCTTGCTCAGCGCCAGCTCGGCGCGCGAGGGTGTCGTATCGCGCGTCCACTCGTCATACGACATGCTGGCGCGAGCGGCGGCGCGGGCAGCCACCACCGCCAGCGGCGCCTGCGCCTCGTCGTCGGCGGGCGCTACGGACGTCGTGGCGGGCGCAGTGAGCGGGCGCCCACGGAGAGTGCGCGCGGCCTGGCTCGCCTGGCGATAGACGGCGCGGCGACGGCTGCCCTCCGGCAGCAGCGCGTCGGCGGATTTGATGACGCCGCGCGTCAGCTTGTAACTCAGCCGCGCCTCCTGGAATCGCTGGACGTAGAGCAACTCATTCAGCTGGGTCGAGGCGCGCGCCAGCTCGCGGCGCAGGCTGCTATTCTCGGCGGCCAGCGCGATCAACTCGTGGCGCTGCGCCTGCCCCTGCGCGCTGGCGTTGGCGGCGTCGAGCGCTTCTTGCAGCAGCGACCAGAGCGGCCCCCGCTCCTCAGTGACGGCCGCCTGCGGCGCCTCAGCGGCGGACGGTTCGGCTGGGCTGGCATCCTCGCGGACGCCATTGGCCAGGCCCCGCAGCGCGGTGTTTTCGCGGCGCAGGCGCCACAGCGTGCGCTCCAGTGGGATGACGGCGCGCGGCGCGGGATCGCCAGTCTTGCGGAAACGCATGGCCCAGGGCGTCAGGAACGCGGTGTCGAACTCGACATCATGCCAGAAACCCTGCGCCGCAAAGAGGCTGGCCCACAACTCCGGCGGCTGCACGCTGAAATGCGTCGCCTCGCTGTAGTCATCGGGCGTGGAGGAGAAGAGGATGTCATCGGCGGCGGCGCACAGGTTCTGGAGCGCGCTGGGGAGCTGCTCGGCGCGCAGATGCTCCAGCGTCTCGATGCAGACGACCAGATCGTAGCGGCGCGGCAGGGGCTCGGCGGCCAGATCACCCACCCAGCAATAGGGCTTGATCTCCTCTGGCGCCTGCGCGATGGCATATTCTGAGATGTCCACGCCAAACGCCTGCACGCCGCGCTGGCGCAGCGCCTCGACCAGGAAGCCCATCGCGCAGCCGGCGTCCAGTACGGAGGAAGGGTTGATCTCACGCACGATGGCGTCTGCTATGCGCGCGAAGAAGGTCAGCCAGTGCTGGTTGCGTTCGTAAGGG
>DATAED010000378.1:0-7074 GCA_036258195.1 Ktedonobacterales bacterium
GCAAGCAACAGCGGCAGCGCGCAGACGAGCAGCGGCGCCGCCAACGCCAGGTCGAGCGCCCGCTTCATAGTCCGTTTCCGCCGACGAGACAGCGCGCCCGCCAGCGCCAGTGGCACGTAGGCGCTGCGCAGACGCTCAGCCAGCGCATCCCTCGCCGCCGTGGCGCTATCGGCCGTCGTCGCGGCTGGCTGACGCACGCGCATGGCCCCATTCCTCCGTGTCCGGTATCCATCGCGCCACACGAGAAGGAGAGCCTGCCGCTGATCGTCACGGCAGGCTCTCTAGTCGACCGCTGCGGGTCGAGGCGACGAGTGGCTACAGCCGCTTGCCCGACTCGGCGTCGAAGAGGTGCACACGCGCCGTATCGACGACGACGGCGACCTTGTCGCCATGCTGCACGACCGCATCAGGGGCGATGCGCGCGGTCAGTCCCTTGACCTCCGACTGCTCGGAGGTGTGGACGCCATCGGACTGCATATAGATCAACTGCTCGTTGCCCAGATGCTCCACCACATCGACCGTGCCGACGAGCGTATTCGGGGCGCTCTCTGATCCCAGGCTGAAATCCTCAGGCCGCACGCCAGCGATGACCTTGCGCTCGCCACTGGATGCTGCATTCGAGGCCGACGCGGCGCTCTGCCCGGTCAGCGTCACGGTGCGCCCGCCAACGGCCAGCGTGGCGCCATCGGCAGTGCGCTTGATCGTGCCGTCGAAGAAGTCCATGGCTGGACTGCCGATGAATCCGGCGACGAAGAGATTGGCCGGGCGATCATAGAGCTCCTGCGGCGAGCCGAGCTGCTGGATGAGGCCAGCATTCAGCACGGCAATGCGGTCGCCCATCGTCATGGCTTCGACCTGGTCGTGAGTCACATAGACGAAGGTGGTCTTGGTGGTCTGGTGCAGCCGTGCGATCTCGGTGCGGGTGGCCACACGCAGTTTGGCGTCGAGGTTGGAGAGCGGCTCGTCGAGCAGGAAGACCTTTGGCTCGCGCACCAGCGCGCGTCCCAGCGCCACACGCTGTCGCTGGCCGCCAGAGAGCGCTTTTGGCTTGCGCGGCAGATAGTCTTTGATACCCAGCATGTCGGCGGCCCGGTTGACCTTTGTGGCGATCTCCTCCTTGGGAGTGCCGCGCAGCTTCAAGCTGAAGGCCATGTTGTCGAAGACGCTCATGTGCGGGTAGAGCGCGTAGTTCTGGAAGACCATGGCAATGTCGCGGTCTTTCGGCGCGACATCATTGACCTCGCGATCACCGATGTAGAGCGTGCCCTCGCTGATCTCTTCCAGACCGGCGATCATGCGCAACGCGGTGCTCTTGCCGCAACCAGACGGGCCAACCAGCACGAGGAATTCGTGATCCTCGATGTGCAGGTTCAGGTCGGTGATCACGGGGGGATTCTCGCCATAGCGTTTGTACACATGCTCGAACCGTACGTCCGCCATTGACCACTGCTCCTCTTGTACAGCGTCGCGCCATTCTCTGCGCGATGTTTGCACTACAAGATACGTTATGCCGCTCGTTTACGCCAGCGTCTCGCAGGTAGCGTGCCTGATTGGCGCCTGGATCGGCTACTGTCGTCTGGCGCGGCTCGCGCTGCAGCGCCAGGAAGGGTTCAAGGATATAGGACAGGTCATGGTCATGGTCATGGTCACCTGCGATGTCTACCATACCAAGGACGCAGCAGGCGCGCGGCGTCATGAGAGACGGTCTCCACCGCGATGCGCCAGAGCGCGCCCACGAGCACGGAATGCAGGGATTGCAAGCTTTGCGCCGGTAAAATGAACAGTTGACAAATCAACTGTTGCCTTGCCAAGATAGTACGCAGGCGAACGCTCGCTGTCAAGGCCCATCGGCGCGCTCCATCGGCGCAGGAAAGGATACGCTCGCATGCCAGACCTCCACGACCTCGCCGTGTGGCACATGCCGCGCCCGCCCTATGCCTATCCGCTGGCGCAGGAGCGCATCCGGGTGCGCCTGCGCCTCGCCCGCGACGACCGGCGGCTGCCCAGCGTGCAGTGGAGTGACCGCATGGGCTGGCACGGCTTCGACGAGCGCGCCGCGATGCGCTGGTACGCCGATGACGCGACCTACCGCTACTGGGAGGCCGACCTGACGTCGGTCGAGGGACGGCTGCGCTACCTCTTTCGCCTCGACGATCCCCGCGCGCCTGATGCGCCGACCTGGTTTGGCGAGCAGGGCGCGGCGCCGCATCCACCACGCGCGGAGTGGCCCGATGGCTACTTCCACTGGCCCTATCTGCATCGCGAGCGCTTCGTCACAACGCCCGCCTGGCTACGCGACGCCATCGCCTACGAGATCTTCCCCGACCGCTTCGCCCACGGACGCCCGCCTGTGGCGCCGGAGCTGATCGGTCAGTGGCCCGGCGCCGACGCTCGTAGCGCCTTCTGGGGTGGCGATCTGGTCGGCGTAATCGACTCGCTCGACTACATCGCTGGTCTGGGAGCGAACCTGCTCTGGCTCACGCCTATCTTCCAATCGCCCTCCAACCACAAATACAACACCGACGACTACGACCAGATTGACCCGCATTTCGGCGATGATGAGGTCTTTCAGCGGCTCATCGCCGAGAGCAGGCAGCGCGGCATGCGCATCATCCTCGATGGCGTCTTCAACCACTCCGGGCTGAACTTCGCGCCCTGGCGTGATGTGCTGGCGCACGGCGTGGCTTCGCCCTACTGGGGCTGGTTCGACATCGACGGCGCGCAGGCCGATGTGCGCGCCCGCAACTACCGCACCTTCGCGCAGACCGCCGCCATGCCGCGCCTGATGACTGCCAACCCCGAAGTGCAGGCGTATCTGATCGAGCGGGCGCAGCGCTGGACACGCATGGGCGCGGCAGGCTGGCGGCTGGATGTCGCCGACGAGGTCGATCCCAGTTTCTGGCGGGCTTTCCGCCGCGAGGTGCGCGCCATCCGTCCCGACGCCTATCTGGTGGGCGAGATCGCCTACGACGCCGCGCGCTGGCTGGAGGGCGACCAGTTCGACGGCGTGATGAACTATCCGCTGCGGCGCGCGGCGCTCCAGCTCTTCGCGCCCGCTGGCCAGCGCCCGGTCGGCGCGCCGGAGGTGGATGACCGGCTCGACGGCGCGGGCTTCCTCGACGCCCTCAGCCGCATTCGCGCGTGGTATCCCGGCTGGGCCACGACTGCGGCGTTGAATCCGCTCTCCACTCACGACACGCCGCGCTTCCTGACGGCGATGGGTGGAGACGTAGCGCGCCTGCGCCTGGCCCTCACCTTCCTGATAACCTACGAGGGCGTCCCGATGCTCTACTATGGCGATGAGGTCGGCATGGAGGGCGGCCACGACCCCGACTGTCGCCGCCCGATGCTGTGGGAGCCTGATGAGCGGCAGCGGGCGCTGCTGGCAGATGTGCGCGCGCTGGCCCGCCTGCGCCGCGAGCATCCGGCGTTGCGCGGCTCCGGCTTCCGGCCCATCGCCACAGCGGATCGCCGCGCGGCGGTCTACCTGCGCGGCGTCAGCGGATGGGAGGAGCTGCCCGGTGAAGGTGGCGCGCCCGGCGAGGTGGCGCTGGTGGCGCTCAATACCGCCGCAGCGCCCATCACACTCGGTCTGCGCCTGAGCGCCGACGCCGCGACGCCCGGCGCACTGGTCTGGCCCGCCCACGCTCGCCACGCGCGCGACCTGCTCTCGGGCGCCACACACACGCTGGCCGACCAGACGCTGCGGCTGGAGGTCCCTGTTGGCGGCGCCGTCATCCTGACGCCAGAGGGCTGACGGCTGAGCGCGCCTGCGCTAGATGGCCTGTCTGGCTTGACCAGTCGCGCGGGGCGCTCGTACACTGGCAGATGCGCTGCCCTGCGCATACCTCGCGCGCCGCGTACCCCGCATGCGCCAGCGGGGCCGTCACGTCAGATCGCGTCAGAGGAGCTGTCTATCATATGGAGTGTCCACGCGCTGGCGGCATCCTCGCGCACCCCACCTCGTTTCCCGGGCCATTTGGCATCGGCGACCTGGGGCCGGGAGCCGAGCGCTTCTTCGAGTTTCTCGTGGACTCCGGCCAGCGCCTCTGGCAGACGCTGCCCCTCGGCCCCACCGGCTATGGCAACTCGCCCTACGCCGCGCTCTCGGCGTTCGCGGGCAATCCAACGTTGATCTCGCCAGAGCGGCTGGTGGAGGATGACCTGCTGCCCGCTGACGCGCTGGCTGATGCGCCAGTCTTTCCGACAGAGCGGGTGGACTACGGTGAGGTTGCGCCGTGGAAGATGGCGCTGCTACGCCATGCCAGCGCACGCTTCCGCGAGCAGGAGCATCATCCACTGCGCGAGGCGTATGTACGCTTCTGCAACGAGAACACGGGCTGGCTGAACGATTTCGCGCTTTTCATGGCGCTCAAGGAAGCCAACGGTCTGCGCGCCTGGGTCGAGTGGCCTAAACGTTTCGCCCAGCGCAGCCCGCAATCGAGCGCCGAGGCGCGTCGCGTGCTGGCCAGCGAGATCGAGTTGCATGCCTTTGCGCAGTTCGTCTTCTTCCGCCAGTGGGATGCCTTGCGCGCAGCCGCACACCAGCGCGGCATCCAGATTGTCGGTGATCTGGCCATCTTCGTGGCGCACGACAGCGCCGATGTGTGGTCGCATCCGGAGTACTTCGAGCTGGATAGCGCGGGCCAGCCGATCGCCGTCGCGGGTGTGCCGCCCGACTATTTCAGCGAGACAGGGCAGCGCTGGGGTAACCCGCTCTACCGCTGGGACGTGCTGCGGGAGTCAGGCTATGGCTGGTGGGTCGATCGCGTGCGGCAGGCGCTGCGCATCTACGACATCATCCGGCTCGATCATTTCCGGGGCTTCGAGGCGTACTGGTCGGTACCAGCCGAGGAGCCAACCGCCGTCAATGGCGCATGGATGCCCGGGCCAGGCGCCGCAGTCTTCAACGCCATCCGCGCAGAGCTGGGCGATGCGCCGTTCATTGCCGAGGATCTGGGCGTCATCACGCCAGAGGTGCGCGCCCTGCAGGCAGAGCTGGGATTCCCCGGCATGCGCGTGCTGCAGTTCGCATTCGCTGGTGACGCCGCGAATCACGATCTGCCGCACAACTACGTGCCCGATGCGGTCGTCTACACCGGCACGCACGACAATGACACCACGCGCGGCTGGTTCGAGGCCAGCGAGGGTCATGAGCGCGCCTTCACGCTGGACTATCTAGGCGTCGCGCCTAGAGGCGTCGTGGATGGCATGATTCGCGCGGCCTATGCCTCGGTGGCGCAGCTCGCCATCATCCCCATGCAAGACGCGCTGAACCTGGGCAGCGAGGCGCGCATGAACTTCCCCTCGCGCCCGGATGGCAACTGGGAGTGGCGCTTCTCGTCCGATGCGCTGACACCGCAGCGCGCCGCCTGGCTCAGGCATCTGGCGACGCTCTATGGCCGCTTCCCGGATGAGGACATGCCCGCCGAGTGAGGACGCGACCTCACCTCCCATCCCCCTCTCCTGTGGGAGAGGGGGAGCCGGAGCCTCGCGCCACAAACTGTGGTCTGGGTTTCCCCTCCCTGAAGGGGAGGGGGTCAGGGGGAGAGGTTCGCAGCCAGCCCTGCCTTAGCTCACTGGAGCATAGGTCAGCGTCATCGCGCCATTCGAGCAGGTCACGCCGCTGACCTCCAGCGTTTTGCCCACCCCCAGCGACACCTGGCTGGAGCGCGTCAGGCTGGCGTTGATCTGGTCGCGCATGGAGTCGAGCAGCACGGTGGGCAGCGCCACTCCGCCATAGCCCACACGCAGCACCTTGACCGCCAGCGTGTGCTGGCTGACATACGGCTGCGTCACAATCGTCACCGTGGCGCCCGCGTCCGACGACCCCGCGAGCTGCCCTGTGACGACGATCCGCCCATTGGACTCGATGTGCGCGCGCGCCTGCGCCAGCGAGCCAGTGCCCGCCTGGACATTGGAGCTGATGGCCTGGGTGAGCAGGGTATCGGTGAGGATGACAGTCAGCGCCGCGCCATGGGGCTGAGCGGCGACTCTGGGCGCGGGCGCTGGCGCCAGCGCCGCCAGCGCGATCAACGCCGCCAGGATGACGCCCAGCACGAATCCCCCTGCGCCCCACAAGCATCCAGCGCGACTGCGCGGCGGGCGAAGCGCGCGCCACGGTGCGGTGGGCGACTCGTGGGCGGGCCAGTTGGGCGTCTGTGCCGGGCGCTGCGTGTAGGGTTGTGTCATGTCGTCGGGGGTCATGCCGTCGTCCTTCTCTCACCGCCAGCGTCACGAGCGCGCCAGCCGTGCGTCATAGACCTGAGTTGTCGCATGCGTTGTACCACAGCATGCGGCGGAGTCGAGCCATGCCCAAAAGTCATAGCCCAAGACGCCATTTTGGCGCGTTTATTGTGCGCCTTGCACAATCACCTCCGACGGTCTCTGGTGATCTTGTCCCTGTGAGCGGCGAGACGCCTGCGATACACTCTTCTATAAGGTCAGGTCGAGGTCACGCCGGTGTGCGACCTGCCATATGATCCGCGGGCGAGAGCGCCGACGCTCTACGATGCGAGCGACAGCAGATGTTCCCGCATGCGAGTGCGGCTCGTCACTGACCCGGGCGCCAGCCAGCGCCAGTGACGAGCGAGTTCCGAGAGCGAAAGCAGGGTAGTATGGCCATGACACCAGATGAGGTGGTGCGGTTCGCCAAAGACCACGGCGTCCGCATGGTTGATGTCAAGTTCACCGATGTCCCCGGCACGTGGCAGCACTTCAGCGTTCCCATGAGTTCATTCGATGTCGCGGCGTTCGACGAAGGCATCGGCTTCGACGGCTCCAGCATTCGCGGATTCCAGGAGATCAACGAGAGCGACATGCTCCTGATCCCCGACCCCTCCACCGCCATCCTCGATCCCTTCACCGCCGTTCCCACGCTCAGCCTCATCTGCGACGTCGCCCAGCCCGGCAGCCTCGAACCCTACACGCGCGACCCACGCTACATCGCCCGCAAGGCCGAAAAGCACCTGCTCTCGACCGGCATCGCTGACACCGCTTATTTTGGCCCCGAGGCTGAGTTCTTCGTCTTCGACGAGGTGCGCTTCCGCTCGACCACTAATGAGCAGTCCGTCT
>DATAED010000379.1:0-25461 GCA_036258195.1 Ktedonobacterales bacterium
GTCTCCAGGCTGAGGCTGACCTGATCGGGCGGCGCGCAGTCGTATTCGACAGCGTAGCCCCAGCGCATCACCTCGGCCTGCTCCAGCCCGGGGATGCTGCGCAGCATGGCGAGCTGCACATCTTCGGGCAGGCTGGTATTCATGCCCTGCACATAGACCTCGCTGGTGCGCCAGCCCTCCGGCTCCAGAAAGACCTGATGCCGCTCCTTCTCCGCGAACCGCACGACCTTATCCTCGATGGAGGGGCAGTAGCGTGGGCCGGTACCCTCGATGACGCCGTTGTAGAGTGGCGAGCGATCCAGATTGGCGCGGATGACGGCATGCGTGCGCTCGGTGGTGTGGACGAGGTAGCAGGGTAGCTGCGCGCGCCAGGTCGTCTGCGCCTCAGTGGGGATGGGGTAGAGCGGGCTGGGCCGCCCGGCAGGCAGCCCCAGATCGGCCCGCGCCGCTGGATCGTGGGCGAAGGCGTGCGAGAAGTACAGCGGCGTGGTGCTGCCTGGCTGTGGAATCGTCTGGCTGAAGTCGATGCTGCGGGCGTCGATGCGCGGCGGTGTGCCGGTCTTGAAGCGACGCAGGCGCAGGCCCAGCCGCGTCAGCGCATCGGAGATGCCCAGCGCTGGCCCTTCGCCCGTGCGCCCGCCCGGCTGCGTGCGCGCGCCGACCACCAGCCGACCATTGATGAAGGTGCCCGTCGTCAAGATGACCGCTGCGGCGGTGTAGCGTGCGGTCGCCGTGATGACGCCGCCGATGCTCTGGCGGCCAGCGTCATCGCGCGTGGCGATCAGGTCGGTGACGGCGCCCTGACGCAGCTCCAGCCCGGGCTGGCTCTCCAGCGCACACTTCATACTGAGGCGGTAGGCTTGCTTGTCGCACTGCGCCCGCAGCGCCTGCACGGCTGGCCCTTTGCCCGTGTTGAGCAGGCGCATCTGGATGAACGTGCGGTCGGCGTTGCGGCCCATCTCGCCACCCAGCGCGTCAATCTCGCGCACCAGATGTCCCTTGGCTGGCCCGCCCACGCTGGGATTGCAGGGCATCAGTGCGACGCTATCCAGATTCATCGTCAGCAGCAGCGTGCGCTGGCCCATGCGCGCCGCCGCCAGCGCCGCCTCACAGCCTGCATGTCCGGCGCCGACGACGATCACATCGTAGCGCTGGTCGAGTGTGTCAGGCGAAATCATGGAATCGGGCGTGGCGGTCATGCTAGTCTCCAGATGACAGGTGGGCGCTGGCGGAACCTCTCCCCCTGGCCCCCTCCCCTCCGCGGGAGAGGGAACCCAATGCAGAGGTGGCGCGCGGGGCGGGCAAGTCGCTTATCAGATTGCTCCCCCTCTCCTATGAGAGAGGGGGTTGGAGGGGTGAGGTCGCGCCCCTTCGACAGCACAGTATGCCGCGCTGCCTGGAGTGGCGTCAAACGCGAACAGGCTCACCACACCATCGTGTAGCGAGCCTGTTCTGTTGGGTTGCGATGGTCAGAGCGCGTGGCGCTACTGCACCGTCAGTGTCATGTCCATCGCCGGGTGCACCGTGCAGGCGATGTGAAAGGTTCCAGCCGTGGTGAACGTCACCTGATGCGTCTGCCCTGGCTGAATCTGGAAGCCTGGCGCGTTCAGGTCGGCCGGCGCGCCCGCCTCAGCCGCGCACTTGGCCTGCGCGCCCGTGCAGATGATGTGGACGCCGCCCGTGGACGACGGATCGTCGAACGTGACAGGCTGGTTGGCCTTGACGGTATAGCAACTGCTGGCGAAGTTATCCACCGTCAGCTCAATGGTCTGCGAGGTCGTGCAGCCGCCGCCGCTGCCCGTGCTGCCTGTTCCGGCGCCGGGGCCACCGCCAGCGGCGGGCTTGCCGCAAGCGCCGAGCGCCAGGGTCAGCGTGAGGGCCAATGGCACGATTGCGAACAACATCTTCTTCATCGTGATTGCGTTCCTTTCAGCGTGCGCAAAGGCCGTCCACGTCAGATCTCAATCAAACGGACCGCGCAACGACTGCCATAGTCTAAACGTCGTGAATCGCGGCCCATCCTGCGTCGTCTGGCGCAGCGCACACGACGCGGGATGGGCGAGAATGCCGCCAAGGAGTATACCAGAGTGGCAGACATTCCCACAATCGGGAATGCGCCTGATGTCTTCATCAGGTCTTTGCCTGACCCCAGACATCGTGCCAGGGTCACGGCGCGCTCCTGTCGGGTCTACTCAGGGGCGGGCTGCGCCAGGCGGTAGCCCACCCCCGGCGCCGTCAGGATGTAGCGCGGGCGCGCGGGGTCTGGCTCGATCTTGCGCCGCAAGCGGCGGATGTACACCCAGACAAACTCGATCTCTTTGCTATAGGCTGGCCCCCAGACCTGCGCCAGCAGCGCCTCGTGCGAGAGTGTCTTGCCGAGATTCTGCGCCAGCGTGCGCAGCAGACGGTACTCGGTCTTGCTCAATTGCGTGGGCGCGCCGCCGATGGTGACGAGCCGCTGCGCATCGTCGATCACCAGATCACCACAGGTGAAGATGCGCTGGCGTGGCGCGCTCGCCTGCCCCGGCAGCGGACGCAGCGCCCGACGCACACGCGCCAGCGCCTCCTCCACACTGAGCGGCTGTGCGATGTAGTCCGCCGCGCCTGCGTCGAGCGCGCCCACGCAGGCCGCCGGATCGGCGCCCCCCAGCGCTACGACGGGCGCGGTGGTGCGCGCCAGAACGCGCGTCAGCGGATCGCGCTGCTCATCGTCGGGCAGCGCCAGATCGAGCAGCGCCAGATCTGGCTCTTCCAGCTCGATGAGCTTGAGCGCCGCGCTCAGGTTGGTCGCCATCTTTGCCGTGTAGTCCGCCGCCTCCAGGTTGGCGCGCAGATAGCGTGCCATACGCGCGTCGCCGTGCGCCACCACGATGCAATGGCGCGCGCGCGCCAGCGCAGGCGCATCGCCCGTCGCCGCCGCGTCGTCATCCTCGGTAGCTTCTTTGTGCATGGTCGCCAGCGAGGCGGACTGCGCCGCTGGGTCGGGCGCGCTGGGCAGTGACAGCGCCAGTAGCGTCCCGGCCTCGCCTGGAGCCGCCTCGGCCCAGACGCGCCCGCCGTGGCGCTCGGCGATGGCGCGCGCCAGCGTCAGCTCCAGCGCGCAGGCGTCTCCGGGCTGCGGCTGGTCGAAGCTATCGAGCAGGCGCGCAGTCTGCGTGTCATCGGCGGAGGTCAGCGGGCAGCGCACGGAGATGGTAATGTTGCCATCGCCCTCCACCGCCTGATGATCTGTGTGCGCCTCTGGATGCGTCTGGCGCAGGCTGACCCGGATGTCGCCCGGCCCGCTGTGCGAGGTGGCCCAGGCGATCACGCCCTCGATGGCCTGCTCGATCAGCACGCTATCGCCCAGCAGCGTAGGTTCATGGCCCGGCAGCGCCAGTTCGAAGGTCTGCTGCGGCGCACGGGTCTTCCAGCGCGAGAGTGTCGCCATCAGCAGGTCAGAGACGACCACCGCTCCCAGCCGCAGCGACGCACGCTCCAGTCCGATCAGCCGCTCCAGCGTCTGGGCGACGCCACGGGCGCGCTCGGCCTCGGCGCGCACATCACGCGCCACCTCGCGCGCTGCGGCGTTCTGCTCGACCTGGGCGGCGAAGAGCGTCACCGTGCGGATGATGGCATCCAGGCGGGCGTCGAGTTGGGCGCGACCCATCTGGGCCATCTGGGTTATCTGGGCTAGCTCGCTTGTGTGCGACGACGCGTCGCGCAGGACACCGCTCGCGGCGGAGCGGCGCGCTGGAGAAGTGGATATGGTTGTGGCGCGGGGCGCGCCACGCGATCTGAGGGTGTCTGTCACGGCTGCTGACCTGACTGATGCCTGAATAGGTTGTTTCGGGAGCGGCGTCACTATGATAGTATAGTGGGGTTGCAAGCCATGTGACAACGCCCGCGCCACCACTCCCATCCCCGTCCGGCGTTCAGGCGATTGTCAGGCGGTTTACGCTGGCTGCAAGCGCTGCGTTCAGGTCGGAGCCGTAGAATAGTCCGTATGCGGCGCAATTTCACTCACCGCACACAAGCCGAAGGGTAATAACACGCTATGCAGAAGGCGGTCCCTGTCGAGGCGCAAACACCGCGCAGCGTGGGTTCGACGTTCTCCGCGTACCTCAATCTCATGAAGCCGCACGTCACCGTGCTGCTGCTGGGGGTCACGCTGGCGGCGATGGTGGTCGCGCTCAATGGCTTGCCGCCGCTGGGGATCACGCTGGCGACCATGCTGGGCGGCGCGCTCGCCGCAGGCAGCGCCAACGCCATCAACTGCTACTGGGATCGCGACATCGACGAGCTGATGAGTCGCACGAAGCAGCGTACCCTCCCGGCTGGCAAGGTAGCGCCCACCCCGGCGCTCATCTTCGGCGTGATCATCGGCGCGCTCTCGGTCGCGATCTTCGGCGTCTTCGTCAATCTGGCGAGCGCCGCGCTGGCCCTGGGCGCGATTCTCTTTTACGTCTGCGTCTACACGATGTGGCTGAAGCGCACCACCGCCCAGAACATCGTGATCGGCGGCGCGGCAGGCGCCGTCCCCGCGCTGATCGGCTGGGCGGCGGTGGCGCCGCTGCACTGGAACACAACGCTCTGGACGCCGCTGCTGATGTTCGCGGTGATCTTCCTCTGGACACCGCCGCACTTCTGGGCGCTCTCCATCGTGCTGAAGAAAGACTATGCGCGAGCGGGCGTTCCGATGCTGCCGGTGGTCAAGGGGGAAGCCGCCACCTACACGCAGATCACCGTCTACACCGTCATCCTGGTTGCGTCGAGCCTGCTGCTGGTCGTCACTGGCGGCATGGGCTGGCTCTACCTCGTCTGCGCGCTGGCGCTGGGCGCCGGGCTGCTGGTCTTCGCCATCCGTCTGGGGCAGAAGCGCACACTCAAAGCGGCGCGGACGATGTTCTGGTTCTCGAATTATTACCTGGCGCTGTTGTTCGCCGTCATGGCGCTCGATCACGTGCTGCTGCGCTAGACGCGGCGGGCCAGAGGCCAGCATGCGCCGCACTGTCGTCACGCGACTGCGGCCAGAAACGGGCCTCGCTCGTTGCATTTATCAGGAATGCGTGAAACACTGCGCCGAATGCGTCTTCGAAGCGCCCGTTCACGGGCGCTGTCGGTGTGTGTGGCGCTGGTCCGCCCTCGGGCTGGCCAGAGCGACGCACGCTTCGAGCGTCAACCGGTTGTCAAACACTGGGAAGGCCGAGGATTCATCGTATGCGATTGAAGCCAACATGGTGGCGGGCTGCGTCGTTGCTGCCGTTGCTCTTCGCCCTGCTGCTCGCAGGCTGTGGGAACACCAACATCAACGACATCACCCACACGCCGAGCATGCTGGACCCGCAAGGCCCGATTGGGCTGAAAGAGTCTGACCTCTTCTGGATCATCTTCTACATCGCCACGGCGGTGTTCGTGATCGTCGTCTCGGTGCTGATCTACTCGATCATCCGCTTCCGTGCGCGTCCCGATTCGCCCGAACCGACGCAGACGCACGGCAACACGAAGATCGAGATCGCCTGGACGATTGCGCCGTCGATCGTGCTGGTGCTGGTGCTGATCGCCACCATCACGACGATGTTCCAGATCCAGGAGCCGCCATCGTCCAATACCATCACGGTCAACGCTATCGGTCACCAGTGGTGGTGGGAATTCGACTATGGCAACGGCGTGGTGACGGCGGACGAGATGTGGATCCCGACGGGAACCGTCGTCCACATCAACCTGCGCTCCAACAACGTCATCCACAGCTTCTGGGTGCCACAGCTGGGCGGCAAGACCGACGTGATCCCCGGCCACGACAACGCGATGTGGCTACAGGCGGATAGCGTCGGCTGGTATCGCGGCGAGTGCGCTGAGTTCTGCGGCACGCAGCACGCACACATGGACTTCCTGGTGCATGCCGTCTCGCCCTCCGACTACCAGACCTGGGTGTCGCAGCAGCAGCAGACGGCGGCGCAGCCGACCGAGACGCTGGCTGAGGCGGGCGCGAAGTACTTCGCCTCCAGCCCCTGCATCGGCTGCCACCAGATCAGCGGCGTCACCACGGCTGACCCCTCGAAGCTGATCGGCCCGAACCTGACCCACTTTGGCAGCCGCCAGTGGATTGCTGGTGGTGTGGTCGACAACACGCCGGGCAACCTCGCCGCCTGGATTCGCGATCCGCAGGCAATCAAGAGCGGCGTGGATATGCCAGCGTTTGGTCAGGCTGCTGGCGGCTCGCTCACAGACGCCCAGATCAACGAGCTGGTCGCCTACCTGGAGAGCTTGAAGTAGCGTCGTCACGACACGACGGCGAGGCGCACGTAGCGCGTGAGTTGCGCTGGGCGCCTCGCATCACACGGACTGGAACTGAGAGGACTCTCACATGGCTGTAGGGAGTGTCGCGACACGCAGTCGCTCTGCGCGACGGCCCTGGACCCAATCCGCGATCGGGTCGTGGGTCACGACGACTGATCACAAGAAGATCGGCGTCATGTACATTTACACGGCGTTCTTCTTCTTTCTCTTCGCTGGCGTACTCGCGCTGCTGATCCGCACACAGTTGGCCGTGCCGAACAACACCTTCCTGTCGCCCGAGGCGTACGACCAGGTGTTCACGATGCACGCCACCATCATGATCTTCCTGTTCATGATGCCGATCTGGACGGGCTTCGGTAACTATCTCGTGCCGCTGATGGTCGGCGCGCGCGACATGGCCTTCCCGCGCATCAACGCGCTGGGCTATTGGCTCTTCCTCATCGGCGGCATCGTGCTGAGCTCCAGCTTCATCTTCAACTCAGCGCCGAATGCAGGCTGGTTCAGCTATGCGCCGCTGACGGAGGCTACCCCCACCTGCCTGACGCAGGCGATGGGAACGGTGCAGCAGCAGACGGCCGCCGCCGCCCTGGCTGCGGCCAATGGTGGCCAGGGCTGCTTCTCGCCCGGCTCGAACCCCGACTTCTGGATTGTCGGCCTCTCGATTCTGGGCATCGCCTCGGTGACGGGCGCCATCAACTTCGTCGTGACCATCCTGCGCATGCGCGCGCCGGGCATGACGATCAATCGCATGCCGCTCTTCACCTGGATGACGATTGTCACGTCGTTCCTGCTGATCTTCGCCATGCCGAGTCTGACGGTCGCCAGCTTCCTGCTGCTCTTCGACCGCCATCTGGGAACGCACTTCTATCAGGCCAGCGCGGGCGGTGATCCGCTGCTATGGCAGCACCTCTTCTGGTCATTCGGCCATCCTGAGGTGTACATCCTGATCCTGCCCGCCTTCGGCATCGCATCGGAGGTGTTGCCGGTCTTCTCCGGCAAGCCGATCTTCGGCTACACCTTCGTGGCATGGTCGGGCGTCGCGATTGGCTTCCTCAGCTTCACCGTCTGGGCGCACCACATGTTCGCGGTCGGGCTGCCGCCGCTGGCTCAGGCGTTCTTCGCCTCCAGCACGACGCTCATCGCTATCCCGACGGCGGTGAAGATATTCAACTGGGTGGCGACAGTCTACGGCGGCAAGGTGCGCTTCAATGCGCCGATGCTCTTTGGCCTCGGCTTCGTCTCGATGTTCCTGATCGGCGGCCTGAATGGCGCGGCGCTGGCCGTGGTGCCATTCGACTACCAGGTGACGGACACCTACTTCGTCGTCTCGCACATCCACTATGTGCTCTTCGGCGGGTCGGTGATGGCGCTGATGGCGGGCATCTACTACTGGATGCCCAAGATGTCCGGGCGCATCCTGAATGAGCGGCTGGGCCAGCTACAATTCTGGCTGTGGATGATCGGCCTGAACGCGGCCTTCTTCCCGATGCACATTCTGGGGCTGCTGGGCATGCCACGCCGCCAGTTCACCTATCCGGCGAACATGGGGTGGGATCAGCTCAACCTGCTCTCGACGATTGGCGCGTTCACCATCGCGCTCGGCGTGATCGTCTTCCTCGTCAACTTCTTCTGGACGATGTCGAAGAAGCGCACCGCGTCGAACGACCCGTGGGACGCCTTCACGCTGGAGTGGGCGACCACTTCGCCGCCACCAGTCGAGAACTTCGTGACGGTGCCAGTGGTGCGCAGCCGTCGCCCAGTCTATGACCTCAAGCATCCGGAGAATCCGGACTGGAAGTCCGAACACTAACCTGCGCTGGCGAGCGCGCCGCGCGACGGAGCCATCCGCCAGCGGCGCGCGGGCCAGCGTGTCAAACCCGGCCAACCCTTGTCAAGCCTTCAGGTGAGCCCAAACCATGCGAACGATGTTCAGGAAGCTGACCACAGCGCAGCGACGCGGAATGCTCATGCTGGCGATCTCCGGCGTGATCTCGCTGGCGCTGATCGTCGTGCTGGCGATGAAGCTGGCTGCAGCGGGCGCGGCGGTGAGCAAAGCGCCATCGTGGTCGAGCATTGACGGCAAGCCAGCGCCCGACTTCACTACGACGCTCTACAACGGCTCGGCGGGGCAGAAGCTGGATCTGGCGTCGCTGAAGGGCAAGCCGGTGGTGGTCAACTTCTTCGCGTCGTGGTGTGACCCCTGCGTGGAGGAAGCGCCGAACCTGGCGGCGGCCTATCAGAAGTGGGCGCCACAGGGGGTCGTCTTCGTCGGCATCGTGTATCAGGATACGCAGCAGAACAGCCTCGATTTCGCGCGGCAGTACAGCATCGCGTATCCCATCGGCGGGGATCCGGGTGGCGGCATCTCCATCGCCTACGGCGTGACGGGGCCACCGGAGACGGTCTTTATCAATCGTGCGGGCGTGGTGACGTACAAGTACGGCGGCGCGCTCGATAGTGGCTCACTCAACCGCTCGATTCAGGCGATTGTGAAGTGAGCGTGGACAGGTTCCTGTTGGGGCGGCTGAAGCCGCAGCTAAGGGCGTTCCGCCGCAAAGCCCGCCTGCGCGGGCTGGGTACGGAGTGATGGCGAACATCTGGAGCGTTGTGGCCAGGGAGCGGCGAGCGCAATGACACATCTGAGCATGGGCGCTGTCTTCATCGCGCTGCTGGGCGGCCTGGCGTCGTTCTTCTCACCGTGTGTTGCGCCGCTGGCTCCGGGCTACATCAGCTACATCAGCTCGCTGACCCTGGGCGATGGCGAGGTCAGCCTGGCCAGCGCCGATGGCGGGACGGGCGTGGCGGGCGGGACGTGGCGCACGAAGCTCTTTGGCCCGGCGGCCATCGCCAGTGTGCTCTTCGTCGCCGGATTCTCGGTAGCGTTCATCGCGCTGGGCTTCCTGATGGGCGGCTTCGCGACGCTGGTGGCCGCCTATCGCCCGGTGATGGAGACCATCGCGGGGATTGTCATGCTGGTGATGGGCGCGTTCCTGCTGGGGCTGCTGCCGCGCCAGGTGACGGAGTTTCTGATGCGCGAGGGACGCTTCCAGGTGTCGGGCGCGTCGGTGCGCGGCTGGGGGCTGTGGTCGGCGCCCGCGCTAGGGGTCGTCTTCGCCGCTGGCTGGACGCCGTGCATCGGCCCGGTGCTCGCCTCGATCCTGTTGGCCGTCGGCGCGACCGGCTCGCTGGGGCAGGGCGGGCTGCTGCTGGCATTCTATTCGCTGGGGTTCGCCATCCCGTTCCTGGTGATTGGCATCGGCGGATCGTTCGGGCTGCGGGCGTTTGGCTGGTCGAAGCGCTACAACACGCTGATCGCCAGGGTGAGCGGCGCTGCGCTGATTCTGGTGGCGCTGCTCTACCTGACGGGCGAGGTCTCGGTGATCTCGTCCTGGGCGCAGCAGTTCCCAATCGGATAAGCGAGCGCCAGCCATGATGTTCCAGATTCTGAGCGTCCTGATGCGCACGGCGCACACGCTGGCGGGCGGAGTCTGGGTCGGCGGTAGTCTGGTCTATCTGCTGGTCATCACGCCAGCGTTGCGGCTGGGCAAGGCCGCGCCGGAGGTAAGCGCCGCCATCGCGACGCAGTTCCGGCGGCTGGTGAACATCAGCATCGTCACGCTGCTGCTCAGCGGCGTGTATCTGATGTTCGACCGACTGACGACGACCACGGTGGGCGTGGCCTATGTCGCGACGCTGGCGGTGAAGATCGCACTGGCGCTGACGATGTTCGGGCTGGCGATCTTCCAGGCGCAGGAGGCGCGTCGCCCCGCGCGGCTGCGTGGCCGCATGTGGCGGCTGGCGCCACGGCTGATTCTGGCGCTGGGCATGATTGTGTTCCTGCTCGGCGCGGCGCTGAATGGGATATTCGATGTCGCGATTGGTCTTGCGCGCTAGCGTCTGACCAGTGCGCGTAGCGATAGAGATTGACACAGGTGGAGGTTCCATCATGGTGAATGCGAACGTGCTCGAGGCGTCGGCGCAGGCTCCGCGTCCACGGCGACGCGGCATGCGCTGGGGCTTCGTGATCGCCGGGCTGGCGATTGCGGCGGCGGTCATCTATCTGGTCGTCGCCAACACCGGAACCTCTGCCGAATATTACATGACCATCCACGAGCTACAGACCTGCTCGTCGTGCGCGGGGCAGTCAGTGCGGGTGGCGGGCTTCGTCTCGCCCGCTGGTGTCACGCAGGAGGACGGCGGCAAGTCGGTGCAGTTCGCCATCACGGATAGCGCCACCAGCGCCACACAAAAGATGATGGTCAGCTATCCGGGCATCGTGCCCGATACGGTGCGCGCTGGCACACAGGTAGTGGTCGAGGGCCACTACACGCAGGGGATGTTCCAGGCGACGACGCTGCTCGCCAAGTGTCCCTCGAAGTTCCAGGCGGCCACACCCGGCGCGAGTGGCTCGAACGGCACGGGCGGCTAGTGAGGTGATGATGAAAAGCGATTGGAAGCGCCCGGCGGCTGGCAGTTGAAACCGCGCCCGGGAGGCCTGCGGCCACGAAGCTCGGCTCCGCCTGCCGCCCGCGCGGACTAGGACGCTTCCGAACCCGCGCAGGCGGGTTTCGCGGCGGCCCGCAGGCCACCAAGGTATTCACTGGCAATCTCGGCAATCTCGGCGTTCACAGGAGTTGGTATCGTGCGATTCACCGATCTCGGCGCGATTGCGCTGACGCTCGCGCTGGTCTTCACGCTCTTTGCCCTCGCCGCCTCGGTGTTGGGCGCCACACTGCGCCGCCCGGCGCTGGTGGCGAGCGGACGACGCGCGGCGCTGGTGGTCGCGGGCTTCCTGCTGATCGCCACTGGCTCACTGATCGCCAGCTTCCTGACGCATGACTTCGGCGCCGTCTATGTCGCGCAGCACTCCGGCCTGTCGATGCCGTGGTACTACTCGCTCTCGGCCTTCTACGGCGGCCAGGAAGGCTCGCTGCTCTACTGGGCGACGATGCTCTCCATCTTCAGCTCCATCGCCGTGCTGCTGCATCGCCGCGCCGAGCCGCTGATGCCGTGGGTGGTCGCGACGCTGATGAGCATCGAGACCTTCTTCCTGGTGCTGCTGAACTTCGTCAGCCCGCCCTTCAATCGTGTCACCATTCCCCCGCTGGATGGCGCCGGGCTAAATCCCATCCTGCAAGACCCCGGCATGCTGATCCATCCACCGATGCTGCTGGCGGGCTACATGAGCTGGTCGCTGCCATTCGCCTTCGCTATGGCGGCCATGATCTCTGGGCGGCTCGACGCAGCCTGGCTGCGCTCCATCCGCCGCTGGACGCTGGCAGCCTGGATGATTCAGTCGTGCGGGCTGCTGCTAGGCATGTGGTGGGCCTATCACGTGCTGGGCTGGGGCGGCTACTGGGGCTGGGATCCCGTCGAGAACGCGGCCCTGCTGCCGTGGCTGACGGCCACCGCCTTCCTGCACTCCACGATGGTGCAGGAGCGGCGTGGCACGCTGAAGGTCTGGAACCTGACGCTGATCATCGCGACGTTTGCGCTCTCCATCTTCGGCACGTTCGAAGTGCGCAGCGGCATCATCAGCTCGGTACACTCGTTCGCCTATTCGGACATCGGCCCATTCTTCCTGGGCTTCCTGGTGCTCGTGCTGGCCGTCTCGTTCAGCCTGTTCTTCTATCGGCTGCCGCAGCTCAAGCCGGAGGCCGAGTTCGATTCGGTCATCTCGCGCGAGGGTAGCTTCCTCATCAATAATCTGCTGCTGGCGGGCGTCGCCTTCGCGACCTTCTGGGGGACGATCTTCCCGATCATCTCCGCCGACCTGCGCGGGCAGACCATGACCGTGGGCACGGCGTTCTATCAGCAGGTCAACGGCCCGCTCTTCATCGCGCTGATCTTCATGATGGGCGTGGGGCCGCTGCTGGCGTGGCGGCGGGCCTCGGCGTCGAGCCTGGTGCGGCTCTTCCGCTGGCCCGCCCTGGTCGCTGTTATCGCGGCGGTCGCGCTGCCACTGCTGGGCGTGACGAGTTTCTGGGCCGATCTGGCGCTCGCCGTCTGTGTCTTCACCGGCGTCACCATCCTCTACGACACCTGGCGCGGCATGCGGGTGCGCCACGGCCACGGCGAGGGCTACCCGATGGCGCTGGCGATGCTCTTCAACCGCCATCGGCAGCGCTATGGCGGCTATGTGGTGCATCTGGGGCTGGTCGTGCTCGCCATCGGCATCATCGGCTCGCAGTTCTTCCAGACGCAGAGCGAGGGACAGCTCAAGGTCGGCCAGACGCTGACCGTCTCCGGCTACAGCCTGACCTACCTGGGCATCACCGATGTGACGGAGAACGGCGTCGAGACCATCCAGACGCACTTCAATGTCAGCCAGAATGGGCATGTCATCGAGCAGGTAGCGCCGGGCGAGCGCATCTTCCCCGGCTTCGAGAATCAGCCCGCCAGCATCGTGGCCATCTCGACCCATCAGCTCAAAGACCTGTATGTCTTCCTGGCGGGCTATGACGGCTCGACCTCGGCGACAATTCGCGTCTTCATCAATCCGCTGGTCTCGCTGGTCTGGGCGGGCGGCCTGCTGATGGTGGTGGGCGGCGTGCTGTGCTGGTGGCCAGAGCGTCGCCGCGCCGCGCGACTGGTTCCCGCCAGGGTGGGCGCTGCGCAGCCCACTCTGGTGGCCGCTGGCGCTGGCGAGGAGGCGACGTCATGAGCGCATCCCGAGCCTCTGGTGTGACGCGCGCGACCTCGGCTGGCAGCTGGCGGGGGCTGCTGCGCCGCCCATCGCTGCTGGTAGCGCTGGGGCTACTGGTGGCGCTGGGCGCCGTCTGGGGCGTGACGCTCTACCACGCCAACCAGCCGAAGACGCTGGATCAGCGCGTGCAGGAGGTGGGGTCGCAACTGCAATGCCCCATCTGCCACGGCGAATCGGTGGCCGCCTCGCCCTCTGGCCTGGCCAGCGAGATGCGCGGCGTGATCCGCCAGAAGCTCTCGCAGGGGGAATCAGAGCAGCAGGTCATCCAGTATTTTGAGTCGCGCTACGGCGATTCGATTCTGGAGAGCCCGCCGCCGCAGGGCTTCACGCTGCTGATCTGGATTGCGCCGCTGCTGATGCTGGCGCTGGGCGCCTATGTCGTTTTCGTGCTAGGACGCGAGTGGGGCGCGCGGCCCGCCATGGCCACTGCGCCGCCGGAAGAAGGCGATGAGGCACTCGACCTGAGCGACGAGGAACGCCAGCGCCTGCGCGAGACATTGCTGCGCGAGATGGAAGCCGACGAGGGCCTGTCCTATGGCGCACTCGATCTGCGGAAGGAACACGCCTGATGCCACTGCTCATCGCCGCGCTGCTGGCGCTCTCCGCCGCGCTGATCGTGCTGTATCCGCTGCTGGGCCTCATCCGCGAGCCAGCCGCGCAGATGGCCGCGCCCGCAGGGCAGGCGCCCGCCGCCGACGCCGCCGAGCGCGAGCAACAGGCGCGCCAGGCGCTGCGCGAGGTCGAGTTTGACTACACGCTCGGCAATCTGGAGACAGGCGACTACGAGGAGCTGCGCGAGCGCTACGAGAACCGCGCGCTGGCCGCCCTCAAGACCCGCTATCAGCGCGAGCAGGAGCTGGACGCGCAGATCGAGCGGCGCCTGGATGCGCTGCGTCAGAGCGAGGCCGCCGCGCCCACCAGCGCCGCGCCCCAGCGACGGCCAGCGCCCGCCAAGGCGGCTCCAGCGGCGACCAGGCCTGCCCCGCGCGCAGGCGCCAGCACGCTCCGCGACCGCCGCGCGCCCAGACGGAAGGGGTCGTGAGATGCGGATAGCTCTACGCTCCCTGTGGTCTGAGGCGAGGAACGGGCGGCTAAGGCCGCAGGCTAAGGGCGGCCTGCGGGCCGCCGCGAAGGTCGCCTGCGCGGCCTGGGCATCGACTCACCGTCTCCCAGCCCGCGCAGGCGGGCTTCGCGGCCAGAGGCCCTTAGCTGCGGCTTCAGCCGCCAAGGTTCACCCTCTGGCGCGACGCATCGCGCTGGTCGGCGCGCTCGTCCTGCTGGCGCTGCTGACGCTTGGCGTCGTAGGGCTGGGCGCGCCACGGGCGCTGGCGGCTGGCTCGGCGGGCGTCGGCTCCATCTCTGGCGTGGCGGTCAATGGCACGCAGGGGAACGCGCCGGTGGCTGGCCAGCAGGTGACGCTGCAGCTCAGCATCGGCTCCGACGCCAAAGACCTCGCCAGCGTCACAACCGACGCTGAGGGCCACTTCACCTTCAGCAATATTGATCTCTCTGGCGCGACGCTGGGCGGCGTCTATGCTGTCTACACCACCTTCCAGGGTGGAACGTATGCCACGCCGGCCATCAACCTGAACACCAGCCCGACGCAGACGACGACGCTGACGATGTACGACGCCACGCAGGATAGCGCCAACCTCTCGGTGAGCCTGGCGACCATCCTGGTGCGTCAGCCCGATGCGACGCATGGGCTGGTGGGCATCGGCGAGTTCATCACTATCCACAATAGCGGGACGACGGCGTTCGTGGGCAGCCTGCCAACCAACACCGCCAGCGGCGCCATGCCCAGCCTGTTACGCTTCTCGCTGCCTGCCAACGCGCAGAACGTGACGACGGGCGTAGGCTTCTTCAACACGACGACGATGCAGATTGGCTCTGGCATCGCGGTGGCGACGACTGTGGCGCCGGGGCAATCGGAGTTCGCCTTCGCCTACGATCTGCCCTACACCGGCACGACGCTGAGCGTCCCCTACAAGGCTGAATATCCGACCACGCAGGTGGTGACGTTGGTTCCAGGCAGCCTGCGCGGCGTGGCGGGCGGAGACATCGTCTCGCAGGGCGACGTGACGGCCTATGGCGCGAAGTATCAGGTTCTGGCTGCGAACAACGTGGCGAATGGCGCCCAGGTCAGCTTCGCGCTGGCGGACCTGCCGACGCCGGGCGAGCCGCAAGATCTGAATCATGCCCATCTGCTGTGGCTGGGCGGCGCGCTGGCGCTGCTGCTGGCGTTGCTGCTGGCGCTCTACCTCTGGCGCGGCGCGCTGGCGACCACGCTGGGGCTGATTCCCGCCACGCCGCCCGCGCCATCTGGCATTCAGCGCGAGCCGCTCGCCTCGGCCAGCGACGCCGAGCGCGACCGCCTGCTGCGCGAGCTGCTGGCGCTGGAACGGCGCAAGGCCAGCGGCGCCGTCACGGTGGAGCAGTTCAAGCGCGAGGATGCGGCGCTGCGTGAGCGGCTGCGCGCGTTGCTGGCCGCTGAGGCGCCCACCGCCAACCCGCCTGCGACCAGCCAGCCCAGCGCGGCGGGTGACGCGGAAGTCGAAGTGCCGAGCGGAGGTCAGCGATGAGCGCGCAGATGCTGCAACCCGCCGCGCAGCCGACCACCGCCGCCGCGACGCCGACGCCCGCCATTGCGCTGGAGCGTCTGGTGAAGTCGTTCGACGTGCGGCCCGTGCTGCGTGGGCTGAGCTACACGCTGCCCGCCGGACGCACGCTGGTGATCTTCGGCCCGAATGGCGCGGGCAAGACGACGCTGCTGCGCACGCTGGCGACGCTGGCGCGTCCGACCGCTGGCCGCGCGCTGGTGGCCGGGCTGGATGTCGTGGCCGACGCAGGCGAGGCGCGGCGCATCGTCGGCTACGTGGGGCATCAGCCGCATGCGTATGAGGAGCTGACGGCGCGCGAGAACCTGCTGTTCTTCGCCCGCATGTATGGTCTGCGCGACGGCGCCGAGCGCGCCAGCAAGCTGCTGGAGCGTGTGGGGCTGCGCGCACGCGCCAATGACCGCGTGCGCGCCTTCTCGCGCGGGCAGGCGCAGCGGCTGGCGCTGGCGCGGGGCATCGTGCATGATCCCGCTGTGCTGCTTCTCGACGAGCCTGATACCGGACTCGATCAGGAGGCGCTGGCGCTGCTGGAGCGGCTGGTGGCCGAGCGCCGCCAGCGCGGGCTGGCCACCGTGCTGACGACGCACCATCTGGAGCGCGGGCTGCGGCTGGCCGACGACGCGCTGACGCTGGTGCGCGGGCGCATCGCCTACGCCGGAGCCGCCGCCGCACTGGATGTCGCGGCCATCGAGCGGCTCTACGCAGGCGAGCCGCTGGTGAATGGAGGCGCGGCATGAGCACGCAAGCGACCGGCGCGCGCCTCGCCTGGGAGCAATTCTGGGCGATCATCTGGAAAGACCTGCGCTCGGAGCTACGCACGCGGCAGGCGTGGATGAGCATGGGCCTCTTTGCGCTGCTGGCGCTGGTGGTCTTCAACTTCGCCTTCGATCTGCGAGTCGAGAATCTGGCGACGGTGGGGCCAGGCGCGCTGTGGATCGCGTTCATCTTCGCCAGCATCCTGGGGCTCTCGCGCAACATCACCGTCGAGCAGGATCGCGGCCCCATGGATCGGCTGCTGGTCGCTCCAGTGGATCGCGCGGTGGTCTATCTGGCGAAGGTCGTCGGCAATGTCATCGTCATCTCGGTGATCGAGGCGGTGGCGCTGCCCATCTTCGCCATGCTCTATAATCTGCCGATCATCCAGCCCGCCATCGCGCCGATACTCTTGCTCGGCACGCTGGGCGTGGCGGCGGTTGGCACGCAGTTCGCGGCGCTGGCGGCCAACACCCGCGCACGTGAGCTGCTGACGCCGCTGCTGATCTTCCCGCTGATCGTGCCGGTGGTTATCGGCGCGGTGCGGGCGACGGAGGCGCTGCTGACGCCGATTCACGACGACGCGCCGTGGCTGGGGCTGCTGGTAGCCTTCGATGTCATCTTCCTGAGTGTTTCGGCGATCACGTTTCAGTTCGTGGTCGAAGAATAGGCGGAACAACCATGCAATCAGTTCTCCAGGATTCGGCAAAGGGGAAGCTGGCTGACATCTCGCGGCGCGCGCCCGTCATCGGCGCCGCGCTGGGCTGGCTGGGCCGCTATGGCGAGCTGGCGCTGCTGGCGCTGACCACCATCGGCATGCTGCTGACCATCTGGGCCGCCTTCATCTATGCTCCCACCGAGGCGGTCGAGGGGCCGGTGCAGCGCATCTTCTACGTGCATGTGCCGCTGGCGTGGATCTCGTATCTGGCGTTCTTCTTCGTGCTGGTCGGCAGCGTCATCTATCTGTGGCGCCGCGATGAGCGCTGGGACGCCTTCGCCCGCGTCAACGCCGAGATTGGCACGGTCTTCACGACGCTGGTGCTGATCTCTGGCTCGCTGTGGGGCCGTGCCTTCTGGGGCGCCTGGTGGGTCTGGGACGAGCGGCTGACCACCTCGCTGCTGATGTGGTTCATCTACGTCGGCTACCTGGCGCTGCGGGCCTACACGGGGCGCACAGCGCAGGGCGCGCGCGCGGGAGCAGTGGTCGGCATTCTGGGCTTCATCGTCACGCCGATCAACTACATGTCGGTGAAGTGGTGGCGCACGCTGCATCCCGATCAGGTCTTGCCGCTGGGTGGCACGCCGCAGCTCCCCGCCTCGATGATCGTGGCGCTGATGATCTCGCTGGTGGCATTCACGCTGCTCTACACGCTGCTGACGATCGAGGTCTACAAGCTGGAGCGCGCCACCGCCGAGGCTGAGCGCCTGCGCGTGGATGTGGAGCTGAGCGGGCAGGAGTAATCTCCGCCTGCACTGAGGAGAAATGCGCTCATGGGTACGAATTTTCTGATCATCACCTACGCCATCGTCTGGCTGGGGCTGATGGCGTATCTCGGCTGGATCGTCCTGCGCATGCGTGGCGTGCGGGCGGACGTGGAGTCGGCGCGCGAGCTGCTGAACGAGCGGCAGAACGAGCGCCCGCAATCATAGCAAACCCAGGCCCATCGCGGGCGGGCGCGCCTCTCGTCAGGGCTTGCTCGTCATGATAAGATAGAAGACGCTTTGAGCTGCCGCGCTTGCTATCCGGCAGGCATGAAAACAGCGATTCAGGAGCTGGCGAATGGAAAACTATGAGGTCGTCTATACACACCCCGGCGGCGCGGTAGCCACGTTTACCCGCCAGGATGGCGAGCTGGACGCCCTGGCGAAGGGTCTCGACGCCGAGCAATTCTGGGTGTTCAAGAACGTCAAGTCGCTGCTGGCGCGCAACGAATCGGGCGACCTGCAAGAATCGACCCGGTTGATGGCCGGCATCGGCTTCTCCGCCAAGGTGCGCGAGATCACCGCTCCGGTGGCCGCCGCAGTGGCCACGCGCGAGCCAGCCGCCGTCGCTGCCGCTCCCGCCGCCGAGGCGCACGCGCCGGGCATCCATCTGCCCGGGCCGAGCTACTGGCCGCTCTTCCTGGCCATCTCGGTGGGCATCGCCTTCACCGGCGTCTTCTTCTGGACCAGCACGCTCGTCATCACGGCGATTGGGCTGGTGCTGGCGCTCGGCTCTGGCATCGCCTGGGGCCTGGAGACGCCGTAATCTGGCCCGGCAGCCATCATACGCATCACGATAGCAACGCACGACGATAGATAAGCAACGACGGGAAAGAGAAACAACCCTCATGAGCACGGTCATCTCTCAGGAGACGGTAGCCGAGCACGAGAACGAGCCGCAAGGACGTAGCTACGGCTGGTACGGCATGGTCTTCTTCCTGGCGTCGGAGGCCGTCTTCTTCGCCAACCTGATCGCCGCGTATCTCTACCTGCGCGTGCGCGCGGGGGCGTGGCCGCCGACCATGGATCATGTGGTGCGGCCAGAATACACCCTGGTGCTGATCAACACGCTGATCCTGCTCTCCAGCAGCTTCCCCATGCACTTCGCCGCCCGCGCCATCAGCAAAGGCGACAAGCGCGGCCTCTCGATTGGCCTGGGGCTGACAGCGCTGCTCGGCTCCATCTTCCTCGGCATCCAGGCGTACGAGTACGTCCACAACGTCTTCGGCCCTTCGACAGGTGTCTTCGGCTCGACGTTCTATGTACTGACGGGCTTCCACGGCGCGCACGTCACCTTCGGCGTGCTCTTCCTGCTGATCTGCTTCTTCCGCTCGCTACGGGGAGATTTCAGCAAGCCCAAACACTTCGGCGTCAACGCCGTCGAGATGTACTGGCACTTCGTCGACGCCGTGTGGATCATCCTGTTCCTGGTCGTCTACGTCCTGTAATCCTCGCCGCGCCCAGGCAGCGCGCCTGGATTGGCGGGAACAGCCGAACGCCTCCCCGGCGCCACAGCGGCGAGTGGGGAGGCGTTTCCTGTGGAGAAGCCTGGAGAAGCGTGGAGAAGCGCCGTGACGGAATCGAAACTCCTGCCACTCGTCGAAGCAGCCCTCGCGCAGCACGCCATCGCCTATAGCGTACTCGACTGCGCTCCGGAGTTGGCTGACACCGCCGCCTTCTGCGAGCACTACCACTTCGCGCTCGATCAGGCGGCCAATACGATTCTGGTGGCGTCGCGCAAAGTCGAGCCGACGCGCTACGCGGTCTGCGTCGTGTTGGGGACGACGCGCCTTGATGTGAACCAGAAGGTCTGCGCGCTGCTGGAGGTGAAGCGGGCATCATTCGCCGACACCGAGACGACTCTGAGCCGTACGGGCATGCTCATCGGCGGCGTCACGGCCCCCGGCATCGCAGAGACGCCCATCTATGTCGACAGCGCCGTGATGCAGCAGCCAGCGGTGGTGATGGGCGGCGGCAATCGTTCGAGCAAGCTGCTGCTCGATCCGCGCGAGTTGCTGAAACTGCCGCAGGTGAGCGTCATCGAGGGCCTGGCCAGACCGCGCGAATGAGAACAGGTGTCCGCATGCCAAGCGGGCTGGCCTAACGGTCACGTCGCTTTGACACCCCCACTGGCCCCATGCTACGCTTGCCAGCGTTCCTGGCTCGCTTGTGTGCGATTGGCCCCGGCGCGCGACCCACTTCCCCGAAGGATAGCCATATGACCGCAATCTGCATCGCCAACAACAAAGGCGGCGTCGGCAAAACGACTACAGCCGTCAACCTCGCAGCGGGGCTGGCGCGACTCAACTACAAAGTGCTGGTGGTCGACATCGACGGCCAGGCCAACGCCACCTATGCCCTCACCGGGCGCGTGCATCCGGCCCCGTCTATCTATGATGTGCTGGTGGGCAACCGCAAGCTGGAGTCGATCCTCTGGCAGACCAATGAGGAGAATGTGTGGCTGGCGCCGGGCGATGGCCGCCTGCAAAACGCCGATGTGGAGCTGGCCGCGCGCCCGGGACGCGAGTGGCGGTTGGCGCGGGCGCTCTCTGGCCTGGAATACCACTACATTATCATCGACACGCCGCCCTCGCTGGGCGTGCTGACGCAGAATGCGCTGGCCGCCGCGAACAAGGTGGTGGTGCCCATCTCGCTCACCGAGTTCAGCCTGATTGGCATCGACAAGCTCGACGCCATCATCGAAGACCTGCGCGACCAGCTCGACCTGGATGATCTGGAGATCGCGGGCGTGGTGGCGACCTTCTACGAAGACACGACCACCGCGCGCGAGACGTGGGGCATCCTGGAGAAGAAGTACGAGGAGCGGCTGCTCGAAACGCGCATCCCGAAGAACCTCGATCTGGAGAAGGCGCACCGCGAGCATGAGAGCGTGCTGAGCTTCGCGCCCAATAGCTCCAGCGGCCTCGCGTATATGGAGCTCGCACGGGAGGTAAAGCGTCGTGTCCCAGCGCACTCGCGCCCGTACAACCGGCGCAGCGGCCAGGCCTACTAAGGCCGCCGACCGCGCAAATCCCGCCAACAAGGACGCTGACGCGCCAGTCAGCGGCACGCCTCCTGCTGCGGCGGCGAGCGCGCTGCCGCTCCAGCCCGAAGCGCTGGCGCGGGCGCTGCGCGCGGTAGCGAGCGAGTTGGAGCGCGACCCGGCGCTGGCCGAGCGTGTGGCCCAGGCCATCAACGCGCCTGCTGGCGCCGACGCCCCTGGAGCCGCGCCTGCGCGCGCTGCGACGCCAGAGGAGACGCGCGTTCCGGAGCCAGCGCCGCCGACGGTCGGGCGCAGCTTCAAACCGCGCATCGTCACCGGTGTGGCCGATAGCCTCGGCCCCGGCGTGCCCGATCCCTTCGCGCTGCGCGAGCGGCTGGGTGAGCCAGGGCTGCGCGAGGCGCTGGACTCGCTGCGGCTCGGCTCGCTGCGCGCCATCCTGCGCGAGCATCACCTCGACCCCTCCGGCGCGCTCAGCAAGCTCAACGACGCCGAGAAGCTGCGTGCGCACATCCTGAAGGCGACGCGCCCATCCGGGAAATCTGGGAAGTCGTAGCGCTCGCGGATGTACGCGAATGGTCAGAGAACCGTGTGGCTGGCTTCATCGTTCCCTTCGGCTGCCAGCGCATCCTGCACTCTCCGGAGCAGCAGTTGGCTGACCCGTCGCCCATGCATGGCGCCCACCTCGACATCCCAGTCGCTGCCTACCTGGATGTGGTCGCCAGCCCGTGGCACCCGCCCCAGGCGCAGCATCACCAGACCAGCAAGCGTAGCGTATTGGCCACGCTCTTCTGGTGGGATCGGCGGCAGGCCGACGACCTCGCGCACATGCTCATAGGACTCCGTGCCCAATACCAGCCAACTGCCATCCGCCTGCTGAACGATGGGCGTCTCCTCGTCGGCATCGTATTCGTCGTGGATCTCGCCGACCAGCTCCTCCAGCACGTCTTCGAGCGTCAGTAGCCCTTCTATCTGACCATATTCACCCACCACCAACGCGAGATGGGTTCCTTCGCGCCGAAACGTGGCGAGCGTGTCGCTGAGGTGGCTGCCCTCCAGCACGAAGGTGGCTGGTCGCGCCAGCGCCGCCAGTGGGCCTGCGACAGGCGCAGCGGAGGACTGCTCGCCTGTCTGTGCGCTGGTTCCTCCTGATGGAGGTACATGCTCATCGAGGCAGAGGCGCAAGAGGTCTTTCGCGTGCGCCACTCCCAGGATTTGGTCGAGCGTGCCGCGATAAACCGGCAGGCGGGTCGCGCCTGAGGAGAGGCAGAGGCGAGCGGCATCCGTCAGGGGCGTATGCTCCTCTAGCGCCACAATATCGCCGCGGGGTGTCATCGCGTCGCGTGCGCGCTTGTCGCCGAAGTCGAAGACATGTCGCAGCAACACCTCCTCTCCGGGATCTAGCGCTCCAGCCTCACCGCTCTGGGCTATGAGCAACTCCAGTTCCTCAGCCGAATGGATCTCGCCTCCCTCGCCCGCGGGCGACAGACCAAGCAGCCGTACGATGGCGTTCCCTGCGCCGTTCATCAGCACGATGAAGGGACGAAAGACGCGCGCGAAGACCAGGAGCGGCGCGGCTATGAACAGCGACACCCGCTCCGTGCGCTGCAAGGCAATCGACTTGGGTACCAGCTCACCGAGCACGATGTGGAAGCCGGTGATGATTGCGAAGCTGAGCGCAATAGCGACGCTGTCGGCCACGTCAGTAGCGATGGCTGTCGCGCCGATCCTGTCGAAGATCGGCTCGAACAGGTGGGCGAGCGAGGGCTCACCAATCCAGCCGAGGGCGAGGCTGGCGAGCGTGATACCCAGTTGAGTCGCTGCAATGTAGTTGTCCAGATGGGTCGTCTGTTGTTGCAGGATGCGCGCGACGGCATTGCCCTCGATGACGAGCTGCTCTACGCGGGTGGCCCGCACCTTGACGAGGGCAAATTCGGCAGCCACGAAGAAGGCGTTGGCGCCCACCAGCGCACAGACCGCCAGCAGGCCGAGCCACGGGGGAACGTTCATATCGCCTCCTCACGCGGGAACGCGAGCCTACAGGCAGCCAGCGCACGGCTCTCGCACGCTGCGGGCGGACATCGTTCGTGTCAGACATTGCTCTGAGCGGAGACCGACTCAGATAGATGATATGCTGCGAGACATCTGTATCATGGGTCAAGTGGGCGCGCCGGGTTTCAGCGCGAATGACCGTAACAGGCCGCCATAGGCTCCATCGGATTTGAGCTTTGACAGCATGGCCGCGCGACAGGTATAATCGTTGGGAACGTCTGTCGGAAAGGGTTTGAAGAGATACCATGAAGCGAACGTGGCAGCCGAAGCGCATTCCCCGCAAGCGCGAGCACGGCTTTATGAAGCGGATGAGCACGCACGACGGGCGCCGGGTGCTGAAGGCGCGTCGTCTCAAGGGCCGCTGGCGTCTCACCGTCGTCTAGACGGCGTGTGCGCGTTCAGGTCACGCGGAATGCGTCTCGCAGCGCCTGGTGGCTGGGCGATTTCGCCCCTGCCGCGCGCGAGGCGCATTTTGTGTGCCCGCCATAGCGGGGGCCGACACAGTGGAACACGATGAGCAGGTCAAGCGTAGTACTGAAAGTGAGCGCTTTCGTAGGGAATCGCGGCTCCGCTCATCGCAGGATTTCCAGCGCGTGCGCCGCAAGGGCCGACGACAGCAGGGCCAGTGGCTCACGCTGACGTATGCGCGTCGACTGGCGCCCGTCGCGGCGCCAACCAGCGCCGACGCTGCGCCGCTCGTCTCGCGCATCGGTTTCGCGGTCAACAAGCGCGTCGGCAACGCTGTCACACGCAATCGCGTCAAGCGGCGCCTGCGCGAGGCCGTTCGTCGCCGACTGTGGAAGACGCAGCCGGGGTGGGATATGATAGTCGTAGCGCGCCCAGAGGCCGCCAACGCCGATTATGCCACGCTCGCAGGCGAATTGTACGATCTGCTCACACGGGCGCGATTGTTGCGGTAGACGTGGTATCGGTTGTTGCGAGAGGACACGACACAGTCGCCATGAAATACATCGGAATGGGGCTGATCCGGCTCTATCAGTTGACCATCTCACAGATTTTCCCGTCGAGCTGCCGCTTCACACCTTCGTGCTCGCAGTATGGCTATCAGGCCATCGAGAAGTACGGGCTGTGGCGCGGCGGCGTGATGGCGATCAAGCGCATCGGGCGCTGCCATCCGTTCTATCACGGCAACCTGTACGACCCTGTTCCGTAAAGTCAACGACAGCACGCGCAGGCGCTGGAGCGCAGGGCCGCGCGGTGATCGCGAAAGTCTGTCAGCGCATGTCATTATTGCTGGATTCATCTTTCGAGCCTGGGCGCAGTCGAGCGCGTGGGCGCCCCGACGCTCGCTGAGCGCGGCGACGGGAGGTTCGGGCGTCACTGCCGCCAGGGAGGACAGTCAGCGTGGGTAGCGGATTCTCAGGGATTCTGAACTTCTTCGGAACCCTGTTCCAGCCAATCACAACGGTATTTCACTGGGTATTTTACCTACCAGTCTTCAATATCCTGATCCTGATCTTCCACCTGGTGAACAACTTCGCGCTGGCGATCGTGCTGCTGACGCTGCTCATTCGCTTCGCGCTCTATCCGCTGACGCGCAAGCAACTGGCCTCGACCCGCAAGATGCAGGAGTTGCAGCCCCGACTGAAGGCGATTCAGGCGCAGCATCGCGGCGATCCGCAGGCGGCCATGGCGGCGCAGCAGGCGCTCTACAAAGAGCACGGCGTCAGCATGTATGGCGGCTGTCTGCCGCTGATCATCCAGATGCCGTTCCTGTACGCGCTGTTCTATGCCTGCGAGGCGCTGCTGCCGACGGCGCACACTCCGACGCAGATCGCCGCTGCCCTCAAGACCGTCAACGACCAGATCTACTCATTCCTGCCGCACCTGACGGCGCTGCCGCCCACGCACTTCTTCTGGACCGACCTGGCGGCGCCTGACCAGCTCTACATTCTGCCGATCATCGCCGGCATCCTGACCTTCATCCAGATGCGTATGGCGGTGCCCGTGCAGCGACCGGGCGCGCCGAAGGATGCGACGTCGTCCACGACGAAGAACATGCAGTACATCATGCCGCTGTTCACGATCTTCATCGGCACGCGCTTTCCGGCTGGCCTGGCGCTCTACTGGTGCGTCTCGACGGGCTTCTCCGCCGCGCAACAGTACCTGCTGAGTGGCTGGGGCTCGTTCTGGGTCGGCGTGCCGGGGATGGAGCATCTGGTGCCAGCGCCCAAGGAAGTCGCGCCCGCCGTCATTGCCGCCCCGCGTGGCGCCGGACGTGGCGCGGTCATCGAGGCGCCTCAGCCCGAGAAGCCTGCGGGCTTCTTCGCCTCCATGCGCGATATGTTTACGCAAATGCGCGAGCAGGCCAGCGCGCAGGCGCTTGTCGCGCAGGATCAGCGGACGGCCAATAACGGGGCCAATGGGTCGCGTGTGGTGGAGGCTGACGCTGGCTCTGGCGCGGCGCCCGACGCCGAGGCGAGCCAGCCCAGAGCCAGCCAGCCGAGCCAGCGCGACCGACGACCGCGCTCCTCGAAGTCGGGCGCGATGCTCGTGCGCCCCGCCGACCAGAGTCCTGGCAGCGGTAACGTGGACAGCGCGGCGGAACT
>DATAED010000380.1:0-10298 GCA_036258195.1 Ktedonobacterales bacterium
GCCTCATCAACGGCGCCGCTGGCCAGATCCAGCCCGAACTTGGTATCGGCATGCCCCGTCTGGATGCTGACATGCGTCTTGGTCTGCACATCGGGATTGACGCGCAGCCAGATGGCGATGGGCCGCCCACGCGCCTGGCCCATCGCGGCCAGGTGATCCAGCTCGTCGAGGCTGTCCACCACGACACGCCCCACGCCGCCCTCGCCCGCCTCCAGCGCGTAGGTTAGCTCGGCGTCAGGCTTGAAATTGCCGTGCAGGTGAATGCGCTGCGCCGGATAGTCCGCGCGCACGGCCAGCCCCACCTCGCCCGCCGAGACGGCGTCCAGCTCCAGCCCTTCCTCCAGCAGCAGCGTGCAGAGGGCCGGCGAGAGGTAGGCCTTGCCCGCGTAGGCCACGACGCTTGCTGGCCAGCGGCTCGCCAGCGCCGTGCGAAAGGCGCGCATCTGCCCGCGCAGCGTCGCTTCGTCGTAGACATACAACGGCGACCCGTAGGTCTGAACCAGCGCGCTGGCGGCGATTCCGTCCAACAGCAGCCGCCCCGCCGCATCGACTTGCGCGGTGTCGGGCCACAGATGCGCGTGGGGCGGCGGCGCGAGCGAGATATCGTTGGCGGCTGAAGCGTCGGGCGGGGTCGAGTCAGCGTGCGGCATGCGGCGCGTCTCCTGTCTGCTCGTAGGACGCGCCTATGATAGCATATCCGCCTCTGATGCTCACCCCTGCCCCTCTGCTCTGCTGCTCCCGCCGCAACGTACAGGCGGCGTAAATCAAAAGTCCCTCTCCCGCCGCGGCGGGGGAGGGGTTGGGGTGGGGGCGACCAGGCGCGACCTCACCCCCCAGCCCCCTCTCCCACAGGAGAGGGGGAGCCGGAATCGTTCTGGCTCCTCTCTCGCACAGCAGGGGAGGGTGATTATTTGTCGTCGCCGCCGGTTGTGCGGTGGTCGCGCTGGCCGCGTGAGCGGGTCTGCAGGGCGAAGTAGGTCGCCTTGGACATGCGCGAGGTCAACCGCTGCTCCTTGATCGTCTCCGCCAGCTCTTGCAGCTCGCGGATCGCCGTCAGCAGCGCGGGGTCATCGTGTGCGTAGTCGCTGATGCGGGCGACCGTCTGCTCGATCAACCGCTGGGCGCGCTCGTTGTCCTGCGGCTCCCGATGCGCCGCCAGCTCCAGCGCGCGGCGGCGGGTACGATCGGCGTGCGCGAGGCCGATGGCGCGCATCGTCTCAAGGTCGCGCGGCTCGTCGTCGCAGGCGTCATTCGAGCCGTAGGTATAGGCGATCTCCTGCCAGGGGCCGCTGTGCTCGCCGTAGCTATCGACCCAGACGGCACGAGCGCGCACGGTGTAGGCGTAGGCCTTATCTTCCTTCGGGAAGCGGAAGCGCACGACGACGTTGCGCTCCTCGCCATGGATCAGGTCGCCGATGTCGAGCCGCCAGCGCAGCGCGCGGCTGTTGGCGCTGTCAGCGCGCCAGTACGCGCTGATCACCTCCGCCGACATTCCCTGCGCCATCTCCACCTCCAGCCGCGTGCGCAGGGCCACCACCGCGCGCAGCTCGTCGCGCTCGCCCAGGAAGGTATCGGCCAGGTCGGCCAGATTGCGCAGATCGTGGAACTGCCCGCCGCCAGCCACCGCCCACGGGCCGAGCAGATGCTCATTGTAGTCGTCGCCCAGGCCGAATGCGCTGGTGCCGACGCCGACGTGCTCGCGCACCCCGGCGGCCTGTGTCGCGATGGTCTCCACATCAGTCTCGCCCACGTTGGCCTGCCCATCGGTCAGCAGGTAGCAGCGTGCCAGGCGATCCTCTGGCAGATGGTCGCCCGCCAGCATGTTGCAGCTCGTCAGCCAGGCTTCGTGCAGCGCCGTCGAGCCGCGCGCCTCGATCTGCTCCAGCGCGCGGCGTGTCTGGCGCTTGACCTCCGGCGTCACGGCGGTCAGCTCTTGCAGCGTCTCGATCTTGTCGTCGAAGATGACCACCGCCAGCTCGTCCTGCTCGGTCAGGCCATCCATCAGGGTGATGGCCACCTGCTTGGCCATGCGCAGCGGCGCGCCCGACATCGAGCCGCTGCGGTCGAGGGTCAGCGCCAGGGTCAGCGGGCGGCGCGGCTTGGTCGGCTCCGCTGGCTGATCGGTTTGTGGGGGCTGCTCACGCTCGGCCCGCACACCGAAGACGGCATGGCGACGGCTGCCGGTTGGGCGCAGCAGCGATTTCTCCTGGCGCGCGGTCAGCGTCACGCTGACGCGCTGCGCTGCGCTGGGCTGCTGTGGCTCGCTGGACTGGTTGGACTGGTTGGCGTCGCGCTGGGCATCGTTCTCGCTCATGGTCTCGCTCCTCTGCATCCTCATCCCAACGGTCGGGTATCACGGCTCGTCTCGGGGCGTCTGTAGCAGCCGCTCGATGAATGACCGATAGCGCTGCTCGGCCTCCTCTTCGATATGCAGCTCCACGCCGGGCGCCAGCTCCACACGACGCCAGGCGCTGGCCTGCGTCGCGCCGCCAGCAGATGTGGTCGGCGTGGCCGGCGGCGGGCGAAACGCCGCGGTGGGCGGCGCGTACGCTGGGCGCGGCTTGCGTGGCGGCGTCTGCGGCCCGCGCGCCTGGTCGAGCAGCGCGGCGATGTAGGCTTTCGGCGAGACGGCCTGCGTGGCGTCCAGCGTCTGGGCGCGGGCGTCCTCCTCGGCCAGCAGCGCGCGCACCTCGTCGTCCGTCACGCGCGCCATCACCTCGCGAATCTCGGCCAGCGGCGCGCGTCGTTCCGATAGCCGACGGATCAGGCGCAGCCGCTGCAAGTGCTCCTCGGTGTAGGCTGCGCCTTTGCCGCGCGAGCCAGGGCCGGGCAGCAGATTCTCCGTGATGTAGTAGCGTACAGTGCGGACGGAGGTCTGGGCCTGCTCCGCCAGTTCTTCGATGGTCAGACTGCGGTCATTGCTGTGCATGACGACAGTATAATCACACAAACACTGTCACTGTCAAATTAGGCCTGGTGGCGGCGAGGAGATGCGCCCGTTCATTGCGCCGCTGGGCCGATGCACGCGGGCCTTGAGCAGCGATTGACAGCGGCGATTGCGCGCACATACACTCATCCACAACGTCAGGCGACACGAGATGCGGATGGCTGGGGAGAACGCGCGATGACCACCGCTGAGCCGGAGGACTGGGAGCTACCCTCCGGACACAACCTGCCCACCGAGGTCGCCAGCTTCATCGGGCGCGAACGCGAGCTTGCCGAGATCAAGCGCCTGTCAGCGCGCACGCGGCTTGTCACCATCACCGGTGTGGGCGGCAGCGGCAAGACACGGCTGGCGCTGCGGGCAGCCGCCGATCTGGCGCCGGGCTTCGCCGATGGCGTGCGGTTCGCGCAGCTCGCCCCGTTGAGCGATTCCTCGCTCATCCCCCGCGCCATTGCCTCTGCCCTGGGCGAGCGCCTGTCAGCGGATCAGCGTCCGCTGCTGGCGACGCTGGTTGATGCGCTGGCGACACAGCGCCTGCTGTTGATTCTAGACAACTGCGAGCACCTGATCGGCGGCTGCGCGCGGGTGGCCGAGACGCTGCTGCGAGGATGCCCACACCTGCGGATCATCGCCACCAGCCGCGAGCCACTGCGCATCCCCGGCGAGGTCATCTGGCGGGCTCCCGCCCTGGAGACGCCGGAGGACTCGACGCCGCTGGATACACTCGCACAGGTGGAGTCTGTGGCCCTGTTTCTCGACCGCGCCCAGGCGCGCGATCCTAACTTCGCGTTGACAGCGAACAACGCGCCAGCCGTCGCCGCCATCTGCCGCCAACTGGATGGTTTGCCGCTGGGTATCGAGCTGGCGGCAGCGCATGTCGGCGCGCTCACACCGGAGCAGATCAGCGCGCGGCTTGGCGATGCGCTACGGCTGCTGGGCGGTGGCAGCCGCACACTGCCGCGCCAGGAGACACTGCGCGCGACACTCGACTGGAGCCACGCCTTGCTGGCCGCGCCGGAAATCTCGCTCTTCCGTCGGCTGGCGGTCTTTGGTGGTGGATTCGATCTCGACGCCGTGGAGGGAGTCTGCTGTGGCGCGGGTCTTGATGTGGCAAGCGCGCTCCCAATGCTGGAGGCGCTCGCGGAGAAGTCGCTCATCGAGCCGCAGATACGTCTGCGGGGAGCGCGTTATCGCCTGCTGGAGCCGGTGCGTCAGTACGCCTGGGAGCGGCTGGTCGTGGCTGGCGAGGCGGACGATCTGCGCCGCCGCCACGCGCGCTATTTCCTCCAGCTCGCCGAGGCGCACGAGCCACAGCTGATGAGCGGCGACCGTGGCGCCGCGATGGAGCGTCTCGGCGCTGAACAGGACAATCTGCGCATCGCGCTGGGCTGGAGCGCCATGGCGACGGATCCCGAGGATATTGCCGTGGGGCTGCGGCTGATGGGCGCACTCTTCTGGTTCTGGGGCATTCGCGGCGAGGCGAGCGAAGGGCTAGAGTGGGTTGCGGCGGCGCTTGCCAGGGGCCAACGCGGCGCGCCTGCGGCGGTCTGGACCAAACTGATGTACGTCTCCGGTGAGATGTACTGGATTCAAGGGCGCCATTCGCGCGCCCGTGCGCGCCTGGAAGAGAGCGCTGCCGCATGGCGCACGATGGGGGAGAAGCGCGCGCTAGCCTACAGCCTGCAATCGCTCGCGATGGTCGCTGAGCCATCGCAGGCGCAGGCGACCGCCGAGGAGAGCCTGAGCCTCTTTCGGGAGGTCGGTGACACGTGGGGCGCCGCGCATGCGCAGCTCTCGCTGGCCATGCTGGCGTTTTTGCGCGATGATCCCCTGACCCGCGAGCGCATGGAAGAAGCGCTGGCCGCCTGGAAAACGATTGGCGACAGCTGGGGTGTTGCGCAGATGCTCAACTATCTGGGAGACTATGCCCGCAGCCACGATGATCGCGTCGGAGCCGCCGCCGCATACCAGCAGGCGCTGGAGCTGCTGCGGCGCCAGGATGTGCCGGGGACGATTCCGAGCCTGCTGCACAATTTGGGTTATCTCGCCCTGCGTGCGGGCGACGCGCGCCAGGCCCTGCGACTCTTCCGCGAGGGGCTGGGCCTCTTTCGGCGCAGCGGTGATCTGCGCGGCATAGCGGAGTGCCTGACAGGTGTGGGCGGCGCACTGGGCGCGCTGAAGCAACCAGAGCGGGCGGCGCGGCTCTTTGGCGCGGCGCAGGCCATCAGCGAGCGCATCGGCTCGACCGTCTGGCCTTCCAATGTCGCCGACGTCGCCTGGAGTGAGAGACAGATACGATACGAGCTTGCTGCCCCTACCTATGCGGCGGCGTTCGCGGAGGGGCAGGCGTTTACTCTGGAGCAGGCGCTCGCCGAGGCGCAGCAGTCATCATCCCTCGCCGCGTCTATCGATGCCACGCCGTTGACGCCTCGCGAGCGCGAGATTGCGGCGCTGATCGCAGAAGGGCTGACCAATCGGCAGATTGGCGAGACGCTGATCATCACCGAAGGAACGGCGCGCCTGCACGTCAAACATGTCTTGCATAAGCTGGGATTCGCCACCCGCGCCCAGGTGGCAGGCTGGGCCGTCGCGCAGGGGCTTGTAGCGCCGCCGCGATCACGCTGATACCCACCTGTATCCCCCACTTCGCGACAATCTATCCCCTCGGTCCGCGCGCGCTATCCCCTTTGGGAGACGCCATCGCGCCTCACCCTGCTTAGACTGGGAGCAGAGGTGGTCGCAGAGGCGCCCACCAGCAGCAGAGCGTGATCGAGAGTGACAGGAGAACCAGGCGATGTCTACGATCAAGAGCGGCCAGCTCCAGGCAAAGAGCCTCGATGTTCCCGATGAGACCCGCTCGATGGGCGGCAGTGGACAGCTACAGATTGTGCAGCTCGATGCCTGCACGGTCGCCCGCGCGACATTCCAGCCGGGCTTCCGCTGGACCGAACACATGAAGCCCGTCGCGGGAACCGACCTGTGCCAGGTGCGGCACATTGGCTATGTCGTCTCTGGCAAGGCGATGATTCGCATGGCCGACGGCGCCGAGCGCGAGTTGTGCGCGGGCGACGCTTTCGACGTGCCGCCCGGCCACGACTCCTGGGTGATCGGTGACGAGCCGTATGTCAGCCTGGATTTCGTCCCAAGGGAGGGGTAGAGCGACTGCCGCTGCCGATCGCGCGTGTGGCCAGGATGCTGAGACGGTGGATGAGTGGGGGGCAGCGCGCGGTCGTTAGCGGCGCCTCAGCGCCATAACCTGGATCTATCTGTACATCTCAAAGACGTATCCAAACATTGCAGCGAGACCCAGGGCAAGCGCTCTGGGCCTCGCTGCTGACTGCGCGTTGACGCACGCCAGATCGCCTCGTATCATGCGCGCAAGCGACCTCACCCCCCGGCGCCCTCTCCCGCGAGGCGAGAGGGAATCGGAACTCCCCTCTCCCGCCGCAGCGGGGGAGGGGCTGGGGGTGGGGGCCATCACGAAAGGCAGGCCAGCGCATGGATGATCGAGTGGATGAGCGAGATGTGTCGGCGGCGCGCGTCAGCTACATCACCTGCCCGCTCTGTGAGGCGACCTGCGGGCTGGAGGTGAGAACCAGCGGCGACGCAGTCGTCTCCATTCGTGGCGACCACGAGGATGTCTTCAGCCACGGCTATCTCTGCCCGAAGGCCTCGGCGCTCAAGGCGCTGCATGAAGACCCCGACCGCCTGCGTGCCCCGATGATCCGCCAGGGCGAGGTGTGGCGCGAGGCCAGCTGGGATGACGCCTTCGCCGAGGTGGAGCGCCTGCTGGTCGGCGTGCGCGCGCAGCATGGCCACGACGCCGTCGCCATCTATCTGGGCAATCCGAATGTGCACAATCTGGCCGGGCAGCTCTACGTGGCGCCGCTGATCCGCGCGCTGCGCACGCACAATGTCTACACCGCCTCGACCCTCGACCAGATGCCCAAGCACGTCTCCGCTGGCCTGATGTTTGGCCAGCCGCTGACCATCCCCATTCCCGATGTCGATCGCTGCGACTACCTGCTGATCCTGGGGGCCAATCCGCTCGTCTCGAATGGCAGCCTGCTGACGGCGCCCAACATGCGCGACCGGCTGCGGGAGCTGCGGGCGCGCGGCGGCAAACTGGTGGTGGTCGATCCGCGCCGCACCCGCACCGCGCAGGAGGCCGATGAGCATCTGGGCGTGCAGCCGGGAACCGATGCGCTGCTGCTCTTCGCCATTATCCAGACGCTCTTCGCCGAGGGGCTGACGCATCCCGGTCGCCTGACCGAGCATCTGAACGGGCTGGATGACCTGCGCGCCGCCGCCGAGCCATTCACCCCCGAAGCGGTAGCGCCCATCTGCCGTGTGGAGGCGGAGACGATCCGGCGGGTGGCGCGCGAATTGGCCGCCGCTGCGCATCCCGCCGTCTACACACGGCTGGGCGCCTGCGCGCAGGAGTTTGGCTCGCTGACGAGCTGGCTGGGCGACGCGCTGAACGCGCTGCTGGGCGCGCTCGACCACGCGGGCGGTGTGATGTTTCCCAAAGCGGCGGCGGGCGCGCGCAACACCAGCGGCACGCCGGGGCGTGGCCGTGGGATGAAGCTGGGACGCACCCGCAGCCGGGTACGCGGGGCGCCCGAGGTGATCGGCGAGCTGCCCACCGCCTGCCTCGCCGAGGAGATCGAGACGCCGGGCGACGGACAGATTCGCGCGCTGATCACGGTGGCAGGCAATCCGGCCCTCAGCGCGCCCAATGGCGACCGGCTAGCGGAGGCGCTGGCCGGGCTGGAGGCGCTGATCTGCGTGGACGCCTACCTGAACGAGACGACCCGCCACGCGCACGTCATCTTGCCGCCGCCCTCGCCGCTGGAGCGCAGCCACTACGATCTGGCCTTCTACCAGCTCTCCACCCGCAATATCGCCAACTATTCACTGCCAGTCTTCCAGCGCGCGCCGGGCCAGCTCGACGAGTCAGAGATTCTGCTGCGGCTGACGGGCATCGTGGCGGGGCAGGGGCGCGCCGTCCCGCTGGCCGCGCTGGATGCGTATGTGGTGCGGCAGGTGATCGAGAGCGAGACGCGCACGGAGGGGTCGCCAGTGGCGGGCCGTGCGGCGGATGAGCTGCTGGCTGCGCTGGCGCCGCGTGTCGGCTCCGAGCGCCTGCTGGACTTCCTGCTGCGTGTCGGCCCCTACGGTGATGGCTTCGGCGCGCGACCGGATGGCCTGACGCTGGCGGCGCTAGAGGAGGAGCCGCACGGCGTAGACCTCGGCCCGCTGCAGCCGCGCATCCCGGAGGTTCTGCGCACGCCATCTGGCAAGATCGAGCTGGCGCCGGAGCCACTGCTGGCGGATGTGGCGCGGCTGTGCGCATCCATGGCGCGCCCGCGCCCGGAGCTGACGCTGATCGGGCGGCGCGGCCTGCGCTCCAACAATTCGTGGATGGCCAATCTGGAGCCGTTGGTGAAGGGCGAGGATCAGTGTACGCTGCTGGTGAGCCAGGCCGACGCCGCGCGGCTGGGGCTGGCCGATGGTGGGCGCGCGCGCATCACCTCGGCGGTGGCCTCGCTGGTGGCTCCCGTCCAGGTGACGGACGAGATGACGCCGGGGGTGGTGAGCCTGCCGCACGGCTGGGGCCACGATCAGCCCGGCGCGCGGCTGCGGGTGGCCCGCCAGCACGCCGGCGTCAGCCTCAACCGACTGATCCCCGATCAGGGCATCGAGCCGCTCTCCGGCGACGCCCTGCTCAACAGCACATCCGTCACCGTCGAGCCAGCGTAGGGGCGCTGGCGGCTACAGTTCAGTCCACTCTGCCCACATCTTGCGCGCGCGCTTCAAGTCGAGTGGGCGCTGCATCTTGTCATATCGCTGGATGGCCTGTTCGAAAAATCGCTGCCCTTTCTTTGCATCGTGCTCAATTCGCAGCGCATACAGGCCCTGCGAGAGTATCGCTCTGGCATTATCAGGCTCACTATGAACCTCGTTCGCCGCGATCCGCATGCTCTCGTCGAGGCGCTGTTTGGCTTCTACTGCGTTGTCAGCAAGAATCGCAATGATACCCAGGTAGTTCAGCGAGGCGCCCTCGCCGCGCTTGTTGCCCACCTCGCGCGCGAGGCCCAGTGCTTGTTCGTATTCATCACGCGCATTGGTCAAGCTGTCCTGCTCCGAAATGGGCCGACCTTTCGAGGCGATCCACTCCTCCATCGCTATCCGTCCGAGGAAGCTGTGATCAACGCCCTCGCCGCGCGGGTCGTGCGCCCGTTTCCGCAGATGCACGTTTTCCAGGAAGGCTCGCCTGGCCTCCTCGCGCTCCCCATTCTCCAGTTTGACCTGAGCCAGCAGCGAGCGATCAACGGCGTCACCTTGAAAGTCCACAATGTCCTGATCGATCTTTAATGCCTCCGTCAAGCACACGTTGGCCTGTTCGAAATCCGCTCGATCGATGGCCAGACGGCCCATGCCTGTGAGCACATCGCCGACGCCGGGTTTGTCGCCCTGTTCGCGCAGCCTCTCGAGCGCAGCCGTGAAATACCCCTGGGCCTCCGACATGGCGCCACGCGCCAGCGCGACCTGCCCAAGCGAATTCCACACCCGACCCACGCCCTCCAGGTCACCCTGCTGTTCCGCGATGTGGAGGCTATCCTCGTAATAAGCCGCTGCCTTCTCATAGTTTGCGCGCAGATACTCGATGCGTCCGAGGTAGCCGAGCGCCAGGCCTTCGAGCCTCTTGTGATCGAGCAGATCGTGCCAGATGCTCAGACTGTTCTTGTAGTGGTTTTCCGCCTCGCCCAATTGACCGCGTATGCGGCTCACCTCCCCGAGGCGCAGCAGCACGCGTGCCTCTCCCTCGCGGTCACCCTCAGCTTGGCGGTATGCCAGGTCGGCTGTGAACAATTTCTCTGCCTCATCGAGTTTGTCGGTGCGCCGCAGTGCTCGCGCTAGGGCGAGTCGCAAATCGGCGGTGATACGCCGATTGTGGGGTGTGGTGTCCTGTAACTCAATCGCCGCCGCCGCCTCGACGCCCAGAGGGAGCAGCTTCAAGCTGTCTCGCGTGAACCAGCGTTTGCCCCAGTAATCCGCCATGGGAACACAGAGTTGGACGACCAGATTCCGCTTCCCTTGCGCATGCGCCCACTCGATGGCGGCATTGATATTGGCTCGATCCGCATCCAAGGCGGCTTTCGAGGTTTTTGAGGCGTTCGGCACGTAGTCGGCATAGTAGGCGCATATGGCCTGGAGCGTGTTCTGCTGGACCTCCGGTGGCAGCTTGGCAAATTCGCTCTTCGCGAAGGCGCGGAGAAGCGTGTGCAGGCGCAGTCGCTCGCGATCATACTCTGCGGGAAGCTCGTTGAGGAGGGTCGTGTCGAGCAAG
>DATAED010000381.1:0-2833 GCA_036258195.1 Ktedonobacterales bacterium
ACGCGCTCTTCCCACATCTGAGCGTCGGCGCGAACATCGCCTACGGGCTGCCACAGCGCCGCGACCGCGATGCAGCCGTCAAGCGCGTGGCGGAACTGCTGCGGCTGGTGCGCCTGCCCGGCTATGAGACACGCGCGCCCCGGCGGCTCTCTGGCGGCGAGGCGCAGCGGGTGGCGCTGGCGCGGGCGCTGGCGGCCCAGCCCGAGGCGCTGCTGCTGGATGAACCCTTCAGCGCGCTGGACGCGCCGACTCGCTCCGCCGTGCGCGATGATCTGCGCGAGATCGCGCTGGCCAGTGGATTGCCAACGCTGCTTGTGACGCACGATCTGGGCGAGGCGCTGGCGCTGGCAAGTCGGCTGGCGCTGGTCGTGGCGGGCCGAGTCATCGCCGAGGGGCCAGCGGAGCAGGTGACGGCGCGCCCAGCGACGGCGCAGGCGGCGCGGCTGCTGGGCTGGGGCGCGGCGCTCGATCTGGCGCGGCGCGAGCGCATGGTGGGGGGCGTCTGTGTGACGCTGGCGGGCTGTGGACAATCACTACTGATCGCTGAGCAGGAGTGCGCAGAGCAGACGCTGACCGCTCCGGGCGCCCTCGCACGGCTGGCGCTGCGCCCGGAGCGATTGCGTATCGCGTCCGCTGGCTCGCAATCGGCGGATGCGTCGGCGTTGCGCGGCATGATACGCTCGGTGACGGAGGCCGGGCCGCTGTGGAGCGCGCAGATCGCGCTGGGCGAGCCAGGCGCGGCGGGCGGCGCGACGCTGGCGGTTCCCTTCTCGGCGCGCGAGTGGCAGGCGCTGGGTCTGGCTCCCGGCGACGCGGTGACGCTCTCGCTGGCGGCGGGCGCGTCGCGTCTGGTGGCCGCTGCTGACGCCGAGCCCGACGCCGAGCAGGAGGCTGCGCCGTGACCGACGCGCTGGATGAGCGACGCGAGACGCCAGAGTTCGCGCTGCTGGGCCTGCTGCGCGAGGGGCCGCAGCATGGCTATCGGCTGGCGGCGGCCTTCGCTCCAGATGGTCGGCTGGGCATCGCGCTGCGGCTGAAGATGAGCCAGATGTACGCCTACCTGCGCAAGCTGGAGCGGCAGAGTCTGCTGGTGGCGCACGACGAGATGGACGACCGCTCGCATCGCGCACGGCGGGTCTTCACGCTGACGCCAGAGGGGGCGCGCGTCTTCGACGCCTGGCTGGCCGCGCCGGTAGAGGCGACGCGCGAGGTGCGGCTGGCCTTCCTGCTGAAGCTGGCCTTCACGCTGGATGATCCTGAGGCGGCGTTGGCGCTGGTCGCGCGGCAACGCGCCGCCACCGCCGCATCGCTCGACCTTCTGCGCGCCCGGCTGGCTGGCCTGCCGGATGATACCCGCTCGATCGCTCACCTGACGCTGCGCCACCGCATCCTGCTCTCTGAGGCGACCCTTGCCTGGCTGGATGAGTCAGCCGTGTCGCTTCATTCGTTGCATCTACAGGGATGATGACGTAGCGCAGCGGAGCGAGGTAGGTCATGGCGCAGGAGCTCGAACAGGCGGACGTGACCGCTGCATCCATCGGCGCGCCCGGCTGGCTGCAGCGTCTCAATTCAGCGCGCGGCGCGGCGCTGCTGACGCTGCTGGCCTATGGGCTGGCCTTTGTGGCGCGACTGGTCAGCCTGGGCGGCGACATCTCGCGCTTCACGCTGGCCAGCGATAAGTTCATTCCGGCGGCGTCGGCGCGCGCGGTGGGGCTGAGTGTGCTGACGCGCGGCTACGGCTACGATGGCCAGTTCTACTACCTGCTGGCGCTGAACCCCCTCGCGGCACATCCTGCGCTGGCGGGCGCGCACTTCGATCTGCCCGCCTATCGCGCCCAGCGCATCCTCTATCCGCTGCTGACGTGGGCGCTCAGCCTGGGCGGACGTCCGGCGCTCGTGCCGTGGATGCTGGTGGCGATCAATCTGGCGGCCATCGTGGCGATTGGCGCGCTGGGGGCGAAGCTGGCGCAGCGGCTGGGCGCCGCGCCGCTGTGGGGCGTGACGCTGGCCTTCTATCCGGGGCTGCTGGTGAGCCTGCTGGGCGATCTGGCCGAGCCGCTGGCGATGGCCTGCGCGCTGGGCGGCCTGCTCTGTGCGCTCGACCGTCGCTGGGGCTGGACGGCGCTGCTGCTGAGCCTGGCGGTGTTGGCGCGCGAGACGACGGCGCTGCTGGCCATAGCGCTGCTGGTGGCGGGGCTGCTCGCTCGCCTGACATCGCTCAGGCTGATCGAGCGCGAGCGCTGGCGCGGCGCGGCGCTGGCGGGGCTGGCGCCGCTGGTGGTGGCGCTCGGCTGGCAGGCGGTTCTGCTGGCGCACTGGGGCAAGCTCGGCCTGGTCGCGGCTGGCTCCAATAATCTCGGTTTGCCACTGCTGGGGCTGCTGGAGGGCGTCGTCGCCTGGCATGTGCTCTGGCCGCCGCTGACGCAGGCGCTGCACGCCGTCGAATTGCTCTATCTGCTGGCGCTGGTGGAGTTGGCGCGTCGCTCGCTCTCGCAGCGGCTCCGGGTGGGCTGGGTAGCGCTGGCCTGGGCGGGCTACGCGCTGCTGGCGCTCTGCCTGACCCTCTTTGTCTGGGACTATTATTGGAGCTTCCTGCGCGGGGTCATCGAGCTGGCGCTGCTGAGTCTGCTGCTGCTGGTCGCTGCCTCGCCGCGTCTGCGTCGCTTTGCGCTGGGGGCGACGCTGGCGCTCTGGCTCCTGACACTGCTGGGTGGCGCGCCCGTGTGAGGCGCTTGTGCTCACGCCAGCGCGGGCAGTTGTCGGGCGCGGACGTCCATGCTAGAGTTGCGTGGCAGGCCGACGTGGTAGCGCCAGATTCGAGCGGCTGACGGGC
>DATAED010000382.1:0-15190 GCA_036258195.1 Ktedonobacterales bacterium
TCGCATTGCCCTTCTGCGTCTGCTGTGTGGCCAATGAGTCCAGTTGCGCCTCATTGTGCATCTTGAGCCAGACGGTCACGGAGATGACGGTGGATGGATCGGCTGCGCCCAGGTCTTTCGCGTTCTTGACAAACCCTGGGGTGTTGCCGCTCAAGCTGTAGTTCTGGTTCGGCGGATTCGCGAAGACGGCTCCTACAGTCGCCGCAGCCAGCGCTAACAGCGCCACTCCCGAGCCAGCGATCAGCGTTGATCGCCATCGAGTAGCCCAGAATCTCACACACGCCTCCTGTCAATCTGTGTTCGATCAACCGGTGTGCTCAAAGCCGATACCTTCGGCTCTGTCCCAATATGTGTGTAACGAGCAGCGGGTATTTCAGTATCCAGATGCGACATATCCAAGCGATATTGCGTAGTCGGCGCTGCGCCATGTCCCCGTGACAATGCCCCATCCTGCGCTGTACGCTACGCGCAGCAGCCATCGACGAGCGCAGGCAAGAGGAGTTGGCAAGAGGAGCTGGCGACAATGGAGTTCGCATATTCGGACAAGGGGCGCGCGCTGATCGAGCGGGTCAGCGCCTTCATGGAGCGCTACGTCTATCCCAACGAGCGCGTCTACCACGAGCAGATCGCCGCCTCGGGCAACCCCTTCCACCACACGGAGATCGTGGATGAGCTGAAGGCGCGCGCCAAGACCGAGGGACTGTGGAATCTCTTCCTGCCAGACACGCAGCATGGCGCCGGGCTGACCAATCTGGAGTACGCGCCGCTGGCCGAGCAGATGGGCCGCGCGCCGTGGGCCTCGGAGGTCTTCAACTGCGCCGCGCCCGACACCGGCAACATGGAGATTCTGGCGCAGTTTGGGACGCCCGAGCAGCAGCGTCGCTGGCTCCAGCCACTACTGGACGGCGAGATACGCTCCGGATTCGCCATGACCGAGCCAGATGTGGCCAGCTCCGACGCCACCAACATCCGCCTGACGATGCGCCGCGAGGGCGACGACTACGTGCTGGATGGCCGCAAGTGGTGGACGACCGGCGCCGGGCGGGCGCGCTGCAAAATCCTGATCGTGATGGGCAAGACCGACCCCGACGGCGCTGATCCGCACCGCCAGCAGAGCATGCTGCTCGTGCCGATGGAGACGCCGGGGGTGCGCATCGTGCGCCCGCTGCCCGTCTTTGGCTACATGGACAACGAGGGGCATTGCGAGCTGAGTTTCGAGCAGGCGCGCGTGCCGGTGAGCAACCTGCTGGGTGGGGAAGGCGATGGATTCGCCATTGCGCAGGCGCGGCTGGGGCCGGGACGCATCCACCACTGCATGCGCTGCATCGGCGGGGCGCAGCGCGCGCTGGAGCTGATGAGCGCGCGGGCCACTCAGCGGGTGGCGTTTGGCAAGCCGCTGGCCGAGCAGGGCGTCATCCAGCAGTGGATCGCCGATTCGGCGATTGAGATCGAGCAGGCGCGGCTGCTGACGCTGAAGGCCGCCTGGATGATCGACACGATGGACAAGAAGGCGGCGCAGGAGCACATCGCCATGATCAAAGTGGTCGCGCCGAGCCTGCTCACGCGCGTCACCGATCGCGCTATCCAGGTCTTTGGCGCGGCGGGGGTCAGCGACGATACGCCGCTGGCGGCGCTCTATGCGGCGGGGCGCACGCTGCGACTGGCCGACGGGCCAGATGAGGTGCATCGCCGCGCCATCGCGCGCTCGACGCTGCGCCAGGTGAGCAAGGCCAGCGCCCGCCAGGCGCAGTGATGAACTGAGGGAGGGACTGCCACGATGAAAGCAGTGTTGTGCCGGGCGTTTGGCCCACCGGAGCAGCTCGAAGTCGGCGAGATCGAGACGCCCACCCCGGCGACGGGCGAGATCGTCCTGGGAGTGCGCGCCTGCGCCGTCAACTTCCCCGATACGCTGGTGATCCAGGGCAAATATCAGTTCCAGCCGCCGATGCCGTTCTCGCCGGGAACGGATGTGGCGGGGGTCGTGCTGGCGGTGGGCGCGGGCGTGGAGGGACTAGCGGTGGGCGACCGCGCGCTGGCGCTCGTGCCCAACGGCGGCTACGCCGAGGCGGTAGCCTGCGACGCCCGCTCGGCGCTGCGTATCCCCGATGGGGTGGACTTCGTGAGCGCGGCGGCCTTCCAGATGACCTACGATACAGCGTACCATGCGCTAGTTGACCGCGCGCATCTGGCGGCGGGCGAGACGCTGCTGGTGCTGGGCGCGGCGGGCGGTGTGGGGCTGGCGGCGGTGGAGCTGGGTAAGCTGCTGGGCGCGCGGGTGATCGCGGCGGCCTCCAGCGCAGAGAAGCTGGACGTCTGCCGCACGCACGGCGCCGACGAGGGCATCGACTACAGCAGCGAGGATCTACGCGAGCGGCTGAAGACGCTGGCGCCGCAGGGAGTGGATGTGGTCTATGATCCCGTCGGCGGCGCGCTCTCGGAGCAGGCGCTGCGCAGCCTGGGCTGGCAGGGGCGACATCTGGTCGTGGGATTCGCGACGGGCGACATCCCGCGCATCCCGCTGAACCTGCCGCTGCTCAAGGGCTGTTCGGTGGTCGGTGTCTTCTATGGCGGCTTCATCGGGCGCGAGCCAGCGCACAGCCTGGAGAACAAGCGCCGCCTGCTGGAGTGGCTGGCCGAGGGCAAGATTCGACCATTCGTCTCGCAGACCTACCCGCTGGAGCGCGCCGCCGAAGCGCTGAACGCGCTGCTGGCGCGGCAGGCGACTGGCAAGCTCGTGCTGGTGATGGGCGACGAGTCGCAACGCTGATTCTGTCGCACGCATCAGCGCGAATGCGCTGCGCTCCAGTGTGATGGCGTCGCTGGTCTATGTGAGGGGCCAGCGATGCCATCATCTCATCCTCGCCTGCTTCCTCCCGACTCGCTCTCCCCGCATGCCGCGGGTAAACGACGGACGGATCAATCCTCGCTACCAGACAGTTGGCAGTGAGGTGTTTGTGAGGATCCACGCATGGATGTGACTCGTACGTGACGCTGCCTCATTATACCTATCCACAGACTCTTGGACAGTGTCGATGCGTCAGGCGCGCCCAAAGCGTGTCACGCGGCGCAACGCGGGTGCAATACCCCGGCGGACGCGCCAAAGGAGTACAGCCGTGTCCCAGTACGTTCAGCTCGGCGCGTTTTTCATCACGGTTCCCAACCTGATCGTTATCTGCGCCATGATTGTCGTGTTTGTGGCGGGCCTCATCCTCCGGCTGCCGGGCCACAAGCAGGATTAACAGGAGGTCACCATGACCAGTAGCAACTGGACTCTGGCGCTACGGCAATGGATAAGCAAGCGTTTCCCCAGCGATCAAGTCCTGCCAGATGAGCAACCGGCGTATGTGCGATCGTCGCTCTATCTGCTTGGCGCAGGTACGCTGGTCAGCTTTGTCGTCATCATCGCAAGCGGCGTCATCCTCGCCATGTTTGGGCCTCAGTGGTGGCATGAGTCGGCTGTCGGCCATTTCGTCAACAGCCTTCACTTCTGGAGTGTGCAGGCCTTCTTCTTCTGCATGGCGCTCCACCTGTGGACGACGTTCTTCATGGGCGCCTGGCGCGATGGCCGCGCCAAGACGTGGATGATCGGCGTGCTGGCGTTCATTGTCAGCATTTTGACGGCGTTCACCGGCTACCTGTCGCAGACTAACTTCGACTCGCAGTGGATCGCCGTATCGGCCAAGGATCTGATGAATTCGGTCGGCGTGGGCGGATTCTTCAATCCACTCAACTTCGGCCAGATGTACACGTACCATATCTTCATCTTCCCTGCCGCCCTGGCCGCGGTCATCGTGATCCACGTTCTGCTGGTCAGGCTGCGCGGCGTGGTGCGCCCATACCCGGCTCGTGGCGAGCAACGCGAACCCTATCACCAGGGCATGACCCAGCGGCAGTACTTCCGTGGCGTGCGGATGGCGCCGTATGATCTGGTGCGCGAAATCACCATCGTCGGCGCGGTTGTGCTGGCGCTGGTCGTGATCTTCGCGGGGGTGTTCTCCTCGGGCGATGAGCGCCCGCTGACACTGCAAAGTGTGGCGCAGAGTGACCCCGTTGGCTTCACCAGCGTCAGCCTCTCTGAGCTGGATGGCAGCAGCGCAGTGGCTGGATACGGTCAGCCGTACAACACGGCGCCTGGCGCCACCCAATCGCTGGGGCCGATATCCTTCCAGCAGCTCGCGGGGGTGACGATTCCGATTGATACGGCGCAGGTCTACGTGTATGGCCCACTGGCGACCGTCCACAACAGCGCCGTGCAAGCCGCCGTAGCGACCTATAAGGCGGCGTCGGCGGATCAACAGAACACATGGGGCACGAACTACAGCGACGCGCTGGCCAAGAATACAACCGAGGCGCTCGATCCCACTGGCGGCCTTGTTCTGCCAGCCGGGAACTACGGCCCACTGCCGGTGATGTTCAATGAGCTGCTCGCCAATGCGCGCAGCGGCGCAATGGACGGCAATCTGCTGGCGGAAGGCAAATTCTACCAGACGGATTACACCAAGTCGCTGCTGTTCCTGAATGAATCCGCGCTGCCAGATAAAGCGAGCGCCGAGAATCTGGCCGGCGACCAGTGGGGCATGATGAATGAGCCGGGGTCGTACCCTGGGCAAGCGTGGCTGTGGCTCTATACCGCCTGGTATCAGGTTCCCGCAGGCCCATTCAACGGCCCGAACGCCGATGTGGCGGTCGCAGTGGTGATGCTGATCCTGTCGGCGACCCTGTTCCTGATACCAGTGATCCCCGGGCTCAAGCGGCTGCCAGAGTATCTCAAACTGTACCGCGTCATCTGGCGCGATCACTACCGCGAGGTGGAGCAGCCCGCGCCAGTGGAGCGGCCTGCGGCCACGCCCAGCCACAGCGGTTAGCGGTGAAGCGATAACGCTGAAGCGATGAACTCGCCCGATGTGTGTCGGCGTCAACGACGACGCCAGCGCTCATCGGGCGAGCGTGTGTTCACCACGCAGGCGCTGCGGCGAAGCGTCCGACGCGGTAGTAGCGCTCGGTGTCGTGGCGGACGAAGCCGATGGATTCGTAGAGACGGATGGCGGGCGTGTTGTCGCTGTTGGTCAGCACGATGGCGCGCTCGGCGTCCAGCGCGCGCAGGCGGCGCAGCCCCTCCACCAGCACGGCGCGGCTGATGCCGCGCTGCCGCCAGTCCGGATGCGCGCCGACCGGCTCATACTCGCCGACATAGTTGCGCTCGTCGTACCAGACGATGCAGTAGGAGACGAAGTCGCCAGCCGGGCTGACGGCGACCAGATCAAGCTCCGGGCGATAGATGGGCGCGGCGCGCAGGCGGCGATAGGCGGGCAGCGTGACCCGTGAGGGGTGGTAGACCACGCGGTGCAGGTCAACCCGCCGCTGCCATTCCTCCTCGCCGCGCACCGCGCGCACCGTGAAGCCCTCGGGTAGCGGGGCAGCGGGCAGCGGCGCGCCGTCGAACGGGCGGCGGAAGTGAACATAGCCTGCGTGGGCGTCGTCGCGCGCAAAGCCGTTGGCCGCCAGCAGCGCAATCTGCCAGGGGTCGGAGTCGAGCGCCAGCGCCCACAGCCGCGTGACATGGCGACGGGCCGCCGCCCGACGCGCCCAGGCCAGCGCCTGCGCTACGATGTCGGCTCCTTCCTGTGTCGCGCGGATGTGCGGGGCAAGCTGGGTGTTCATCTCGCCTGATTCGCCGCGGCTCTCCAGCCAGGTCAGGCCGAGCAGCGCGCCGCTCGTGGCGTCTTCCCACAGGCGGATGCTGGTTTTGGGGTTGAAGACGGTGTTCTGGTACATCCCCCAGATCAAATCGCCGGGATGCCAGTAGCCAGGCCGCGGCTCGCCGCCACCCTCAGCCACCGCCTCCGCGAGGAAGCGCGCGAGGCGGTCGCGATCTTCGGTGCGGGCGTACATGCGTGAGGTAAAGGGCATGGCGGTTAGAGCATCCAGGAGGCTTCGGCCATCGACTTGGTGGCCGCGCCGGTCTTCTGCTCCTGCTCCAACTGCACCTTGGCCCGCTCGACGATCAGGTCGATGAAGCGGGCTGCGCTGCGCCAGCGAGCGCTCTCGCGCTCCGGGTCGAACGTGTTGGCGCGCACCAGGCCACGCAGTTCGGCCAGACCCAGCGGACTGAGGCGGGCGCGCAGGGCGTCCTCTCCGCCTGCATCCAGGATGTCGATCACGTCGAGTGTCTCGCCCGACCCGAAGACGTCGAAGAGGCCAGAATCCAGGATGGCCTCACGTACGGCGACGCGCATGGCGTCATCCGCGCGGGCTGCGCTGGCGATCTGGTAGATCAACTGGGTAATATGCTCGGTCTCCGCCATAACGCTCTCGCTCCTCTATCGTCATCGTAGCGCGTGATTGTCCCGGCTCGGCTCGCCACGCATTGTAGACCGCATGGGCGCCCGCCGCAAGCCACCAGCGATTCGGATGGTCGCCGCGCAGCCGAGCAGGCAGCATGCGCCGTGCCAACTCCGCGCTCGGCTCGTCGCTCGGCTCGTCGTCCTCATCTCCATCCGCATCGGCGTCGCGGCGAGGCGTGATACACTGCGAGCGCCTGGCCCACGGTGGGCGCCGTCATACAGTGCAACGGATAGCCGAGCGCATGCCAACCATCTCAGGGACTATCGAGCGCATCGTCTTTCGCAACCAGGAGACGGGCTTCACCGTCGCCCGGCTCTCGCCTGATGACGCGGGCCGCCTCTTTCGCAGCGAGCTGGTGACGGTGGTGGGCGCGCTGCCCGGCCTGAACATCGGCGAGCAGGTGGAGGTGACGGGCGAGTGGGAGACGCACCCCCAGCACGGACGCCGCCTCAGCGTGACGGCCTTCACGCCGCACTCGCCCGTCACCGCCGAGGGCTTGCAGCGCTACCTCGGCTCTGGCGTCATCAAAGGCATCGGGCCGAAGCTGGCCGAGCGCATCGTCCAGCGGTTTGGCGAGCAGACGCTGGCGGTGATCGAGCTGGAGCCAGAGCGGCTGACCGGCGTGAGCGGCATCAGCGCGCACAAGCGTGACCTGATCGTGCGCGGCTGGGAGGCGCAGCGCGAGATTCGCGAGATCATGATCTTCCTGCAGGGCTACGAGGTCTCGCCCGCGCTGGGCGCCAAAATCTATCAGCAGTATGGCGCGCAGTCGCTGGGCGTCATCCGCGAGAATCCGTATACGCTGGAGCGCGATATCCACGGCGTCGGATTCAAGACCGCCGACGCGCTGGCGGTGAAGCTGGGGCTGCCGCGCGACAGCCTGCCCCGCCTGATGACCGGCGTGAAGCATGTCCTCTCGGAGGCCGCCTCATCCGACGGCCATTGCTTTCTGCCGCGCGATACGCTCGTCACGCGCGCCGCCGTCCTGCTGGAGACGCCATCCGAGGCGCTCGGCGACATCGAGACGGCCATCGAGCAGTTGCGAGCGGAGAAGGAGGTGTTTGTCGAGCCAGACCCGGCGAGCGGCCCAGAGCGCGTCTACCTGGCGCCGTTCTTCTATGCCGAGAATGGCACGGCGCGCCGCCTGCGCCTGCTGATGAACGCGCCGAGCGCCCTGCCGCCGGTGAGCGAGCGCGCCTGGGAGCAAACCTTCGCGCAGGTCGCACGCGATGGCGTGGCGCAACTCTCGGCCAGCCAGCGCGCCGCCGTGCGCCTGGCCTACGAGTCAAAGGTGATGACGCTGACGGGCGGGCCGGGCGTCGGCAAGACCACCACCATCCGCGCGCTGCTCGATATCCTCGACCGGCAGGGCGTGTCGTATGCGCTGGCGGCGCCGACGGGCCGCGCGGCGCGGCGCATGACGGAGGCGACGGGCCGCCCCGCCAGCACGCTACATCGCCTGCTGGAGTTTCAGCCGGGAAACTACGACTTCGCCTACAACGAGCATCGTCCACTGCCACAGCAGTTCATCATCGTGGATGAGATCTCGATGCTGGACATCCTGCTGGCGTATCGGCTCGTGCGCGCCATCCCGGCGGAGGCGAGCCTGCTGCTGGTGGGCGACGCCGATCAGCTTCCCTCGGTCGGGCCGGGCGCCGTGCTGGCCGACATCCTGGCGAGCGAGCGGGCGCCGTGCGCGCGGCTGACGGAGCTGTTCCGCCAGGCCCGCGAGAGCGCCATCATCGTCACGGCGCACCGCGTCAACGCGGGCGAGCTGCCATCCCTGCGATCCGAGGCCACCAGCGACTTCTTCTTCCTGCGCGCCGACTCGCCTGAAGCGGCGCAGCGGCTAGTAGTCGATCTGGTGGCGCGGCGGCTGCCCGCGCGCTACGGCTTCGATCCCACGCGCGACATCCAGACGCTGGCGCCGATGTATCGCGGCGCGGCAGGGGTCACGGCGCTGAATCTGGCGCTCCAGGCGCGACTGAATCCGGCGCGGGCGGGCGCGGGCGAGGTGGCGTATGGCGACCATATGCTGCGGGTGGGCGACAAAGTGATGCAGGCGCGCAACGACTACGACAAGGGGCCAGGCGGCGTCTTCAACGGCGATCTGGGCTATGTGACGGCGATAGACGCCGAGGATGGCGCTGTGACGGTGACGTTCCCGGATACGGCTCCGGGCGCCGCCAGCGAACGCGCTGAACGCGGCGGCGTACTGGTGAGCTACGAGCCGCACGAGCTGGATGAGCTGGCGCTGGCCTACGCCTGCACCATCCATCGGGCGCAGGGCAGCGAGTATCCGTGCGTGGTGATGCCGCTGGTGGCGCAGCACTATCTGCTGCTGCGGCGGACGCTGCTGTATACCGCCATCACGCGGGCGAAACGGCTCTGCGTGCTGGTCGGTGATCCGCGTGCGCTGCGCCAGGCGGTGGAGAACAGCCAGCGCACGGCGCGCTACACCGGGCTGGCCGACCGGCTGCGCGGCCCACAACTGCCGGGTCGCGAGCTGGAGGGACTGTGAGGGGGACATCGCATGGAGCGTGACACGATCTTAGCCAGCGTGCCAGTCATCGAGACGCGGCGCCTGATCTTGCGCGGGATACGCGCCAGCGACGCCGAGGCCGTCTTCGCTACGTTCTCCGATGAGGAGACGATGGAGTTCTATGGCGAGGAGCCACATCGCACAGTGGAGGATTCACGCGAGCTGATCCGCCAGATCGCAGGGTGGTATGCGCAGCGCGAGGGCATCCGCTGGGGCATCACACGGCGCGGCGTGGACGATGAGGTGATCGGATCGTGTGGGCTGTTCCGGTTCGATGAGGGGTTCGACCGCGCCGAGACGGGCTACGAGCTACGGCGAGCGTACTGGCGGCAGGGCATCATGTCAGAGGCGATGGGCGGGCTGCTGACCTTCGGGTTTGGCGTGATGGGGCTGCACCGCATCGAGGCGTCGGTGGACGACGCCAACGCGCGCTCGCAGGGGCTGCTGCGCACGCTCGGCTTCACCCACGAAGGCACGCTCCGCCAGCGCTTTGCCTGGCGTGGGCGCTTCCTGGATGAGCGCCACTATGGGCTGCTGCGCGACGAGTGGCGCGGCTGACCATCGTTCCAACCATCGCGCCATGCGCAAGATTGTCCAGTTTGTTGACTTGATATGTTAACAATAGGGCAGCTATACTCTATCTCGACGGGGCGACCGCCTCACCAACCACTGCGACGCGCTGACCCGACACGGGAGGGGAAGCTCGATTCTACGTGAGCGGCGCCAAGAGCAGCAGAACAGGAGCATGAGATATGACCAGCACGCAGGCGACGACCGGAGCAGCGAGCGCCCAGAGCCACGCAGGCTATGCGCATCCTGAGACGCTGGTAGATACCCAATGGGTGGCCGACCATCTCAATGACCCTCATGTGCGCATCGTGGAGGCGGATGAGGATCCGCTGCTCTACGAGATCGGGCACATCCAGAACGCGGTCAAGCTCGATTGGCATGTCGATGTGCAGGATCCGGTGCGGCGCGACTTCGTGGATAAGGCGGCCTTCGAGGCGCTGATGAGCCGCTATGGCATCACGCCGGAGACGACGGTCGTGCTCTACGGCGACAAGAGCAATTGGTACGCGGCATACAGCTTTTGGCTGTTCCGCATGTACGGCCACCGCGACCTGCGCATCATGAATGGCGGGCGCACGAAGTGGGAGGCGGAGGGCCGCCCGTATGTGAAGGATGCGTCGAGCTTCGGCGCGACCCAGTATGCGGCGCAGGAGCCAGATCTGAAGCTGCGCGCGTTCCGTCGCCAGGTGGAGGACGCGCTGGAGGCCAAGCAGGGCGCGCTGGTAGATGTGCGCTCGGTCGATGAGTTCACGGGCAAGCTGCTGCACATGATCAATTATCCGCAGGAGGGCGCGCAGCGCGGCGGCCACATCCCCAGCGCGAAGAGCATTCCGTGGTCCACGGCAGCCAACCCGGATGGCACGTTCAAGTCGGTCGAGGAGCTGACCGCGATCTATGGCGGCAAGGGCGTCACGGCGGACAAGCCGGTCATCACCTACTGCCGCATCGGCGAGCGGTCGGCGCACACGTGGTTCGTGCTGACCCAACTGCTCGACTATCCGAACGTGCGCAACTACGACGGCTCATGGACGGAGTGGGGCAATCTGGTCGGCGCGCCCATCGAGCAGGGCGAGGAGCGGTAGCCCCCACCCCCAGCCCCTCTCCCGCCAAGGCGGGAGAGGGGAGTTGCGGAGCATCGGCGCACGGTGTGATGGGCGATTGCAATTGCCCGCATGCCGCTGTCACAGGCGGTGTGTGGTAGTTTAACCACCGTTCACCTGTGCGTCGATGCTTTTTGTCGCGACCCTCACCCCTGCCCCTCTGGGAGAGGGAAATGATCTTTGCCCAGCGGGTCTGGCGCTACGGTAGGCTGCTGCGCCAACCTTGGATGAAGCGCGCCAATTGTGCAACGGGCGATTGCACAATTGGCGCGGTTGGCGTCAGTGGAGATATGTCCTGCTACCACGTCAATAGTGCAGGCGACGCCTGCACTATTTGTGCGCTGCATGGACGCTCGGCCTACCAGCGGTCGCGGGGAGCGAAGGGCGGGCGGCCAGCGGGGCGACGCGGGCCAGCGCCGCGCGTGGGTGGCTCGTCGTAGTCGTCGTCCTCGTCGTCGTAGCCGTCGGCATCGTATTCGCCGGTGTAGCCGCGCTCGTCATCCTGGTAGTCGTCGTAGTCGTCGCCGCCATCCATCTCGTGGTCATCCCACAGGCCGCCGACCGCCTGCTGCTTGCCCGATACCTCTTCGATGCGCTCCTTGCGCTTCTTGGCGTGCAGCGGCAGGTCGTCGTCGACGTGGTCGCGCACGCCGGGGTTGACCATCAGCATCAGGGCGATCAGCGCCAGGCCCACCCCCGCTATACTGAAGAGCAGGCTGAGCGACAGACCGGGGAAGATCGCATGGCTGCCGAGGTGCAGGCGGCTAACGCCAGCGTAGAAGATGGTGAAGAGCAGCGCGCCAAAGAGGCTGATGCAGGCGATGTAGAAGCTCTCCGCCGCGCTGATGGCGCGCCGCTCGACGCCATCGCGCCCTACGCGCAATGCCTGGCGGGCGCCTGTCACGGCCAGCGCGTTGGCCACCCCCATGCCCAGCGCCGCTGCGAACGCCAGCGGCGCGAAGGAGGTCGCGCCGAAGATGGCCAGCGCGATCCCTGTCAGCGCCAGCCCCAGCAAGATGCGACGCGGCCCCATCTTGCTGAACATCGGCCACTGCGCGATGAGCGCGCCCAGCGCCAGACCGCCAGCCTCCAACGCCGCTAGCACACCCAGGTAGAGCGCGGGCAGGTTGAGCTGGTCGCCCAGATAGAAAACCTCCAGCGCGCTCAGCCCGCCGCCCACCAGCGCCAGGGCCAGCAACGCCAGCAGCGCCGTCGCGCTCGACTTGCGCCCGCCTGCCAGTCCCAGCCCGGCGCGAATCTCAGCCATGGCCTGCGCCGCGTTGGTTGGCCCCTGCTGGTACCACTCTGGCAGGGCCAGCTCGCGCTGCTCCTCGGTCAGCGGCTGCGCGGTGGCCAGGCTGCCGGTCAGCTCGGCTGCGAGGGCGGTGGCGCTCAGGTCGCGCTCGCCATCGCTGCGGGCGGCGCGCAGCAGATCGTCGCGCGTGGCGTCGTCGGGCGCCACGACGGCGGGCGTGGCCTGCAAGAAGCCGCGCTGCGCCTCTGGCAGCGCATCGAGGAAGCCATCGGAGTTGCCGGCCAGCAGGAAGAGCAGCGCGGCAGCCAGCCCGACCAGGATGATGCGATCACCCAGCGCCAGAAAGAGGATCGAGCCGAGCAGCGGCCCGATCACAGTGGCCGCCGCCGAGCCGATGTAGAGATCATTGGCCACCAGCTCCAGCTCGCCGGGAGCCAGGCAGACGTGGGTGGCGGCTACACGCAGCGACTGGCGGATGCGGCTGCTGGCGCCGAGCGTGAAAAGCAGCACATAGAGGATGGGGTAGAGCGTCAGAAAGTGCATGGCCACGATGCCCAGCGCGGCGACGACGCGCACGCGGCCCAGCCAGGCCAGCATGCGACTCGGCTCGCGCACATTCTCGAAGGCGGCGGCGAAGGGGCCAGCGATGACGTAGGGAAAGCCAAATGCGATGACGGCGGCCAGCACCGCCCACGGCGACGCGGTGAGATAGGCCAGCCAGATGATGACGCCGACGCTCAGCGCGCCTTCGCCCACCAGCGACATGACCTCGCCACGCCAGAGGTGTCCGACATTGCCATCATGAAAGGGCGCGAAGCCATTGGCCTTGCGATGGATGGCCTCCATGCGCGACGAGGTCAGCCCATCGGGCACGCTCGTGGCGAAGGGATCCGCGCTCCAGCGCGCGGAGGCGTCGGGCAGACGCTTGCCATCCGGATAGGCGGCGGAGTCGTAGGGGCGATAGACGTTGGCGCTGGAGCGTTCAGGCCCGAAGGGTGGTCGCGGGCGAGCGCCGGATACGCCGGGGCGCATCGTCGGCCCCTGCGGCGGCTGGCGATAGGGCGCGCCAGAGGGGTAGCTGCGCGAGCCGCTGGCGCCGGGACGGTCGCCGCGCGGGGCAGGGCCACGCCAGCGCGAGCCGCCAGGCTCTCGCGGGGGATAGTCACCCGGCATGCGCGTCTCCTCGCCACTCTCGCCATCAGCCTGCCATCGGTTCGCCATCACAGAGCAAGCCCGGCCACGCCAGCACGCCCGGAGCGCGCAGACAGCGGCCACCAGCCAGTACAGGATAGGGCTGGCCCGCGCCGGGTGTCAATTGCGCTGGCCCGAAGGGCTGAGGGCTACGGCATGGCGACGCGCGCCGTTTTCTGCTATGCTGCCTTCGACTGAGGAGGGGGTGGCGATGGCGCACTGGGAGAAGACCTTACAGCAGGTCATGAGCGGCCAGGCAGATGCAAGCATCGCCTTTCGCGACCTGTGCGCGCTGCTCCCACATGTGGGGTATATCGAAGATCGGCAAAAAGGCTCCCATCACATCTTCATCCATCCTGATCGTCCAGGGGAGGTCGTGAATGTGCAACCTGGCAAGAGCGGAAAGGCGAAGTCCTATCAGGTCAAGCAGGTGCGCGAACTGCTGCACAAGCATGGACACTAACGTTAGAGATGAGCGACGCGAGAAAGACGACGGCTATGTATAAATACCGCATGCATCTGTATTGGAGTGAGCCCGATCAAGCCTGGATTGTAGAGGTTCCAGACCTGCCGGGCGCTATGGCAGATGGTGAGACGCCTGAGCAAGCCGTGGCGATGGCGCAAGTCATCATCAGTGAGTGGATCGAGACAGCGCAGACGCATGAGTGGCCTATCCCGGCGCCTACAGCAGAGCCAGCGGAGCCGATCGCCCGATAACAAGGGTGAAGGGGACGCGCTACCATGGAACCGCCAATCAGGCGCTCACACCACAACGAATTGTACTTCCCGCCTCTCATTTAGCCGGTCATAGACGCGCGGTTTACCTACCTCTCCATACTCGTTGCCATGTCAATATGTCTTCCGGGCTGCTCTCTTTGCAGGTCGTTCCTACGACATGGCGCCTCCATCTCGCTAGCGGTCAGATGGGCAACGTGCGGCTCATCTCGTCCACCTGGGGGGCGCGTTGCGCCATCGTTCTGGCGCGTCTGGTATAGTGAGCGTGCGACTCGCTGGCGTGGAGAGTCGCTGATCGGTCAGCGACTGCGCCACGTCCGCCGTGTCCGATGCGCCGAAGCGAGCGTGAGATGTATCCACAGAATCCAGAGAACGCCGGGAATCCCGGCGCCTCGCCGTACCCGCAGTATCCTCCGACCTATCCACAGGCTCCAGAGCGCCAGAAGTATCCAGACTATCCCCAGCCGTATCCGCAGTATCCCCAATACCAGCCGTATCCGCAGTATCAGGCCCCGCTGTATGCGCCGCCTGCCCCGCCACCCGTGCGACGCCGAAGGCGGCCCAACGTGGTGCTACGTGTGGCGGTGAGCCTGCTGATGATTGTGGCGACGCTGGGCGCCGCGCTGCTGGCGGTGGGAGTGGTCACGCGGCCCGCGCAGGTCGTGCAGGTGCTGCCAGTGACAGCCACGCGCGTCTATGGCGTGGTCTACGGGCAGAGTCTGGCGCAGCTCGAAGCCGGAAAGATGAGCAGTCAGCCGCTGGCAGGGGCCGCGATCGACTGCGGGCAGGCGCAGACGCACGCCGACGCGCAGGGACACTACAGCCTGCGATTGCTGCGCGGGCGCGACTACACGTGCCAGGTGAGCGCGCCGCGCTACACCACCCTCAGCATCTCCGTCTCGCCACACTACGCCAGCGCCTATCATCTCGACCTCGGCCCCACCGTCGCCTCGACCCCCCAGACATCCGACGCGGCGGCGAACCCGATCTGCGCGACGCAGACGGGCGCGGAGTCCTGCCCGGCGCTGACCCTGCTCAGTGGAGCGCTCAGTGGGCAGGTGATCGACAGCCACACCTACAACCCCATCCCCAATGCGCCCGTCGTCTGCTGGGACAACTCGCCAGCCGCGCAGGCCAGCGACAACCCGCCGACGCGCTATAGCGGCGATACCGATGCGCAGGGGCGCTACACGCTGCGCGACGTGCCCGCAGGGAACTACCTGTGTGCGGCGAATCTGCAAGGATCGCCACAGCCCGTGGTGGCGCAGCCCGCCACCACGACCGTGCTCAACTTCAATGAGTGCGGCTCACACTGTCGCGGTGTCAGCTATCATTCTGGCCCGGTGATGCACAGCTTCACCGCGTATGTCATCTTCTGGTCGCCCCCGGGATTCAGCATGGAGCCTGGCAATAGCGCGCGCTTCCAGTCGCTGGTGCAGCAATATCTGGATG